>NZ_JBFAZX010000026.1:0-106270 GCF_040689395.1 Dactylosporangium sp. NPDC051484 | reverse complement strand
CACCGCCCGCAACTCCGCGGTCTGGGCATCGGTCAGCATCACACCAGGATCAACGACAACCCGACATAACACAACCAGGATCACGCGACACTAGCCGAGGCCGCGCTGGGCGGCAACCCACCTCTCCTGCGGCTCAACGCACTTCGCCATGAAACCGACACGAGCGAGCAGAGTGGCTTCTGCAACCTCCTCAAAGGCATCCACGGCATGTTCCGCAACCCGCCCGCCCACACCACTCGGGCGGCACCAACCTGGGTACTGACCGAGACCGACGCCTTGGACCTCTTCACCGTCCTCTCGCTCGTACATCGACGCCTTGACGGAGCGCGCGTGACTCCGGTGGGACTGTACAAATAACGGCGGATCTACCGATCAAGGGAGAGACGCCAGATGACGATGGTGGCCGCCGCGTATCGCGATTCGGCGGCCACCATGGCCTCGGCATGTCAGCCGTTGAGTCCGGCGTAGATCTGCTCGTTGGCCTCGACGACCGGGGTCGGCTTGGCGATTTTCACGGCGGTGCCGACGGCTGAGTAGGTCGTCGTCATGGTGTCGGCCTTTTCTTCACCGTGCTCCGGCACCGTGAACGACAGCGCGGTGAGCTTGCCCTGGGCGTCGAGGGTGGCGGTGAATGGAATCGCTTTGGCTTTGTCGCCGAGCGCGGCGACCGAGTCGGCGCCGATGCCGCCGACGCCGTCGCCGACCTTTGTCGCGTCGAACGTGCCGGTGATCTTCGTGCCGTCCTTCTTTGCGGTGATGATGGCCTTCGCGATGAGCGTCAGGCCGGTCGGGTCCTGCGCAGTGTTGATGAGCAGCTTGTTGAGCGACTGCAGTTTCCCCGGTTCGAAATGAATCCACTTGTTCGCTGCGCCCGGGATCTGGACGCCGTCGAGCTTGGCGTAGTAGTCCTTGCCGACGACCGTGACGCTGGCCTTGAGCTTGGCGGCCGGGATGTCGGCGACCTGGGCGATGTTGCCGGCCGTAGGGTCGACTGACCCTTTGACCTGCGGGCCGCTCTTGGCCTTGGTCAGGAACGCGTATGGCTTGGTGGCGAGGTCGGCGATCGCCGCCTCGAACAACTCGGCGGACCCGGCCGTCGGCTTGGCCGAGGCCGATGCGGCGGGTGCCGCTGCGTCCGTGGTCGCCGGTGTCCCGCTCGCGTTGGACGACGGAGAAGACTCGCCGCAGCCGGCCAGCAAGGTCGCCGCAGCGACGAACGGAACCGCGATACGGTGCAATGCGCGCAAAATGATGCTCCCCTGGATGGTAGTCGCCGGTCAGGGTACGGCAGCCTTGCCGGGGCGTACTACGGTCACAGCTCGGTGCCCCGGGCACCCCGCGGGTGCTGTGACGCGCTACTCGTGGGCACACGGCCAGCACGACCCGGCTCCACCCACGGCCCGGGGCGCCCACCGTGACCGGCAGCTCTGTCGGCGGCGGGAATCGTCGCAAGATGTCGATCAGGAATAGCGGTCCGGCAATCATCAGCCACGGGATTGAATCACTGTGCGTAACGGCGATCACGGTCGCATCGGGCAACGGAGCGCGAACATCTGCCGATGACAGCGCATCTGATCATGCCGAGTTGAGGATGCGCATCCGCACGCTTGTCGCTCATACCGCCAGCATGCGTGCGGCGCGGTGCTCGTCGATGCCGCCTCTCCATCCCGCGAGCGGGACCGTGATGTCTGACCGCGGCGCGCCTCGTAGGAGGCGATACGCTGCGTGCCGCTCGGCGGTAGGGATGAACTGGTCCCACATCGACGGCAGGACCGGGCTGGGGAGTATCCCGAACTCCGAAAGTCCGATCAGGATGCCGTACCGCTGGTACTTGTCGGTGCCGGGCACGAGCATCGCCCGGGCGAGCTGTTTCTCCAGTTCGCTCGGGGTGGTTCCCGCCGGCGATGAGCGGATGAGGTCGAGCAGGGCGCGCAGCCGTACGCGGTCCTCCGCGTCCGGCTCGGGCAGTCCTTCGCTTGCCGCAGCCTCCAGGTCCGGCAGGTAGCCGGCGGGAATCTCGTTCCACGCCCAGCCGAGCGACAGCCGCAGCAACACCTGGGTCACATCGACATCCGCGGCCGGATCAAGTCCGCAATCGGGTACGCCGCCCGCGTGCCGCGCCGCAGCCCCGAGGAAACGCGCCCAGCCGTAGGAGATGATCGTCTGGCGTCCGCGCGGGGCACTGCCCAGCCCGGCGACGAACGCTGCGAGCACCGCACCTTCATCGAGCGCGGTTGCCGCTTCGACGGCCCGCTCTACGATCTCACCTGCGCTCCACCGTTCGGGTTCACGCACCGGCCACCCGGCGCCGTGAGCCGCAGCGAGGTCGGCGGGCGCGTCGGACGGATCGTTTCCTTTGACCGTTCCTGCCCGCGTGAAGCGATAGCCATAGCATCGCATCAAAACGTCCCGATCGACGCCGGACGGAACCCGGCGCGGCGCGGCGATCATCACGCGAGACTAACGGGTCATGGACATGACGGCGTGATGAGGTGCTCGCTCATGTTTGATATGCAGGCAATCGTGATCCGATCCGCAGCGCGGGTCGTGAGTGGCCGACCGCCAGACAGTGCCCACCGAGGTGGAAGATGATCGTGTGGAACTGAGACCCGAGTTGCGCGAGCCGGAGGTCCCGCCAGAGCTGCTGACCGAGCTCTACGAGGAACACAGACAGGCCGCCTTTCCGCGCCGGCTGTATGTAGACGATGCAAATGGTGTGGAGATGGTGTCGCTTGATTCCAACGTCTCGGGTTGCGTCCACACGTGGCTGAGTAACGGGGGTGGCATCGACGACTGGCGGTGGGACGTTCTCGCGGATTGCGAGCAGAGGCTCAACCGCGCGATTCCAGCCCTGGACGGCTACGAGGCGTCCTACTACCAGCGTCTGCTGGATATGACAGTCCTGATTCTGGAAAATTCCGCGGGCACGTAGCCCGAATGACGGCGTCGCACCGCCCGGCCGCACTCATCTGCCGCGATACGCAGGTGGAGGGGGCCTTCTCCGTGGCGTACCTGGTCTTCAACACGATCATGGACCTGGCGATGCAGGCGGCGTGCAGGTGGCCTGCTTCCGTAACGTCGCGGCGCTTTTGCAGCCCGGCGGCCGATTCGTCACTGAGGTCATGATGCCGGACCTGCGAAGGCCCGCCCGGACAGGATGCCGTGCCGTTCCAGGTGAGCGAAACGCGGTGGGCCTACGACCTGTACGACGTCGTGACCCAGTCCATGAGCTCGAACTACGTCGAGGTCGTCAACGGTCGCTGCGGCTTCCGTTCGATCCCGTTTCGTTATGTCTGGCCCGCTGAGCTGGACTTGATGGCCCAGATGGCTGGCCCGTGCCTGCGCGACCGGTGGGCGAACTGGTACCGCGAGCCGTTTGCGAGCGAGAGTGCCCAGTATGTGTCCGTCGGGGAGAAGCTCGTCCTGCCGGATTGACGGCGGCTCGGATCGATCGCTGATCAACTGCTGGCCGCACAACGACATCACCGCGACGACGGCGACGCGGGCAGCATCCGGCCGGGCCAGCAGGGTGCGGTCGCGGGCCGGTCCTCACTGCCCACGTGTCGCACAGGTTGTCCGTCGCGCTGCACCCTGACCAGGCACCAATGGGTCGTGGCGGTTGTCCTTGCTGGCGATCGGAGCGCGTGGTGCCCACCCTCTCGGAACATGACGAACCCGACCTGCTGACCTACTGGATGAGTCAAGCACGGCTGGCGGGGCGGCCGCGTCGTCGGCGGCCGGATGTGGTCGGCGGGTTGCGGTTCGCGTTTTACGGTCGGGTGTCGACGGCTGACTTCCAGGAGCCCGTTTCGTCGCGGCGGTGGCAGCGGGACGTGGCCGAGGACCTCACTGACGGTCATGGCCGGATCGTGGTGGAGTTCTTCGACGTGGACCGCAGCCGGCGGTTGCCGTGGAGTGACCGTCCGCACGCAGCGATGCTGCTGGCGGCGTTGGCTGATCCTGAGCGTGGCTTCGATGCGGTGGTGGTGGGGGAGTACGAGCGGGCGTTCTACGGGGATCAGGTGCTGTCGCTGATCCCGCTGTTGGAAGCGCATGGTGTGCAGTTGTGGCTGCCGGAGGCGCACGGCCGGATCGATCTGGCCGAGCCTTCGCATCAGGCGTTGCTGATGCTGCTCGGGGCGCAGTCGAAGCGGGAGGTGTTGCGGGCGCGTTCTCGGGCTCTGGCGGCGATGCGGGCGCAGGCCCGGGATGAGGGTCGGTTCCTCGGTGGCCGGCCGTTGTACGGTTACCGGCTGGTGGACGCGGGTCCGCATCCGAATCCAATGCATGCGAAGTGGGGGCGGCGGTTGCAGCGGTACGACCCGGATCCGGTGACGGCGCCGATCGTGCGGTGGATCTTCGCGGAGCGGTTGCGTGGGTGCAGCGTGTCGCGGATCGTCGCGACGCTGAACGCGAGGGGCGTGCCGTGCCCGTCACAGGTCGACCCGGGCCGCAACCGCCATCGCAATGGCTGCGGGTGGGCGTTGAACACGGTCCGGGCGCTCCTGTCGAACGTCAAGTACACCGGTCGGCAAGTGTGGAACCGGCAGCCGGCACACCACACGCCGGCGCATTTGCCTGGACCGTTCAAGACGCAGCGCTGGGCCAGTACCAGCGAGTGGGTGATCTCCAAACAGGTTGCGCATCCGGCGCTGGTGTCCGAGGCCGACTTCATCGCGGTCCAGCAGGTCAGCGCGCTGCCGGCGCCGCGCGGTGGCGGCCGGCGGCGGTACCGGTTGGTGGGTCTGTTGCGGTGTGGGTTGTGTGGTCGGCGGTTGGAGTCGTGCTGGTCGCACGGTCGACCGGCCTACCGCTGCCAGCACGGCCATTCCAGCGCGACGCCGCGGGGCCCGGACCGGTCGCGGAACGTCTACGTCCGGGAGGACCGGATGATCACGGTCATTCGCGGGTTGCTGCGCGACAGCGGCGGATCGGCGGTGGCCGACCAGGCGGTGCAGCAAATCGTGTGTCACCTGCGCGAGCATCGGCTGGTGGTGACCTGCACGGAGACTGCCTGCCGCATCGAGGCGGAATTTCCGAATTGACCCGCCTGCGCCGGAAATGTCTCGGCGCAGGGGTTAACGTGTCGAAGGGGGGACTTGAACCCCCACGCCCTATACGGGCACTAGCACCTCAAGCTAGCGCGTCTGCCATTCCGCCACTTCGACCGGCTGAACCATTCTATGCGGTGTTTTCTGCCCCGCTCGAACGGCCCTGCGATACGTTACACGGTCTGGCGCGATCTTGGCTAATCGGGGCGTCCGACACGTGGCGGTCCCGGCGTGAGGGCGTCCAGGGGCCTGGTGCCGCGGGTGGCCGGAGGGGGAGTCGGCCACCCGCGACACCAGGCCCGGGCGTGTCGGGCCTCGGGCGTCGAGAATGCTGACGCCACCCGGGCCGAATCGGCAATGCCGCGACAATGGGATGGTGCCCGCAAGTGTCAGCTGCTCAGAGGTCTTCTTCCCATGTTGTACGGCACGAGAGAACGTCCATCACCTTGTCCACGACACCCAGGGCCGGGTCGACGATCTTGTCCAGGGGCGGGGTGGACGGAGTGCCTGGATGTGGCCTGGTCGGGGCGGCGGACCGGGCGATCTCGACCCGGTTGCCGAGCCGGACGAGTTCGCCGTTGGAGAAGCGCCCGCGCAGGGCAGGGAAGACCTCGGTCGCAGCGCGGTGCGTGTGCTGACGGATTCGCTCCGTGATCGACTGCAGGGCTGCGCCATCGGTGGTCGAGTGCGACCGTCGCAGTGCCACGAGCAGGTCCGCGTTGGCGGCGAGCTCGCGTTCGGCGATGGCCGGGCCTTCCGGCAGTACCGAACGGACTGCTGGATAAAGGTATTGCTGCTCGGCCGCCAGGTGCCGCGCCAGGGTCGCCACCAGGACGTCCGACGCGGCCGGCTCCGTCGCCGCGCGGGAGCAGAGCCGGACGAGGCGATCGTGGTCCTCCTCGAGCACCTCGATCATGCTGCGCCCGGCCGGTTGGAGCTCGTCGTCGGTCACGCCGGGTACGGGCGGCAGTGGCGGGAGCGGGGCGGAACTCACCGTTGACCCTCCTCGATCGCTTGTGGTGACGCACGGTTACCCGGCGGGCCCCCGCTTGAAACGGTAGGTTGCCCGCTGACGCGCCGTTTCGACGGAAAGAGCCGTCATGTCCGTTATCTGGCAGAGGCTCGCCACCCGAACGCCTCCGGTCAGGCGGTTCTCGCCTCGATCGGATATAGCTGGTTACGCTGAGAGTTGCCGAGGTGACGTCGCGTAGCCATCTTTGGACCACGCGGGAAACTGCCGGTGCCGCCTGATATGACTTCACCATGGACGCCACCGACGAGGTCATCGAAATCTGCCGGGATCTGCTGCGCATCGACACCACCAACACCGGCGACCTCGCCACCAGCGCCGGGGAGCGGGTCGCCGCCGAATACGTGGCGGAGAAGCTCGCCGAGGTCGGATTCCAGCCCGAGATCTACGAGAGCGAGCCGGGGCGTGCCAGCGTCGTCGCCCGGTTCGAGGGCACCGATCCGTCGCACGACGCGCTGCTGATCCACGGCCACCTCGACGTGGTGCCGGCCGACGCGTCAGAGTGGTCGGTGCACCCGTTCGGCGGCGAGCTCAAGGACGGTTACCTGTGGGGGCGCGGGGCCGTCGACATGAAGGACTTCGACGCGATGGTCCTGGCGTTGGTGCGGCAGATGAAGCGCGAAGGCCGCAAGCCCCCGCGCGACGTCGTGCTGGCTTTCCTCGCCGACGAGGAGGCCGGCAGCACCTACGGCGCTCAATACCTGGTGGACCGGCACCCGGACTGCTTCGAGGGCGTCACCGAGGCGATCGGCGAGGTCGGCGGCTTCTCCATGAGCATCGGCGGCGACCAGCGGCTCTATCTCGTCGAGACCGCGCAGAAGGGCATCGACTGGCTGCGCCTGCACGCCAAGGGCCGCCCGGGCCACGGCTCGATGATCAACGACGACAACGCGGTCACCGCGCTGGCCGAGGCGGTCGCGCGGGTGGGCCAGCACAAGTTCCCGATTGTGCTCACCCCGACGGTGCACGCGTTCCTCGAGGAGGTCACGCAGATGCTCGGCATCGAGCTCGACCTCGATGACCCCGAGGCCGCCGTCGGCAAGATCGGTCCGATCGCGATGATCATCGGAGCCACGCTGCGCAACACCGCCAACCCGACCCGGCTGTCCGCCGGGTACAAGGACAACGTCATTCCCGGCCGCGCCTCGGCGACCATCGACTGCCGCACCCTGCCGGGGCAGTCCGAGGCGTTCGAGGAGGAGCTGCGCCGCATCGTCGGGCCGGACATCGAGCTGGAGTACATTCACCGCCAGCCGGCCCTCGAGACCACGTTCGACGGGGCGCTGGTCGAGGCCATGTCGGCGGCGCTGCGGGCGGAGGACCCAGGTGCCGTGACCGTCCCCTACATGCTCAGCGGCGGCACCGACGCCAAGCAGTTCGCGAAGCTCGGCATCCGCTGCTTCGGCTTCGCGCCCGTACGCCTGCCGGCCGATCTGAACTTCGCCGCGTTGTTCCATGGCATTGACGAGCGCATTCCCGTGGAGGGACTACAGTTCGGCGTGCGAGTTCTCGACCGGTTCCTGCAGCAGTCCTGACCTAGCCAGCGCTTCATCGATTTCAGGGGGAGTCCCATCATGACCGACCGGCACGCGGAGCTTGACGCCGCGCTCGAGCGCGTGATCGCGGCGGCCCGCGAGCACCTTGCCGCGGTCAAGGCCGCCAATGGGCGGGCCGACGACGACGAGGTGTGGCGCGCCTACGTAGAGCTCAACAACGCCTCCAACAGCTACGACGAGTTCCTGCTCGACGAGTTCGGCGAGGTCACCCCGTGGGACGTCGACGCGATCGACCCGGAGGAGGCCGACCGCCAGTTCGGCGTCGGCATCGGCGGCGTCGACGGCGCCGAGGCGGAGGACCCGCACCCGCAGGTCATCTCCGTCCGCCAGCGCCGCGACTATCGTGTACCGAGCGTCGCCGCCCTGCTCCGCCTCGCCGAGGCCGCGCGCCGCACCAACTCGGGCGACAGCGACGGCGCCCCGGTCGAGACGGTCGGCGAGGCCGTCCTGGAGCTGATGCAGGCCGGCGACGGCTCGCTCGGCGCCCTGGACATCCCGGAGCTGGAGTCCCTCGACGGCGTGGTCATCGTCGCCGAGGTCGAGACCCCGCTGGACCCGGAAACCTACGAGGACAACGACGGCACTGGCCCGTTCGCCCTGTCGGGGGGCGACCGTGTCGTCGACCGCCTCGACGAGCACGCGTTCGTCGAGGCGGACGAAGAGCTGGCCGAGGAAGCGGACGAAGCGGACGCCGCCGGCGGCTCTGGCCGGGGCAAGGCCGCGGAACGCCGCTGACCCGGGTGCGGCCGGCCCGGGCCACCACGGTCCCGGGCCGGCCGCCACCCGCGCGGGATGTGCCGGATACGCCAGGCATACCGGCTGCGCCGGGCGCATCGGACGTGCCGGGTGCACCGGACGTGCCGGGTGCACCGGACGTGCCGGGCGCGAGGTACAAGCTCGATCAACGCAAGGTCGGCCGGCAGGGCAAGTCGGGGAGCGTCGCGTGCGGCGCGACGGCCAAGGCAGCGCCGGTGGCGGCGGTCGGCACGCGGCTGAAGGCGAGGCGGGCGCCGACCGAGCGGTTCGAGGACCGTCCGGCACTCGACGCAGCAGCAGGTCGGCCCGCCCCGCGCGGCGGCGACCAGCCCCGCGACGGCGACAGCGACGGTAACGGCGACGGAGCCCCGGCCGGGATCAGCCCGGCGATAGCCGCGGTCAGCGCTGGCCAGCGCGGCGACGCTGAGCGTGACGGAGGCGGTCGAGGTCGAGGTCGAGGTCGAGGCGAGCTTCGCGCAACCGGCCTGACGCATACAAGGCTGAGGAGGCCGGCCGGTGCGGCGCGGACTGGGGCCGGTTGAAGGCTACGTGCTGAGGCCGGGCAGCGTCTCGCTCGTGACGCGGCGGCGGAGCATCACCTGGCGGCTCCCGTCGGGGTAGAGCCGCACCCGGGCGAGCTCCCAGCCACCGTACTCGGCCTGGATCGTCAGCTGTGCGTTAGCGGTCATCCGGTCGACATTCGACGGCAACCGCAGCGGCACATATTCGTAGTCCATGACCCGATACTGCTACGCCGGTATCCGGTGCACCAGCCCTTCCGTGCCGGTGGCGTCCGACCCGGCGACGGCCAGCGCGCCGGTGGACGGGTCGACGGCGACCGCGACCGGCAGCCGCACGGTGGCGTGCCGGGCCACCTCGCGGGGGGTACCGCCGCTTAGATCGAACCCGACGACCTCGTTGCGCTGCGTGACGGTCACCCACAGTATCCCCCGGCCGGGGTCGTAGGCGAGCGCCCACGCGCCGCCCGGCACCGGGTAGCGCTGCCGGAGCAGCAGCGGTCCGGTGTCGAAGACCAGCAGCTCGCCGTCCCGGGCGTCGATCACGGCGAACCGGCTCCTGCCGCCCGGGCTGCTGACGGCGGCGACCGCCACGGCGCCGTCGCCGGCTCGCAGCACCTCCTGACGGGCACCGGTGGCCGCGTCGTACACGGTCAGCGAGGACTGCCCGGCGTCCAGGACCGCGATGCGCTCGTCGTCGGCGGCCAGCGCCGACGGGCGGCCGCCGGTGTGGATGGTCCGAAGCTCGGTCCCGGCGGGCGAGAGGATGGTCACGTCGCCGCGGTCGGGGAGGGCCACCGCGGTCCAGTCCGAGCTGCCCGGCGTGCCCGAGGTCCGTGAGGTGCCCGGCACCGCGATCGCGCCGCCCGGCGCGGGCAGCGGCCAGGACGCCGGCGCGGTGGCGCCGGGCGGCAGGTCGAGCACGGCCGTGCCGGCCACCGCGCGGAAGCCGCCGCCGGCCACGGCGACCACGCCGCGGGGTGGCTCGGCGGCCGGGATCTCCGCGACGCCGGTGGCGGGCTCGTGCAGGACGAGCGCGGATCTCTCGGAGATGACCGCCACGCGTGCTCCGCCCGCGCCGAGCGCCACGCCCGCGGGCTTGGCAGGCACGGCCGCGGTCGAGCCCGTGGACGGCGCGGCGGCCTGCGGGGCCCACGTCGGGGTCGGGACGGTGGCATCTGGGCGGCCGGCGGGCGTGTCGCCGCCACACGCGGTGAGCAGCAGCACGCCGGCCAGGGGGAGCAGTCGGCGCAACATGATCCGTCCAGGTTATGTCTGCCGCTTTACGTCTGCCGCTCCGGATAGCCGGAGGTGGGCGCCGACACGTCGTCGAGCGCGGCCCGGATCTCGCGCGGCAGCACGATCTCCTCGGTCTGCAGCGCGCCGAGCAACTGCCCGACGGTGCGGGCGCCGAGCACCGGGGCCACCACACCGGGGCGGTCGCGCACCCACGCGAGGGCCACCTCCAGCGGCGACACGCCGAGCCCGCCGGCGGCGGTGGCGACCGCCTCGGCGATGCCGGTGCACCGGTCGTCGAGGTAGGGCGCCACGAACCGCTCGAAGTGCGGCGACGCGGCACGGGAGTCGGCGGGCACGCCGGTGCGGTACTTGCCGGTGAGCACCCCCCGCCCGAGCGGCGACCAGGGCAGGATGCCGATGCCGAGCGCCGAGCAGGCCGGTATCACCTCGCGCTCGATGCCCCGCTCCAGCAGGGAGTACTCCACCTGCGTCGACACCACCGGCGCCCGGCCCGGCCAGGCCGCCTGCCAGGTGGCGGCGCGGGCGGTCTGCCAGCCGGAGAAGTTCGACACGCCGGCATAGCGGGCCCGGCCGCTGCTGACGGCGGTGTCGATCGCGGAGAGGGTCTCCTCCAGCGGCGTGTCGGGGTCGTACCCGTGCACCTGCCACAGGTCGACGTGGTCGGTCCCGAGTCGCTGCAGGGAGGTGTCCAGGGCACGCAGGAGGTGGCCGCGGGAGCCGTCGCGGCGGCGGGTCATGCCGGGGCGCAGGCCCGCCTTCGTGGCGATGACCAGCTCCTCCCGCGGTACCAGGCGGCCCACCAGGGCGCCGATGACGGACTCGGCCTCGCCGTCGGCGTAGACGTCCGCGGTGTCCAGCAGTGTGCCGCCGGCGTCACGGAATGTCTTGAGCTGGGCGGCCGCGTCGTCGGCGTCGGTGTCACGGCCCCAGGTCATCGTGCCGAGGGCCAGCCGGGATACCGCCAGCCCGCTACGGCCGAGCGGTCGCTGCTGCATGCATGGAACGATACGGCCGGAAGGCGACTTCGTACGGTAGGCGTGCCCCGGGGTTACCCTGGTGCCGCCCGTGCAGGGTCGCGCGGGGGAGCTTGGGAGGCAGTTGTGCGGCTTGCGTTGAACCTCGGTTACCTCTCGGCATGGAACGACCCGGCCGGTCACCTGGCCACCGTTCAGGAGGCCGACCGCCTCGGTTTTGCCTGCGTATGGGTGGCGGAGGCGTATGGGTCCGACGCTCCGTCGATGCTCGCATGGCTCGCCGGGCAGACCGAGCGGATCGAGCTGGGCTCCGCCGTGTTCCAGATTCCGGCCCGCACGCCGGCCATGGCGGCGATGACCGCGGCCACGATCGACAAGCTGTCGGGCGGCCGGTTTCGGCTCGGCCTCGGCGTGTCGGGGCCGCAGGTGTCCGAGGGCTGGCACGGGGTCCGGTTCGCCAAGCCGCTGGCACGCACCCGGGAGTACGTCGACGTCGTCAACCTGGCCCTGACCCGCAAGGCCGTCGAGTACCACGGTGAGCACTACCGGCTGCCCCTGCCCGACGGCCCCGGCAAGGCGCTGAAGCTGATCCTGCACCCGGTGCGCGACCACGTCCCGGTGTACCTCGCCGCGGTCGGCCCGAAGAACCTCGAGCTCGCCGGCGAGATCGCCGACGGCTGGCTGTCGGTGTTCTTCTCGCCCGAGTTCGGCGAGGAGTCGCTCAGGCCGATCGCCGCGGGCCGGGCCAAGGCCGGCCGGACGCTCGACGGTTTCGAGGTGGCCGCGAGTGTACCGGTGGTGTTCGGCGACGACGTCGAGATGTGCGCCGAGCTGGTGCGGAACTACGCCGCCCTCTACGTCGGCGGCATGGGCTCACGCGAGCAGAACTTCTACAATGCTCTGGCGACCCGGATGGGCTACGGCGAGGCGGCGCGCGAGGTGCAGGATCTCTACCTGGCCAAGCGCCACCGGGACGCGGCGGCAGCCGTGCCGCTGGAGTTCATCGACCGCACCTCGCTGCTCGGTCCCGTCGAGCGGGTCGCCGAGCGGCTGCACGCCTACAAGGAGGCCGGCGTGACGGAGATCTCCACCCTCGTCTTCGGCGACGCCGAGTACTCGATCGCGACCCTGCGCCAGCTCGCCGACGCCTGGTCGAAGGCGGGCCTGTAGAGGTGACCACCCTCCTGCTGCTGCGCCACGGCCGTACCGAAACCAACGCCACCGGCATCCTCGCCGGGCACCAGCCCGTGCCGCTGGACGAGGTCGGCCGGGCGCAGGCCGTCGCCGTCGGCGAGCGCCTCGCCGCCGCCAAGCTGCCCCTCGCCGCCGTGGTCAGCAGCCCGCTGCCGCGCTGCCGGGAGACCCTGGCCCTCGCCCTGCCCGACGTCGCCGACGTGATCGAGGACGACGCGATCATCGAGTGCCGGTACGGTGACTGGACCGGCCGCCCGCTCAAGGAACTGGCCAAGGAGCCGCTGTGGGCGACGGTGCAGGCGCACCCGTCCGCGGCCGTGTTCCCGGGTGACGGCGGCGAGTCGATGGCGCAGATGTCGGCCCGCGCGATCGCCGCCGTCCGCGGCTGGGATGCCAAGATCACGCGGTCGCACGGGCCGGAGGCGGTGTGGCTGGCGTGCAGCCACGGCGACATCATCAAGGCGGTCGTCGCCGATGCCCTCGGCATGCACCTGGACCTGTTTCAGCGCATCGCGGTCGAGCCGGCGTCGGTGACCGTGATCCGGTACACCCCGCTGCGCTCATTCGTCCTGCGCCTCAACGACACCGGCGGTGACCTTTCGGGGTTCCAGCCCCCGCAGCGGCCAGAGGAGGAAATGTCATCCGACGCCGCGGTAGGGGGCGGTTCGGGCGGTTCCGTGTGATCATGTAGCCCGGCTGCGGCGGACGCCACCGAGAGTGGATAGAGTTTTGGGCATGAGCGGTTCGGAGCGCAGCGGAGAGGCCGCTCATCATGAGCGCGGGTTCAGCTCATGCTGCAGCCGGAGCGAGGCGGCGCCTCGTCCGGGTCGGTCAGCGCGCAGCCTCAACGAGCCGGACCAGGCGGAGGTGACAGCATGAGCCACCACGTGTACGCATTCGAGCCGCCGGAGCGGTTTGTCGCCGGCACCGTGGGCGCACCGGGGGAGCGGACCTTCTTCTTGCAGGCGCGCGGCGGCGGCCGGCTGATCAGCGTCGCCCTGGAGAAGATCCAGGTCTCCCTTCTGGCCGAGAAGCTCGAGGAGCTGCTGCAGGAGGCGCATCGCCGCTTCGGCGTCGACCTCGCCGCGTCGACGGTCGCCGAGACCGCCGACAACGAGCCCCTCGACATGCCGCTCGACGAGGAGTTCCGGGTCGGCACCCTCGGCCTGCAGTTCGACGTCGACACCGCGACGGTCGTGATCGAGGCGATCGCGGTCGGTGAGGAAGAGGTCGAGGAGCCCGAGGAGGACGAGGACGACGAGCTCGTCACCGCCGACCGGGACCGGCTGCGGGTCCGGCTGACCCCGGCGGCCACCCGCGCGTTCATCGAGCGGGCCAAACGGGTCGTCGCGTCCGGTCGCCCGCCGTGCCCGCTGTGCGGGCAGCCGCTCGACGCCCGCGGGCACCTCTGCCCGCGGCACAACGGCTACCGCCGGTAGCCCGGCGTGCCGGCCCTGCCCGAGGACGAGGCGCTGGAACTGCTGCGCCACGGTGCGGTGGAGCTGGAGGGCCGGCTCATGGACGCCTCCAACGCCACGCTGCGCTGCGTGATCACCCTCGGTGACACGGTGGCACGGTGCGTCTACAAGCCGGTCAGCGGCGAGCGGCCGCTGTGGGACTTCCCCGACGGCACCCTCGCCGGCCGGGAATACGCCGCATGGCTGCTGTCGCAGGCGACCGGCTGGGGGATCGTCCCGCCGACCGTGCTGCGCGACGGCCCTCTCGGCCACGGCATGTGCCAGCTGTGGATCGACGACGAGCTGCAGAGCGACGAGCCGCTGCTCGGGTTCGTCCCCGCCGGACGGGTGCCGAAGCACTGGCGGCGCATCATGTCCGCCCGCGACGAGCGGGGCCGCCCGTTCGTCCTCGCCCACGCCGACGACCCGCGGCTGGCCCGGCTCGCCCTCTTCGACGCGGTCGTGAACAACGCCGACCGCAAGGGCGGGCACGTGATCGACACCGTGGACGGGCACGTCCACGGCGTCGATCACGGCATCTGCTTCCACGCCGAGGACAAGCTGCGCACGATCATCTGGGGCTGGGCCGGCGAGCCGATCCCGGACGAGGGCCTCGAGGTGCTGGAGAAGCTGCGCGCGCAGTATTCCGCCGGCCTCGCCGAGTCGCTGTCGGAGCACCTGACCCCGGCCGAGGTGGCGATGGTCTCGGTGCGCACCGGTGCGCTGCTGCGCTCGCGGCGCTTCCCGGAGCCCGACGAGGACCGCCACGCGATCCCCTGGCCGCCGATCTAGTCGCTGATCTCGGGCCCGTTGCCGGCGATGTCGAACAGGTTGCCCTCCGGGTCGGCGAGGGTCGTCCACACGACGCCGTGCTCGTCGTGGTCGTCGAGCCGCTTCGCGCCCAGCGCCACGGCCCGGCCGACCTCGCCGGCGAAGTCGTCGGTGTGCAGGTCGAGGTGGACGCTGTTCTTGCCCGGCGTGCGGTCGGGCACCTGGATGAACATCAGCACCGGGACGGCACCGCTCGCGCGGCCGACCGTGGCGAAGTACTCCGACGCCTCCGGGTCCACCTCGCGCCGCAGCAGTCGCGCGTAGAACCCGGCCAGCACGGAGGCGTCGCCACTGCAGTCGATGGTGACATTTTCGATGGTCAGTTCCGACATTTCCGCATGCTCCCCTTTGTGCTGATAGATCAAAATTTATGGATGGCGAGTGGTGTCGGTGCCCGGTCCGCGCGTCCACCTCGGCCGGCACCGGCAGTTCGATGACGTGGCGAACGATCAAACCCCTTGGCACTGTAGCCAGTCCGTGCGCGGGAGGGCGGGGATCGTCACATCCCTCGCGGGCGGCGCTCACGGATAGGCTGTTGGTCATGGAGTCCTGGACCGCACCGGCGTTGCCCACGCTGCCCCGCCCCGGAGCCGGCGTCGCGCCGCTCAACCTCTTCGACTCGGCCCGGCGTGAGATCGCACCGGTCGAGCTCGCCGGGCGGCCCGCAACCATGTATGTCTGCGGCATCACCCCCTACGACGCCACCCACCTCGGCCACGCCGCCACGATGATCGCGTTCGACCTGGCCAACCGGGTCTGGCGCGACGCCGGCCACGAGGTCGACTACGTGCAGAACGTCACCGACGTCGACGACCCGCTGCTGGAGCGGGCCGCCCGCGACGGCGAGGACTGGGTGGTGCTCGCGATGCGTGAGACGGCGCTGTTCCGCGAGGACATGGAGGCGCTGCGGATCATCCCGCCGAAGCGTTACGTCGGGGCGGTCGAGTCGATCCCGCAGATCGCTCGCAAGGTGTCGGCGCTGCTGGCCTCCGAGCACGCGTATACGCTCGAGGACGGCACCGGCGATGTGTACTTCTCCATCGCCACCGCGCCGGGCTTCGGCGGCGAGTCCAATCTGTCCCGCACCGAGATGCTGCGCCTGGCCGCCGAGCGCGGCGGCGACCCGCAGCGGCCCGGCAAGCGTGACCCGCTCGACCCGCTGCTGTGGCGCGGCCTGCGCGAGGGCGAGCCCGCCTGGGACGGCGGCGACCTCGGCCCCGGCCGGCCCGGCTGGCACATCGAGTGCGCGGTCATCGCGCAGAGCCTGCTCGGCGACACCATCGACGTGCAGGGCGGCGGCAACGACCTGCTCTTCCCGCACCACGAGTGTTCCGCCGCGCACGCCGAGGCGCTGTCGGGCAGGACCCCGTTCGCGACGCACTACGCGCACGCCGGCATGATCGGCCTCGACGGCGAGAAGATGTCCAAGAGCAGGGGCAACCTGGTCTTCGTGTCGCGGCTGCGCGCCGACGGCATCGACCCGATGGCGGTGCGCCTCGCCCTGCTCGCCGACCACTACCGCAACGACCGGCAGTGGACCGACGACGGGCTCAAGGCCGGCCAGCAGCGGCTGTCGCGCTGGCGGGACGCGGCCCGGGCGGCCATCGGCCCGTCGGGCGCCGAGCTCGTCGCCCAGCTGCGCGAGCGCCTGAACGACGACCTCGACGCCCCCGGCGCGCTCGCCGCCGTCGACGCCTGGGTCGATGCGACGCTCGCCGACGCGGGCGACGACCGCGAGGCCCCGGCCCTGATGGCCAACGCGGTCGACGCCCTGCTCGGCGTCAGGCTCTAGCGGGACAGCAGCCCTTCGGCACCCACCGGCTCTTCGCTGCCGGCCACCCGTCGGACGGTGGCCGGCGGCGGAGTCGTCCGCGGCAGGCGCTCCGGATGCCCAGCGCCGGAACGTTTGCCGGGGTCGGGTGACACGCCGGTCAACGTTCCCGGGTTGGCATCGGGTAGCACTAGCGCACCACGTCGAGGACGTACTGCTGCTCGAGCCTGCCGCTACGCGGATGCGGTGCCGGCGCTCCCTGGACACGCCAGCCGAGGCCTTCGTACAGCCGCACGGCCCGCGTGTTGTCGATGTACACGGTCAGTACCGCCTGCTCGTACCCTGCCTTCGCGAGCGCATCCCGAACCGCCGCCATCAGCTGCCGTCCGGCACCTGTACCCCAGACACGCGGGCTGACTCCGACATACCGGACCTCCGCGATCGCCGCATCCTCGCGGGCCCGCCCCCACGGCTGCATCGCCGCGAATCCGATCGTCTGTCCATCCTCGTCAGCCACGAGGAGCATCGATCGCGGTGAACTGTCCAGTACGGCCTGAATCAGCGGACGAGCCAACTCAAGCGGCGCCACGTCCTCATCACCGTCCCGCGCGGCCGTGGTCTCGGCCCAGATCCGCGCGGCAGCATCCACGCGCTGCGGACTATCGGTGACCGTGATCTGCAACGCCATCCCGCGAGCCTACGGACCCGCGCGGGGCCCCCTGGGGCGCCAGGCGCACAACAATGAGTCAGGCCTGCGCGGGCAGGTACCAGCCGTACGGGCTGGGCAGCGACCCGCTGAGGCGGGCCGGCAGGTAGTGGCGTCCGAACAGCTCGGCGACCAGGTCGGCGCGGCTGGAGACGGCCAGCTTGGACATGATCGACTTCAGGTGGTCGCCGACGGTGTGCACGCCGATGCCCAGCGCCCGCGCGATCTGGGCGTTGGAGCGCCCGTGCAGCACCAGCTCGGTGACCTCCCGTTCCCGGCCGGTGAGCGCGTAGGCCCGCACCAGCACGTCGGCGAGGTGCGTCTGGCGGGCCGGTTCGATGACGACGGCGACGTGTCCGGCGTCTCCGCTGAGCACGGACGCGTGCAGCAGCAGCCAGCTACCGCCGCGGCGGGGCAGGCGACCCTGTGCGGGCGTGACGCCCCCGTCACCCGATCCGGCCGCCCGGGCCATGGCGGCCACGGAACGCACCGCGCTGGGCAGCGCCCCCGGGCTGTCCATCTCCGCCAGCCAGCGCTCGGCGGCGGCGCTGGTGGAGATGACGGCGCCGGCGGTGTCGACGACGAGGACACCCGGCGGCTCGGGCAGCCCCGGCGCGGCACCCGCCGCGGCCTGCAGCAGGCAGCGGCGCAGCCCGTCGCCGGCGATCGGCCCGAGCGCGGCGAGCAACTGCGTGTCGGCGCGGGTGAACGGAGCGCCGCCCAGCCGGTATCCGACGAACGTGCCCCAGCACTCGTTCCGGTCGGTGAAGACGGCCCGGAGCTCGTCGGTCACGCCGAGGCCGGACAGCAGCTGCCGCCAGCGCGGCGAGCGCGTCAGGTCGCCGCCGGTCGTCTCGTGCAGGCTGGCCGCGACGGTGCCGTCGGCGAAGAGCGCCGCGAACGTGTTCACGTCCGGCTCGCCGAACTCCAGGTCGAACAGCCGCTGCTCCAGCGCGTGGTCCTCGTCGCGGCCGACGAGCACGCAACTGGTGAACAGCAGGGTCGCCGGGTCGGTGGTCGACCAGGCGGCCAGGTCCCAGCCGATCTCGGCGCGCAGGACGGCGTCGAGCTGCGTGCGGTATGCCCTCAGGTCGAGCCCCAGGTGCGACAGGCGCAGCACGGCCCGCCGTGTCCTGTCCAAGGCAGTCGTCCGCATGAGATCGAATGTAGCCGTCCCGGCCGCGGCGGCGTCCCCCCGAATTCCGGGGATGGCCCGAGATTCGGCCGCGTCCCTACCGTTGCCGCCATGACGACTGCACCGATGACGCGGGACACCGATACCGTCGAGCGCAACAAGCGCAACATGCGCCGCATCTACGAGGAGATCATCGACCGGGGCCGGACCGACCTCATCGACGAGCACTTCACCCCCGCCCTGGTCAACCACACGGCGCCCGAAGCGCTACGCAACGGCACCGGGGCGATCGTAGGGCTGGTCAGCATGCTGCGCACCGCGTTCCCTGACTGCCGCACCGAGATCGAGGAGCTGACCGGCGCGGGCGACGTGGTGGTGATGCGCAACTGGTACTCCGGCACCCACCTGGGCCCGTTCCTGGGCAACGCGCCGACGGGCCGCACCTTCCGGTTCCGTCAGATGCACTGGATGCGCTTCGACGCCGATGGCCGCGTCACCGACCACTGGGGCGTGCGCGACGACGTCAGCCACCTGCAGCAACTGGGCCTGATCGACGAGCCGCCGGCGGGCTAACCGAGGGTCAGGCCCGGTTCGTCGTCGGGGAGGCCGGGGCGCGGGGCCGGAATGCGGTACTCCTCGGTCAGGGCGGTCATCGGACCCGGCCACGCCGCCTGGGCGACCTCGATCGGCTTGTGGTCTTCGTCGTAGGCGACGTGGAGCAGCACCAGCACCGGCGTGTCGGGGCGGATCTGCAGCAGTTCCGCCTCCTCGCGGGTGGGCAGCCGGGCGCTGACCTGATCGCGGGCGCTGGTGTAGCGGCGCCCGAGCTCCTCCTCGACCTCCTGGTACAGCGGCCGGTCGAACACATCCGGACGCTCGATCGACGTGCCGCGCACGTCGTTGGGCCGGAACCAGGACGCCCCGACCTCGACCGGGGCGTCACCGGTACGCACGAGGTGCCGCCGCACGAGCAGCGGCGCCCCGGCGTCCAGCCCGAACGCCTCGGCCACGTCGGCCGGCGCCGGCATCTGCGCGACGATCATCAGATGCTGCCGGTACCGCGCGGCGAGCTCCGCGTGGTATCCGCGCTGCGCGCCGTATCGCCCGCGGGAGAGCCGGTTCATCCGCCGCTTGGTTCCGCGCACGAACGTCCCCGACCCCGGCCGCGTGATGAGCAGTCCCTCGATGCGCAGTTGGTCGATGGTGCGCTGCACGGTCTGCTTGGCCACCCCGAACTGCGCCGCGAGCGCGGGGATGGAGGGCAGCCGCTCCCCGGGCGCCCAATCCCCACGCTGGATCTGCGCCCGCAGCTGGGCCCCGATCTGCCGGTGCGGAAACTCGGCAGCCCCCGGATTGATCGTCATACAACGAAACCTAGTCTCCTAGGAAGGTCTACGCAATTACCAGTCTGGCGCGCGCTTCGCGCGGGCGCTGCCGGGGGGTTCCCACCCCGGAGCCCCCATGCCCGCTTCGCGGGCACTTTGCCTTCGCTGCGCTGCCCCCTGCGGTGCAGGGCCTTAGCGACCGTCAATTGGGCGCTCGGCATCGCGAGCCGAGTTCGGGCGGCGCTGGCCGCGCCTGCGATCTGCGTCGACCAGCCAGCATGTGCGCCATGATCACGGAGTGAAAATGCACAAGAAGCAGCACGTTCACTCCGTGATGAGTCGAAAAGTAGTCGCTGCCGAGGTCGTGGTAGGGGGTGTTGGTGGTCAGGACGTGCCAGGCGGCGTGGAGGAGGGTGTGTGCGGCGGCGGTCATGGCGCGTTTGCCGCCGCGGCGGGCGGCGATGCGGCGGAATTGGCGACGTCAACACCACCGGCCACCGTCACCCACAATTTTTCTGCCATCCAGGACTGCCGGCACGGCACCCGTGGATCATGGAGAGCCCCGCGCATCGCGGACGCCAGGCGCATGATCATGGAAACGTTGCTCGCGGGCTGCCGCTACCAGCCCATGTGCGGTCGCTCTTAGCTTGGCGCGCGCTTCGCGCGGGCGCTGCCGGGGGGCTCCCACCCCGGACCCCCATGCCCCGCTTCGCGGGCACTTTGCGGGCACTCCTGTCTGCGCTGCGCGGCCCTGCGTCCTGGCGCGCTTTGCTGCGGGCGCTACGCGCGACCCGCGCGGTCTCCTGCAGGCGGCTGTGGCGCGGACGCGCCGAGAGCCGTTGCTCGCCTGGCGCGCCCGTCGCCGTCTCCTGTGCCGGCGGTCTGCTGTCCAACGGTGCCCGGTGTATGGCACCCCGTTTGGCGTGGTGGCTACCAGGCGCCCGTTGCGGAGGGGCCGGCCTGGCCGCCGCGGCGGCGGAGGTACTTCTCGAACTCCTGGGCGATCTCGTCGCCGGTCAGTGGCTGCAGGCCCGCGTCGCCCGAGCGCTCCTCAAGCTCGCGGACGTATTCGGCCAGCTCGGCGTCCTGCTCGGCGGCCTGCTTGAGCCGCTCCTCCCACTCCGCCGACTGCTTGGCCAGGTCGCCGGTGGGGACGGGCAGGTCCAGGATCTCCTCGACGCGGTGCAGTAGGGCCAGGGTGGCCTTCGGGCACGGCGGGTTGTTCGCGTAGTGCGGCACGTGCACCCAGAATGACACCGCCTCGAGGTCGGCGCGTGCGCACGCGTCGCCCAGCACGCCCACGATGCCGGTCGGGCCCTCGTAGCGGGACGGGATGAGGCCCAGCCGCTCCGCCGCCTCGGGCGAGGAGGTGGGCGGGGCGGACCCGCTGACCGGCAGCGGGCGGGTATACGGCACGTCGGCGAGCAGCGCGCCCAGCAGCACGATCCGGTTGACCTCCAGGCTGTGGCACACCTCGAGGACCTCCTCGCAGAAGGTGCGCCAGCGCATGCTCGGCTCGATGCCGCGGATGAGCACGATGTCGCGCTCGGAGTCGGGGGGGCTTGCCACCGAGAAGCGGGTCGTCGGCCACTCGATGCGCCTCGTATCGCCCTCGGACATCAGCACCGTCGGCCGGTTGACCTGGAAGTCGTAGAAGTCCTCCGGGTCGAGCGAGGCGATCGTCTCGGCGCCCCACTCCTGCTCAAGATGCTCGACGACGGCGGTCGACGCATCGGCAGCGTCGTTCCACCCTTCGAACGCGGCAATCGCGACAGGGGAGCGCAGCACGGGCAGGCCGTCGAACTCGGTCACGGTCCAAGCCTACGTGGAGGGGCGCGAGATGGCTTGCGGGCCGCGCGGGTACGCACCAGATCGCAGTGGATACGGTGGGCGACCGGTATGGGGTGATCTGTCATGCTTGGTAGAAAAGCTCATAAAATCTCTCGATAACATCCGGGCATGCGAAACGGGCGCAGGTCCTGGCTGGTGGCCTTCACTGCCTTCTTCCTGGTGTTCGGCGCGTGGTGCTTCGCCGCGCCGTTCGACGGGCCCGCGGACGAGGTGCAGCACACCATTCGGGCGGCCGGGGTCGCCTCGCTCGACCCGGGACAGATCTTCGCCCGCCCGGCCGTCGTGCCCGACGCGTTCGGGCGCCCGGGCATGGGCGCCTACCAGCGGGTACCGGTCGGCATGGACGCCCACGCGATGTGTTTCGGCCCGAAACCGAAGGTGTCCGCGGCCTGCGCGGCGGGGCTCAAGGGCGGCCCGATCGGTGAGGTGAGCACCAGCGCCGGGCGCTACAACCCCCTGTATTACCTGGTGGTGGGCCCGGCGCTGCGCTGGTGGCCCAACTGGGGCGGCCTGGTCACGGCCCGGCTGATCAGTGCGGCGCTGTGCGCGGCGCTGCTGGCCTCAGCGTTCGTGTCACTGCTGCGCTGGTCGCGCTTCGGGCTCGGCGCCGTGGCGCTGCTGGCGGTGGCCACTCCCATGCTGGCCCACCTGGCCGGCGGCGTGAATCCCAATTCGGTGGAGATCGCGGCCGGGATCGCGTTCTTCGCGGCGGGCATACCGCTGCTGCTGGAGCCGCCCGACCTGGTCGCCAAGAAACCGCTGGTCACACTGCTGGGCATCAGCGCTGTGCTGCTGCTCACGCTCCGTTCGGCGGGCCCGGCGTGGTTCGCGTTCGCGTTCTTCGCTCTCGCGATTCCGGTGCGCCGGAAGTGGCTACGCGAGTACTGGAGGCTGCCGCGGGTCAAGCTGTGGACCGGCGGTGTGATTCTTGCCGCCGTGCTGTCGGTGGCCTGGATCGTCGGGATGAAGACCGGCGAGCTCGTACCGCCGCCGCCCGGGCTGTGGCACTACCGCTTCGGCCAGGCGGTGTCGATCTACATCGACAGCTGGTGGGTCTACATCGAGGGCATGATCGGCGTCGCCGGCTGGTTCGACGTCGTGATGTGGCAGCCGGTCTACGCGATCTGGGCGATGCTCGTCGGCGGCCTGGTCTTCTACGGCGGGATCTTCGGCGACTGGACGGTGCGCTGGCGGTATCTGGTCATCCTGCTCGGCGGCGTGGCGCTGCCCGGCGTCCTGCAGGTCAGCCAGGCCAACCAGACCGGGTTCATCACCGCCGGGCGGTACATGCTGCCGCTGCTGGCCGGCCTGCCGCTGCTGGCGGCGTGGACGCTGGAGCGGCGGCTGCTGGACGCGGCGCACGTGCGCAGCCTGGCCCGCACGTTCGTGATGTTCCTGCTGCCGGTACACCTCGTGCTCCTGGTGTTTGCGATGGTGCGCTGGCAGCGCGGTATGCCGCGGGGCGCGGGCCTCGGCTGGTTCAACCCCCTCGCCGGCAGATGGCACCCGCCGACCGGCTCGGTGACCCCGTTGGTGATCATGGCGGCGGGGCTCGCCTGCACCGCCGTGGTGTTCTGGCGGGTACCGCACGAGGAGGTCCTGGCCGTGCCGGTCCCCGATGCGCAGGAGGTGCCGGCGGGCGCGCCGAGCGGCCAAAGTGCCGACGTGACCAGCGAGCTTCCCAGCCAGCGGGAGATCGGGTCCGATACGTGGCGGGAATCGCGGCTGCCCGGGGCAGAGGCCAGCCCCGGCTCCAGATAGCCTTTGGGATATGGCGGATCTACTGAAGACGCTCGCTGAACGGGTGCTCCTCGCCGACGGCGCGATGGGCACCATGCTGCAGGCGGCCGATCTCACCCTCGAGGACTTCGAGGGACATGAGGGCTGCAACGAGGTCCTCAACGCGACGCGCCCGGACGTCGTCCGGGATGTGCACGAGCAGTACTTCGCGGCCGGTTCCGACGCCGTGGAGACGAACACGTTCGGCGCCAACCTGGCCAACCTCGGCGAGTATGGCATCGAGTCGCGGATCCGCGAGCTGTCGGAGGCCGGCGCGCGGCTGGCCCGGGAGGCGGCCGACGCGCACAGCACGCCGGATCGGCCCCGGTTTGTGCTCGGCTCGATCGGCCCCGGCACGAAGCTGCCGACGCTCGGGCACGCGCCGTTCGCCATGCTGCGCGACGCCTACTTCGACAACGCCGCGGGCCTCATCGACGGCGGCGCCGACGCGCTGATCATCGAGACCTGCCAGGATCTGCTGCAGACGAAGTCCGCCATCATCGGCGCCCAGCGCGCCATGTCCGCAGCCGGCCGGGTCGTGCCGATCATCACGCACGTCACGGTCGAGACGACCGGCACGATGCTGCTGGGCTCGGAGATCGGTGCGGCGCTCACCGCGCTGGAGCCGCTGGGCATCGATCTCATCGGGCTCAACTGCGCCACCGGTCCCGCCGAGATGAGCGAGCACCTGCGCTACCTCGCCCAGCATGCGAAGGTGCCGGTCTCCGTGATGCCCAACGCGGGACTGCCGCAGCTGACCGCGAACGGGGCCTACTATCCGCTGACCCCGCAGGAGCTGGCGGAGGCGCTGCAGCGCTTCGTCCTGGAATACGGTGCGGGGCTCGTCGGCGGCTGCTGCGGCACCACGCCGGCCCACATCAGCGCCGTCGCGCAGCGCCTCGGCCGGCAGGCCCCGGTGGCCCGCGTCCCGCAGGTCGAGCCCGGCATCGCCAGCATCTACCACCACGTGCCCTTCCACCAGGACGCCAGTGTGCTCATGGTCGGCGAGCGCACCAACGCCAACGGCTCGAAGGCGTTCCGGGAGGCGATGCTCGCCGGTGACTACCAGACCTGCGTGGAGATCGCCCGGCAGCAGGCCCGCGACGGCTCGCACATGCTCGACCTCAACGTCGACTACGTCGGTCGCGACGGCGCGCAGGACATGCGGGAGCTGGCCGGGCGCTTCGCCACCGCCTCCACGCTGCCGATCATGCTGGACTCGACCGAGCCCGAGGTCATCTCGGCCGGCCTGGAGATGCTCGGCGGGCGCTGCATCGTCAACTCGGTCAACTTCGAGGACGGCGACGGCCCCGGCTCCCGGTTCGCCCGGATGATGCCGCTGGTCCAGGAGCACGGCGCGGCGGTGGTGGCGCTGACCATCGACGAGGAGGGGCAGGCGCGCACCGCCGAGTGGAAGGTCCGCGTCGCGAGCCGCCTCATCGACGACCTGACCACGAAGTGGGGCATGGCGATCGAGGACATCCTCGTGGACTGCCTGACCTTCCCGATCACGACGGGTCAGGAGGAGGTCCGCCGCGACGGCATCGAGACGATCGACGCGATTCGGGAGATCTCCCGGCTGTACCCGGGGATCAACTTCACCCTGGGCGTCTCCAACGTCTCGTTCGGCATCAACCCGGCGGCCCGGCAGGTGCTCAACTCGGTCTTCCTGCACGAGTGCCAGCAGGCCGGCCTGACCAGCGCGATCGTGCACGCCTCGAAGATCCTGCCGATGAGCCGAATCCCCGACGAGCAGCGCGAGATCGCGCTGGACCTGGTCTACGACCGCCGGCGCGAGGGCTACGACCCGCTGCAGACGTTCATCTCGCTGTTCGAGGGCGTCGACGTCGCCTCGGCCCGTGCCTCCCGCGCGGAGGAGCTCGCCGCGCTGCCGCTGGACGAGCGGCTCAAGCGGCGCATCATCGACGGCGAGCGGGCGGGCCTTGAGGCCGACCTCGACGAGGCGCTGACCGGCATGCCGGCGCTGAGCATCATCAACGACGTGCTGCTGGAGGGCATGAAGACCGTCGGCGAGCTGTTCGGCTCGGGCCAGATGCAGCTGCCGTTCGTGCTGCAGTCCGCCGAGGTGATGAAGGCCGCGGTCGCCTACCTCGAACCGCACATGGAGAAGTCCGCCGATGACGCCGGCAAGGGCCGCATCGTGCTGGCCACGGTCAAGGGCGACGTCCACGACATCGGCAAGAACCTCGTCGACATCATCCTGTCCAACAATGGGTACGAGGTCGTCAACATCGGCATCAAGCAGCCGATCTCGGCGATCATCGAGGCCGCCGAGACCCGCCAGGCCGACGCGATCGGCATGTCCGGCCTGCTCGTCAAGTCCACGGTGATCATGAAGGAGAACCTGGAGGAGATGAACGCCCGCGGCGTGGCGCAGCGCTGGCCGGTGCTGCTCGGCGGCGCCGCGCTGACCCGCGCCTACGTCGAGGACGACCTGCGGGCGCTGTATCAGGGCGACGTGCACTACGCCCGCGACGCCTTCGAGGGCCTCGCCCTGATGGACCGCGTGATGACCGCCAAGCGCGGCGGCGCGCCGGTGATCGACGCCGAGCGCGAGGCTGCCCTGGCCGCCCGTCGCGAGCGGCGCGCCCGCACCGTCGAGGTCCGCGAGGACCTGCCGTCGCTCGACGACGCCTCGGTGCGCTCCGACATCGACTTCGACGTGCCTGTGCCGACCGCGCCGTTCTTCGGCACTCGGGTCGTCAAGGGCATCCCGCTGGGCGACTACGCGGCCCTGCTCGACGAGCGGGCCACGTTCCTGGGCCAGTGGGGCCTGCGCGGCGCCCGGGGCGGCACCGGACCGACGTATGAGGAGCTGGTGGAGACCGAGGGGCGGCCCAGGCTGCGGTACTGGCTGGACCGCCTCGCCTCGGACCGGGTGCTCGAGGCCGCGGTCGTCTACGGCTACTTCCCCTGCTACTCCGAGGGCAACGACCTGGTCGTGCTGGACGAGAACGGCCACAGCGAGCGGGCCCGGTTCTCCTTCCCGCGCCAGCGCCGCGACCGCCGCCTGTGCATCGCCGACTTCTTCAAGCCGCGCGATGCCGCCGGGCCCGGCCAGCTCGACGTGATCGGGATGCAGCTGGTCACGGTCGGCCAGCCGGTCTCCGACTACACCGCGAAACTGTTCGCCGAGAACGCCTACCGGGACTACCTCGAGGTGCACGGCCTGTCGGTACAGCTGACCGAGGCGCTGGCGGAGTACTGGCACAAGCGGGTCCGCGAGGAGCTTGTCCTGCCCGACGGCCGCCCCATGGCCGGCGAGGACCCCGAGGACCTCGACGGCCTGCTGCGCACCGACTTCCGCGGCTGCCGGTACAGCTTCGGCTACCCGGCCTGCCCCGACCTGGAGGACCGCGCGAAGACGGTCGAACTGCTGCGCCCGGACCGCATCGGCGTGTCCCTGTCGGAGGAGTTCCAGCTCGTCCCGGAGCAGGCCACGGACGCGATCATCGTCCACCACCCGGACGCGTCCTACTTCAACGCCAAGTAGCGCGCGCAGGCATGCTGAGCTGCTGAAACGTCCTCGGAGACGGCCTGAAATCGTCATCAGGCCGTCTCTAGGCGTCAACCGGGTCAGCGGTGAAACCGAACGCGCGGTCGATCGCCCGCCGGGTCCGGTCCTCGCTGGCCGGCAACAGGCGGGTGTACGTACGCGGGGTGAACCCCGGGCCGGCGTGACCGAGGTACAGCGAGAGCGCCTTGATGCTCTCGCCCGCGTCCCGCAGCACCGACGCGTACGTATGCCGCAGCACATACATGCCGTTACGTCGTTGCGCCGCTCTTGCTCGATGCCCGCTGCACGAAGCGCCGGGAACCTCATCTCTTAAGTGATGGACCACCTTGTCAAGGTCATTCGTCCAGCGGGCGCTCCAACTTGACACGGTGGTCCATCACAAGAACCTGGCACCGGTGAGGGTGCCACCGCTGTGAGTGGTCACCGGTGCAAGAACCGCCGTGGGCGCGAGGGCCGATGGAACCAGTCGGCCCTGTCGGGGGTGAAGTAAGTATGAGCCGTTCAGCAGGCACGCAGAATGCTGTCTCCGATCTTTACTCGGCCTGCTACGGCCGGCTCGTCGGGGTGGTGGCGCTCGTCGCCGGGAGCCGGGCGGAGGCAGAGGAATGCGTTCAGGAGGCTTTCGTCAGGCTACTCGGCAGGTGGCAACACGTGTCTCGTCTTGAATCTCCTGAAGCGTGGGTCCGTGCCGTTGCGTTCAGGCTGGTGTCAAACCGGCGGCGGAAGGCGCGTAACGCGATGCGGGCGCTATTCCGGCATGGTCCGGCAACCCACGAGCTTCCGCCGAACCCGGATCGGGTCGACGTGGCTCAAGCGCTGCGTGGGCTGCCTGTTGGGCAACGGCAGGTGGTTGTCCTGCACCACCTTCTGGGTCTCAGCGTCGTCGAGGTTGCCGAAGCGCTGAACGTGGCCCCAGGAACCGTGAAGTCCCGCCTGAGCCGAGCCCGCGGTGCGCTCGCCAGGTTGCTGAGAGAGGAGGCCCCCCATGTCTGACATCACGAAGCTGCTGGCGGCGGAAGCGGTGCGGCAGCAACCGACACATCAACCCGCCTTCGCGGAGCTTGTACGGTCGCGGCGGAAGCGAGCCCGGCGAAACCGCTTCGTCATCGGTGCCGCCATGCTGCTCGCATTGAGCGCGGTGGGAGGATCCGTGCTGTTCAAGCAGCAACCGACCGTGCCATCCGCGCCGAGCGACGGCGCAGTCGTGACAGGAGTGCTGTTGACGGTCGGAGGGCCGGTAGGAACTCCGTCGGGCGGTCTTGCCGGCACGGTGGAGTTCCAGGCGGCCGATGGCACCGTGACCGCCGCAGAGGCGGCCAGCGATGGCCGATTCAGCATTACGGTCTCGCCAGGTCAATACATTGTTACCGGCGATCCGCTGGGCGTCGTTCCCCCAAGCCTCATTATTGAAAATTCATCAGGCGTCGTCACCAGCAGGTCGCCCAGCGCTGGGTATTCCCGCTGTCGAGCAGACGCGCCCGTCACCGTTCCAGCTAGTGGGCTCAGCGGCGTCCAAGTCATCTGTCACATCCGGTGAGGCCGGACGTCGCGTCAGCCCGCTCGGTTACGCCCGGCACGGTGACGGAGACTCGGGAGGAACGGGGGCCGCGGGGAGTGTCCCCGCGGCCCGCTGTGGATGTCAGTCCTGCACGTAGGTCGACAGGAAGCGGCCGAGGCGTGTCACCGCGTCCTCGAGGTCGGCGACCCGTGGCAGCGTGACGATCCGGAAGTGGTCCGGCTGGTGCCAGTTGAAGCCGGTGCCCTGCACGACCAGCACCTTCTCGGCCTTGAGCAGGTCGAGCGCGAAGCGCAGGTCGTCCTTGATCGGGTGCACCTCGGGGTCGATCCGGGGGAACATGTACAGCGCCCCCTGCGGCTTCACGCACGAGACGCCCGGGATGTCGTTGAGCATCTTCCAGGCCACGTCGCGCTGCTCCAGCAGCCTGCCGCCCGGCAGGATCAGGTCGTTGATGCTCTGGTAGCCGCCGAGGGCGGTCTGCACCGCGTGCTGCGTCGGCACGTTGGGGCACAGTCGCATGTTGGCCAGTATGTCGAGGCCCTCGATGTAGCTCGTCGCGTGCGCCTTCGGGCCGGCCAGCACCATCCAGCCGGTGCGGAAGCCGGCCACCCGGTAGGCCTTGGACAGCCCGTTGAACGTGATCGTCAGCAGGTCGGGCGCGACCGCGGCGGTCGAGACGTGCTCGGCGTCGTCGAAGAGGATCTTGTCGTAGATCTCGTCGGAGAAGATCAGCAGGTCGTGCCGGCGGGCGACCTCGGCGATGCGCTCGAGCAGCTGCCGGGAGTACACCGCCCCGGTCGGGTTGTTGGGGTTGATGACGACGATGGCCTTCGTCCGCGGCGTCACCTTCGCGGCGATGTCCTCGACGTCGGGCATCCACTCGTTGCTCTCGTCGCACAGGTAGTGCACGGGCCGGCCGCCGCTCAGCGACACCGACGCGGTCCACAGCGGGTAGTCCGGCGAGGGGATGAGCACCTCGTCGCCGTTGTCCAGCAGCGCCTGCAGCGACATGACGATGAGTTCGGAGACGCCGTTGCCGAGATACACGTCCTCGATGTCGACGCCGTAGACCTCCTTCTGCTGGTAGTACTGCACCACGGCCCGGCGGGCCGACAGCAGGCCCTTCGAGTCGCCGTAGCCGTGCGCGACCGGCAGGTTGAGGATGACGTCCTGGAGGATCTCCTCCGGCGCCTCGAACCCGAACGGTGCCGGGTTGCCGATGTTGAGCTTCAGAATGTGGTGGCCGTCGGCCTCCATGCGTTTCGCGGCGGCCATGACCGGTCCGCGGATGTCGTAACAGACGTTGGCCAGCTTCGCGGACTGCGTCACCTGCATGTCAGGCACCTTACGACCCGCCGCCCAGTCGCGCGGTAACCACTTCCCACGATGTGGCTTCTCTCGCTGCCGGCCCGCTGGCCCGCCGCCGGTACGATTCGCGTCAGTAACGGCGGGGAGGCGCGGTGCAGGGTTTCGGCGATCTGGAAGCGGCCCTGATGGAGCTGCTGTGGCGGCGTGAGCGGCCGACCACGGTGCGTGAGGCGATGTCGGAGCTGACGTGGCACCGCGACCTGGCGTACACCACGGTGATGACGGTGCTGGACACGCTGTACCGCAAGGGCTGGCTCACCCGCGAGCCCGACGGGCGCGCCTACCGCTACTCGGTGGCGCTGACCCGCGACGAGTACGTGGCACGCACCATGCACGACGTCCTCGTCGACAGCGGCGACCGCCTCGAGGCGCTGACGCGCTTCGTCGGCCGGATGACCCTGGACGAGGCCGCCGCGCTGCGCGAGGCGCTGGCCGGCTACGAGCGGCGGATCGCCGGACGATGAGCCCGCTGCTGCTGGTCGCCTTCGCCGCCGCGCTCGCCCTGCTCGGCGCGCCGCGGCTGGCCGCCGCCGGCTGGGTGGTCCGCTCGCCCCGCCTCGGCGTGGCCGCGTGGCTGGCCCTGTCCGCGGCGATCCTGCTGTCCGGGCTGCTCGCCGGCCTGAGCCTGCTGCTGTACTGGGACTGCGCCCACGACCTGGTCGACGGCGTCTGGCACGTGTGCCTGGACGCGCTGCTGGGCCGGCACAACGGCACCGCCCGGCTCGCCGCGTTCGCGGGCCTCGCCGCCCTGCTGCTCATCGGCGCCCGCATGTTGTACAGCGCCGGGCGCCTCTATGCCGCGCACCGCACGACCCGCAGCCGCCTGCGCCTGCTCGTCCGCCTGACCACCGGCCCGTCCCCGCTGCCCGGCGCGACGGTCGTGGCGCACCCCGAGCCGGCCGCGTACCTCGTCCCGGGCCCGCTGCTGCCCGGCCGCCACGCCGACATCGTCGTCACCACGGCCGCGATCGACCGGCTCGCCGCCACGGAGCTGTCCGCCGTCCTGGCCCACGAGCGCGGCCACCACGCCGGCCGGCACTACGCGGCGACCCGCTGGATGCGGATGCTCGCCCAGGCCTTCCCGTGGGCACGCTGCTTCCGGCTGGGCCGCCAACAGGTCGACCGCCTGGTCGAGCTGTGCGCCGACGACACCGCCGCGCGCAGCGCCGCGCGGATCGACCTGGCCCGCGCCCTGGTCGCGATGGCCGGCCCGGCCACTTCCGGCCGAGCGGGTGACGCCCCGCTGGCGATGCACGGCGGTGACGCCCTGGAGCGCCTGCACCGGCTGCTCGCCCCACCGGCCCCGCTGGGGGCACCGGCCCGGACCGCGATCGCCGCCACCTGCGGCCTGCTGCCGGTCACCCCGATGGCGCTCGCCGTGGTCGAGCGCACCGTCGCCTGGGCCTCGTTCGCCGGGCTGTGACGGCCCACGCCCCGCTAGCACCGCTGACCGGGGTCACCCTTGTTGATCTTGCACTTGTGGTGCCGAGACGCTCCGTGAATGCCGGGTTTGTCGGGCACCACAAGTGCAAGATCGATGCGCAGCAAACCCGGCGAACGTTGGTGGACGCCGTATGCGCGCAATGAAACGCCGCGCCGGGCTGTGACCAAGGGGAGGTGCCATCCCGGCGCGGCGGTACCCATCTTACTACTAGGTTGGCTCGTAGTGACCCGGTCAGTTTGAGGTGATCGACAGGCCGGGCCCGCCGCCGCTGATCTGGGTGCCCTGCGCGAAGCCCGACTCCAGCTTGGCCCGCAGCGCGTCGAGCTCGGAGAACTGCGCGCTGTGGGCCGACTCGCTGCCCTGTGCGGCGAACACCGAGTCGGACACCGTGGAGTCGTGGGAGTAGCTGGTGAAGTCCGTCGACTCGTAGTGGCTGCCGTCCGCGCCGGTGAACTCGACGTGCCGGCCCGTCTCGAAGTCGGTGGACTCGGACGCCGAGTGCTCCTGCGCGAACACGCCGAACTGCGACTGGAAGTCCTGTTCGCTGCCGGCGGCCTGGTGCAGCTGCTCGAGCTCGCTCGACTCGTGCCCGGTCGCGAACTCGCCGTACTCGCTCATGTCGTTCGTCCTCTCAGGGGTCAGGTTCCGATGCGGAGCACACTACTAGTCACCTTCGTAGATGAGCCTCCCCGATTCGTGCCAGCCAGGGATCGGCTACGAGGTCAGGTCGTATGTAGCGCGAATCCCGCGGAGTGGATAACGTCGGCGGGTGCGATTGGTGATCATTGGGGCCGGTGCGGTCGGTGGCGTGGTCGCCGGGCGGCTCGCCGGGGCCGGCGTGGACGTCGTGGTGGTCGCGCGCGGTGCGCACCTCGAGGCGATCCGGCGCGACGGGCTGCTGCTGCGGGAGGCGGACGGGGACTCCGTCCATCGGCTCCCGGCCTGCGCGGGGCCGGAAGAGGTCGACTGGCGCGACGGCGACGTCGCGGTGCTGGCGGTCAAGACCAACGACACCCACGACGTGCTGGAGCGGCTGCCCCGTGGGCTGCCGATCGTCTGCCTGCAGAACGGGGTGGCCAACGAGCGGGCGGCGCTGCGGCTGTTCGCCGACGTGTACGGCGTGTGCGTCATGCTCCCGGCCACGCACCTCGCGCCGGGCGTCGTCGTGGCCCAGTGCGCGCCGGTGCCGGGGATCCTGGACATCGGGCGCATACCGGGCGGGACGGACCGGACGAGTCACGAGATCGCGGGAGCCTTCGTGCGGGCCGGGTTCCACTGTGAGGTCAGCGACGACGTCATGCGCCGCAAGTACGCCAAGCTGCTGCTGAACCTCGGCAACGCCGTCGAGGCGCTGTGCGGGCTGGTCGACGGGCTCGACGAGGCGATCGCGCCGGTCCGGGCCGAGGGCGAGGCGGTGCTGCGGGCCGCCGGTATCGCGTACGCCACCGCCGAGGAGGACGCCGAGCGGCGCGGGGACACCCTGCGGTGGCGGGTCGTCGCCGGGCAGGATCGGGGTGGCAGTTCGACCTGGCAGAGCCTGGCCCGCGGCACCGGCAGCGTCGAGGCCGACTACCTCAACGGCGAGATCGTGCTCCTGGGGCGGCTGCACGGGCTGCCGGTCCCGGCCAACGAGACGGCCCGCCGCCTGGTCGTGCAGGCCGCGCACCGCCGCGCGGCCCCGGGCGGCATGACCCCGGCCGAGTTCCTCGCCGCGATCGAGCGTGAACGGTCACGCACCCAAGCATCGTGAAATGTCCGATTTCCGGGAAGCGTCCGTGAGCTTGCGCACGCAATGATGGCTCCGCGCCGGTTACGACTCGCGGGCTTGGCAGGATTTAGCGCGTGGGGATGCAAGCGGTGCTCTTCGACATGGACGGGACCCTCGTGGACAGCGAGAAGGTCTGGGAGGTGGGCCTCACCGAGCTCGCCGCCCACCACGGCCGGCCGCTGTCCGCGCAGGCGCGGCGCGGCATGATCGGCACCAACATGGCCGACTCGATGCGCATTCTGCACGCCGACCTCGGGCTGCCGTTCACCCGTGAGTCCATGGACTACAGCGTCGGGTGGCTCGAGGAGCGGGTCAAGGCGCTGCTGCGCGCCGGGGTGCCGTGGCGGCCGGGGGCCCGCGAGCTGCTCGCCGCGCTGCGCGCCGAGGGAGTGCCGCTCGCGCTCGTCACCGCCACCCATCGGCACCTGGTCGACGTGGCGCTGCTGACCATCGGCGCCGAGAACTTCGACGCCGTCGTGGCGGGCGATGAGGTGGACCAGACCAAGCCGCACCCGATGCCCTACCTGACCGCCGCGCGGCTGGTCGGGGCCGAGGCGCGCGACTGCGTGGCGATCGAGGACTCGCCCAACGGTATCCGCAGCGCGCGGGCTGCGGGGTGCGCCGTGCTCGCCGTGCCGTGCGAGGTCGAGCTCGACCCCGAGGGCGTGACGCTGGCCGGATCGTTGCTGGACGTCGATGTCGACTACCTGCGCAAGCTCGTCGTCTGACTCGCGGGCGCCCGCGGTCCGCGAAGGACCGCGGGCGCCGTTCCCCCGACCGGAACGCCCGATCAGTGATCAGTCGTGCGCGATGGCCCGCAGCACGTTGACCCGCGCGGCGCGGATCGACGGCAGCACCGCGGCGATGACGCCGACGAGCGCGGCGAGCACCAGGTACGTCGCCATCTGCGACCACGGGAACGCCAGCTCGGTGATGCCGTCGCTCTTCAGGGCCCGCACCACCGCCGCGCCCATGCCAGCACCGACGGCCAGGCCGAGCAGCGCGCCGAAGACCGAGATGACGACCGCCTCGACGGTGACCATCCGCATCGTCTGCGCCCGGCGCATGCCGATCGCCCGCAGCAGGCCCAGCTCCCGGGTGCGCTCCAGCACCGACAGCGCCAGGGTGTTGACGATGCCGAGGACCGCGATGAGGATCGCCAGCGCCAGCAGCACCTGGATCATGGTGAGCAGCTGGTCGAACTGCGCCGACTGCGCCGCGACGTACTGGGCCCGGTTGGCCACGGACACCTCGGGGTTGTCCTTGAGCAGGGTGTCGACCTGCCGCTGGACCTCGTCGACGGACGTGCCGGGGGAGACCTTCACGAACCCCCACGCCGGCTGCTGGATGCGGAAGTCCGGGATGAGGTCGGGGGAGACGACCAGGCCCCGCATGATGTCGTTCTTGCTGTAGAGGCCCACGATCGTCACGTGGTGCACGTCGCCACGGCTGAACTGCATGGCCACCGTCTGCCCGACGGCGAGGTGGCGCTCCTTGGCCGTGACCGGGTCGACGATCGCCTGGTCCTTGCCGGTCCACCGCAGCGTGCCCTGCTCGGCCTTGATCTTGAACATGTCCGCCCACGCCACCGCGTCGGGCACCGCCGTGACCGAACCGCGCTCGTCGCCGATCTTGCCGAACTCCCAGTACCCGCTGGCCGTGCTGGCCACCCCCGGGTTCTTCGCCGTCGAGGTCATCACGGCCGGGTCGAACGTCGCCGGGCCGTTCTGGTCCCCGTCGCCGGAGATGATCAGATCGACGGTCACCTGCGTGTCCGCCTGCGCGTTCAGGCTCTGCTTGACCGAGGCGACGATGACGTTGACGCCGGTGATGAGCGCGAGGCCGACCATCAGCGCGGCCGCGGTGATCGCGGTGCGGCGCGGGTTGCGCCCGGAGTTGAGCCTTCCCAGCTTGCCCGGGACCGACCAGGAGAACAGCCGGCCGAGCAGGCCGACCACCGGGCGGGCCAGCAGCGGCGTGAGCAGCGCGACGCCGACGAACGTGACGAGCACGCCGCCGAGGATCAGCATCAGCGTGGTGCTGCCGCTGCCCTTGCCGGCCAGGCCCAGGCCCAGCAGGGTGCCGCCGGCCGCGCCGATGATCGCGCCGCTGACCGTGAGCTTCGTCAGCGGCCGGTCGGGCGTGGCCACCTCCTGCAGCGCGGCGATCGGCGGGATGCGGCTGGCGCGCAGCGCCGGCAGCACCGCCGCCACCACCGTCACCAGCAGGCCCACCACGAACGCGCTGATCACGGCCGAGGCCGGCACGCCGACGGAGGCGAGCGTCACGCCGGAGACGTTGCCGAAGACCCACGCCAGCAGGGCCCCGACGCCGATGCCGGCGGCCAGGCCGAACACGGAGGCGAGCAGGCCGATGGCGACGGCCTCGATGAGCACCGAGCCGAGCGTCTGGCCGCGGCTGCCGCCGAGCGCCCGCATCAGCGCCAGCTCCCGGGTCCGCTGGGCCACGATGATCGAGAACGTGTTGAGGATGAGGAACGTGCCGACGAACAGCGCCACGCCCGCGAAGCCGATGAGGATGTTGTTGAAGAAGCCGAGGCCCTTCTTGAAGTCCTGGGTCGTGGCCGCCTGCAGCTGCGCGTTGGTCTGCACCTTGTAGTCCGCGCCGAGCGCCGTGGCGATGCGGTCGCGCACCTCGTCGTGCGTCACGCCCGGGGTCGTGTTGACGCTGATGCTGCTGTACACGTTCTTCTCGCCGAGCATCAGCTCCTGGGCGACCGGCGTGGTGAACGCGACCTCCAGGGCGCCGCCGAGGGAGTCCCGGTCGCCGCTGTACCCGAAGATGCCGACCAGCTTGAACGTGCGCTTCGGCTGCAGGGTGAGCACCCCGACCTCGTCGCCGACCTTGAGCCCGGCGTTCTTGGCCGTGGTCACGTTGACCGCGATCTCGTCGTCGGCGTTCGGCCCGCGCCCCTCGCGCAGCTGCAGCAGGTCGCTGGTGCCGGTCCAGTTCTGGCCCAGCCGTGGCGGGCCGAACGTGGTGACGACCTTGCCGTCCTTGCCGATGACCCGGGCGCCGTCCGCGGCCGCCTGCGCGGACACGCTCGCCACGCCGGGCACCGCCTTGACCTTGTCGACGACGTCGGCGGGGATGTTGGTGGTGTGCTGCGGGCCGTCGATCTCGCCGCCGGCGACCTTCGGCTGGTGCGTCACCGCGACGTCGGTGCCCGCGTACACGGAGGAGAACAGGCTGTCGAACGAGCGGCCCATGGTGTCGGTGAGCACGAACGCGCCCGACACGAACATGACGCCGAGCACGACCGCCAGCCCGGACAGGACCAGCCGCAGCTTGCGCGACAGCAGGCTCTTGAGCGTTGCCTTCAGCATCGGAACTCAGACCGCCTTGTCCGCGTGCGTGTCCAGGCGCTTCAGGCGGTCCAGCACCGCGTCGGCGGTCGGCGCGTAGAGCTCGTCGACGATGTGGCCGTCGGCGAGGAACACCACTCGGTCGGCGTACGAGGCCGCGTTCGGGTCGTGGGTGACCATGACGATCGTCTGGCCGAAGTCGCGCACCGAGTTGCGCAGGAACGACAGCACCTCGGCGCCCGAGCGCGAGTCGAGGTTGCCGGTCGGCTCGTCGGCGAAGATGACCTCGGGCCGGGACACAAGGGCCCGGGCGCACGCGACGCGCTGCTGCTGGCCGCCGGAGAGCTGGCTGGGCCGGTGCCCGAGCCGGTCGCGCAGGCCGACCGTGTCGATGACCTTGTTGTACCACGCGGGATCCGCCTTGCGCCCGCCGATCGACAGCGGGAGCAGGATGTTCTCCTCGGCGGTCAGCGTCGGCAGCAGGTTGAACTGCTGGAAGATGAACCCGACCTTGGCGCGGCGCAGGTTCGTCAGCCCCCGGTCCGACAGGTCGGTGATCTTCGTGTCGCCGACGTAGACCTGGCCCCGGGTCACGGCGTCCAGCCCCGCGAGGCAGTGCATCAGCGTCGACTTGCCCGAGCCGGACGGGCCCATGATCGCCGTGAAGCGACCCTTCTCCAGCTCCACCGACACCCCGGCCAGCGCGTTGACCTGCGCCTCGCCCGAGCCGTAGACCTTCCACACGTCGACCGCCCGCGCGGCCACCTCGGTGCGCGTCGCAACCGATACAGTCATGATTCCCCCTGGTGAATGGTGTGCACTCATCGTCAGGGCCCGAAGGCCGGAAAACGTCCGCCCGTGGGGGTAGCCGCCCACGGATATTGGGCTGGGGGAGCGTCCCTGAGCCGCTCTCAGGGTCAACCCCGACCCGGCCGGCACCGCCTGCTCGAACACCCAGCCCGAACAGGACCGCGGCCGCCCGGAGGCGACCGCGGCCCGTGACCGCCGCGCAGCGACGGGTATCACTCGTAGGAGATGGCGCCCAGCACGTTGAGCCGCACGGCGCGGATGGACGGGATGAGCCCGGCCACGCCGCCGACGACCATCGAGGCGAGGAAGTAGGCGATCATCAGGCCCCACGGCAAGGTGACCGCGCCGAAGCCCAGGACGTCCTTGAGCGCCGTCACGATCGCCGCGCCCAGCCCCACGCCGACCGCCAGGCCCAGCACGGTGCCGAAGACGGTGATGACGACCGACTCCGTGGTGACCATGAGCCAGGTCTGGCCGCGGCGCAGCCCCACCGCGCGGAGCATGCCCAGCTCGCGGGTGCGCTCGATGACCGACAGCAGCAGGGTGTTGATGACGCCGAGGACCGAGATGGCCAGGGCGATCAGCAGCAGCACCTGCACGATGACGAGCGCGATGTCGAAGCTCTGCTGGCTGGATTTGACGTACTCGTCCTTCGTGTACGCCTGGACCTGCGGGTTGTCCTTGAGGATGTCGTTGACCGTGGCCTTCATCGTGGTCACGGACGCGCCATCCTTCACGGCGACGAACACCTGCCACGGCTGCGGGAAGGCGAAGCCCGCCCGCGCGTCGGCGTAGTTGATGACGATGCCGCCGCCGGTCGCCGACTCGGCGGTGATGCCGACGAGCTTCAGCGTCTTCTGCGGGCCCTTGGCGAACGTGACGCTGATGGCGTCGCCGAGCTTGAGCTTGCGCTCCTCGGCGGTCTTCTTGTCCACGATGAACTCGCCCTGCTCCAGCCGGTCGATGCGGCCCTGGTCGGCCTTCAGCTTGAGCACCGACACGCCCGCCGCCGGATCGAGGTACGACAGCACGTAGTTCGGCTTGCCGTCGATCTCCACGGCGTCGGCGGTGACCGCGGCCACCGTCTTCGCCTCCGGCAGCGCGGTGATGCGCTCCAGCTCCTGCGGGGTCACCACGGGCGGGATCTCGCTGGTCTGCTGGCCGAGCACGACGAGATCGGCCTGCAGGTCCTTGGCGACCGTGTCGCCGAGCGCCGTGGACAGCGAGGTGAAGATCGTGCTGATCGCCGTGACGATCGCGATGCCGATCATCACCGCGCCGGCGGTGATCGCCGTGCGGCGCGGGTTGCGCGCGGAGTTGCGCCGGCCCAGCTTGCCCGGCACCGTCCAGGAGAACAGCGACCCGAGCCCGGCGACCAGCGGCCGGCTCACGATCGGCGTCAGCAGCGCCACGCCGATGAGGATGCCGAGCACCCCGCCGAAGACCAGCGACAGGGTCGCGTCGCCGGCCCCGGCCAGGCCCCAGACCAGCGCGCCGATCGCGGCCGCGGTGATGACCGCGCCGGTCACCGTCAGGCGGGTCAGCGGCCGGTCGGGCGTGGCCGACTCGCGCATCGCGGCGATGGGCGCGACGCGGGACGCCTTGATCGCCGGCATGAGCGCCGCGACCATCGTGACGCCGATGCCGATCACGAACGACGCGACGATCGCCGAGACCGGGAACCCGAGGCTGGCGACCTGGGCGCCGTCGGCGAGGCCGACGAACAGGAACGCGCCGGCGGCGCCGAGGCCGAGGCCGACCAGGAAGCCGAACACCGAGCCCACCACGCCGATGATCACGGCCTCCAGCAGTACCGAGCGGAGGACCTGGCCCCGCGCGGCGCCCATCGCCCGCAGCAGCGCCAGCTCCTTCGTGCGCTGGGCCACGATGATCGAGAACGTGTTGAGGATCAGGAACACGCCGACGAGCAGGGCCACGGCGCCGAAGCCCAGCAGCACGTAGTTGAAGTACTTCAGCACGCTCTTGATGGCCTGGCTGGACTCTTCGGACAGGTCCTTGCCGGTCTGCACCACGAAGCCGTCGCCCAGCTGCGCCTTGATGGTGTCGCGCAGCTGCTCGTCGCTGACCCCCGGGGCGGCCCTGACGTCGATGGCGTTGAACGCGTTCTCGGCGCCGAGCATCGACGCCTGCGCCTTGGCGGTGGTGAAGAAGATCGTGCTCTCGCCGGCCATCGAGTCGCGCCCGCCGGTGTACTGCATCAGTCCGACGATCTTGTACGTGCCCCGCTGCTGGTCGCGGGTGATGACGTCCATCGAGTCGCCGAGCTTGTAGTTCGCCGACTTCGACAGGCCCTTGTTGATGACGACCTCGTCGTCGCCCGACGGCGCCCGGCCCTCGGCGAGCTTGACGAGCTGGTTCTCGCCGACCCAGTTCGCGCCGAACTGCTGCCCGGACTGGTTGATCACGATCTTGTTGTTACGCCCGACCGGCATCGCCCCGTTGAGGAACACCTCGCCGGTGGCCTTCGCCACGCCGTCGATCTTCGCGACCCGGTCCACGGTCGAGTCCGGGAACGGCGTGTTGTTGCTGGGGCCGCCGCCCTGCTGCTGGAGCTGGGATTTCGCCGAGATCTGCACGTCGGTGTACGTGTAGATGTTGGCGAACAGGTTGTCGAACGTGCGCCCGAGCGTGTCGGTGAGCACGAGCGAGCCGGACACGAACATGACCGACAGCACGACCGCCAGGGTCGACAGCGTCAGCCGCAGCTTGCGCGCCAGGAGGCTCTTCAGGGTTGCCCTCAGCATGGCGGTCAGGCCACCTCGCCGGCCAGGTCGCCGGGCACCTTGTCGAGGTTCTTGAGCTTGTCGAGCACCGCTTCGGCGGTCGGTTCGCGCAGTTCGTCCACGATGCGCCCGTCGGCGAGGAAGATCACCCGGTCGGCATACGAGGCCGCGTTCGGGTCGTGCGTCACCATCACGATCGTCTGCCCGAACTCGCGGACCGAGTTGCGCAGGAACGACAGCACCTCCGCGCCCGAGCGCGAGTCGAGGTTGCCGGTCGGCTCGTCGGCGAAGATGACCTCCGGCCGTGACACCAGTGCCCGCGCGCACGCGACGCGCTGCTGCTGGCCACCGGAGAGCTGGCTGGGCCGGTGCCCGAGCCGGTCGCTGAGCCCGACCGTCTTGATGACGGTGTCGTACCACGCGGGATCGGCCTTGCGACCCGCGATCGACAGCGGCAGCAGGATGTTCTCTTCCGCCGTCAGCGTCGGCAGCAGGTTGAACTGCTGGAAGATGAACCCGACCTTGGTCCGCCGCAGGTTCGTCAGCGCCCCGTCGGACATCCCGGTCAGCCGGGTGTCGCCGACGAAGATCTCCCCGCGGGTGACGGAGTCCAGACCCGCGAGCGTGTGCATCAGCGTCGACTTACCGGACCCGGACGGCCCCATGATCGCTGTGAAGTGGCCCCGCTCGAGCTCGACACTCACCCCGTGCAGCGCGATGACCTGAGCCTCGCCGCTGCCGTACACCTTCCACACGTCGACCGCGCGGGCGGCGACCCCGTCCCCCGTCGTGACAGTCGTGGTCACGCTCAGTTCCCCCTCGTGCAGTGGTAGCTCTCGTCTTGTCCACTTCACGCTAAGGGCGCCTGTCACCCTGTCCCTCGTCCCCGAGAACGAAGTCAGGAGCCGGGGCGGACCAGTCCTGTCTCGTACGCGAGGACGACGGCCTGGACCCGGTCGCGCAGCCCCAGCTTCGTCAGCACGTGACCGACGTGGGTCTTGACGGTGGTCTCGCTCACCGACAGCGCCCGGGCGATCTCGGCGTTGGACAGGCCCTTGGCCAGCTGCACCAGCACCTCGCGCTCGCGGTCGGTCAGCACGCGCAGGTCCCGCGGCGGCGCCGCGTCGGGATCGGGCAGCGAGTCGGCGAACTTGTCCAGCAGCCGCTTGAGAATCCGCGGCGCGACGACCGCCTCGCCCGCCGCCACGGTCCGGATCGCGATGACCAGGTCATCGGCGGGCACGTCCTTGGCCAGGAACCCGCTGGCCCCGGCCCGCAGCGCCCCGACGACGTACTCGTCCAGGTCGAACGTGGTCAGGATGAGCACCCGCACGGGCAGCTTCGCGTCGACGATCGCGCGGGTGGCCGCGACGCCGTCCATGCGCGGCATCCGGATGTCCATGAGCACCACGTCGGGCAGCAGCCGGCGGGCCAGTTCCACGGCCTCGACCCCGTCGCCGGCCTCGGCCACGATGTCGAGGTCGGGCTCGCCGCCGAGCACCATGCGAAACCCGGTGCGCAGCAGGGGCTGATCGTCGACGAGCAGCAGCCGGATGGGACGCGCCTGGGTCAACTCGTCAACTGCCTCTCTGCCGGCACCTCGATGGGGATCCTCGCGTGCACACGGTATCCGCCCCCGGGGCGCGGGCCGGTGCGCAGGGTCCCGCCGTAGAGCATCACGCGCTCGCGCATGCCCAGCAGCCCGTGCCCGACGGCCGCGGTGCCCAGCTGCGGCCCGCGCCCGGTGTCGCAGATCTCGACCGTCACGTCCGTGGTCCGAAACGTCAGCCGCACCTCGACCTTCGCCGCCCCGGCGTGCTTGAGCGCGTTGGTGAGGGCCTCCTGCACGATGCGGTACAGCGTCAGCGACACGCCGGGATCCAGCGGCCCCGGCTCGCCGTCGACCCGTAGCACCGCGGGCAGGCCGGCCTCGCGGATCTGCTCCACCAGCCCCTCGATGCCCGCCAGCCCCGGCTGCGGCGCCAGTTCCCCGGCCGGCTCCGCCTCGGTCCGCAGCACGCTGAGCAGCCGCCGCATCTCCCGCAGCGCCGTGCGCCCGGTCTCCTCGATCGTGGCGAGCGCCTCGTCGGCCGCGGCCGGGTCCCGGGCCAGCATCCGCCGCGACCCGGTCGCCAGCACGCCCATCACGCTCACGTGGTGCGCGACCACGTCGTGCAGCTCGCGCGCGATGCGCCGGCGCTCCTCGGCCACGGCCTTCTCCGTCTGCGCCCGCTGGCTGGTCTCGGCGGTGCGGGCCCGATCCTCCAGCGCCGCGATGTACGCCCGGCGCGTCGCCACGGTGCGCCCCACGGTGAAGCACACCAGCGCGCTCATCGCGTTGAACACCACGAAGACCCTCACGTCGGGGTAGAAGGCGGTGGCGCCGGGCCGCCCCAGCACGAGGGCCAGCGCCATCCCCGGCACCCACATCACCGCCGCGGCCGCGAAGCCGCGCCGCACCGGCAGGTACACCGCCGCCGTGTACGTCAGCACGATGATCCCGAGCCCGCCCTCGACGACCCGTAGCCCGGTCACGAACGGCACGACGGCGTGCACCCCGGTCCAGAGCACGGCGACCCAGAGCCACCGCCGCCGGATCGCGACCGCCGCCAGCCCCAGCGACTCGTACACCAGCTGCGTCGGCAGGTCGCTGACCCCGACCGCGGCGCGCGCCAGGCTCTCGAGCCCGGCGCTGAGCAGCATCAACAGGATCGCGAACGCGATGTCCTGAGCGAGCGGGTGTCCCCGCCGGCCGAGCAACTCCCTGATCCTGCGCACGCTGTCGACGGTATCGGCTGCGTGGAGCGCCCCATTCGTCGCCGCGTCCGAGCCGCTCTCCTCCTCAGGGATGAGTCCGGACTCCGCAAGGAGGACCCTCCAGCGGACCCGGGTGTCGCGTCCGCCCGCGCCATGCGGCCCGTCGCTGGCATCTCTGGGAACGCAGGTTGTGTGTACGAAGTGGCTGTCATGGCAGCCACTTCTTACACATGGTCGCGGTCCCGCCTTTCGAGGTGCCGAACATGCCGATGCGCTGCGGGTCGGGCGCACCGCTCAGCCCGGCCGGCAGCGTGGAGCCGCTGGTCGCCGCCAGAGCCGGGTGGGGAGCGTCTCGCTACTGCGCGTTCGTCGTCTCGACGCGGGCGATGAGCTGCTTGAGTCGCGCGATCTCTTCGGCGAGCGCCGCGTTGCCCGCCGCGGTGAGGGTGATCCACGTCCGGCCGCGTTTGCCGGCGTAGCCCTTCTCGACCTCGATGAGGCCGGCTGTCTCCAGGACGCTGAGGTGCTGGGAGAGGTTGCCGGCGGTCAGTCCCAGCTGGGTGCGCAGGTAGCCGAACTCCACCCGGCGGGCCTCGTGCGCGATGGTGAGGATGCCGAGCCGGACCCGCTGGTGCACCACGTCGTCGAGCCCGGTGACCGGATGCGGGGATTCGGTCTCGTCCGGCGCCGGGCCGTCGAGCGGTCCGCTCACCGGGTCCGCCGCAGTCGTTGCGCCAGCGCGAATCCGGCGCTGCCCAGCAGCAACAGGCCGCCGCTGATCTCCATCTGTGTCGAGGGTCCCCACCAGGAGCTGGTGCCCCACCCGGCGGCGATCGGCGGCGGCAGCACCACCGCCAGGTATCCGAGGGCGAACAGCAGCAGCGCGACGCGCCGCTCCAGCCAGGCCAGCACCAGCAGGGCCAACCCGATGGCGCCGGTCGGATCGAGCAGGTGCAACAGGAACACGACGAAGGCGGACGGGCCGCCGGGGTACGGCAGTGGGTCGAGGAGGCGCAAAGCCGCCGTGACGGCAGCGGACACGACGACGAGCGCGACGCCGGTGAGCACGTACGGCAGCATCCGGGCGCCCAGTCCCCGAGCCCGGGCCACCCGCAGGTATCCGCCGGCGATCACCACGTACGCCAGCACCAGCGCCGCCCACCAGTAGAACGACACGGCCTGGAACCAGACCTTGCACACCTCACCGTCGCTCAACGCCCGGCAGTCGCTGACGACCCGGTGGCCGAAGCTGTACACCGGGACCGCTCCGAACGTCACCAGGGCCAGCACCAGCAGGGGCAGCCACGTCACCCGCTGGGCAAGACGGACCCGGCGCGCGAGCTCGCGCGCCTCAGCCAGCAGCCGGCGTGGATCGCCGCCGGCGGGAACCGCATCGGGAGTCATACAGACAGGTTTCCACAACAAACCAATTGGCGCTAGTGGCGATACTGGTTGGCGCGTGGCCGGTTGCGGCAAAGCACGGAGGGCGTCGAGCATGTCGGCTGCGCCCGGGCCTCGGCGGGTTTTCCGTGCTCCCGGAGTGAACGTGCTGGTTCTTGTGCGGTTTCACTCCGTGATCATGACGAACCGGGCGCTCGGCCGATGGGTGCCGCATGATCGCGGAGATGTTGTGCCGACCGAGCCTGGCAAGGTCCGCCTGCGACGTGCGTCGGCCCGGTCGACGCACGTCGCAGGCGCGGCCAGCGCCGAAGGTCCAGCTGATGATCATGCTAAAGCGTGATATGTCGGATTTTCTGTGGCTGCCCGGTCGCTGCGGCCGCAGGCCTCGGTGGGGGCCGCCGCGGGTTCTTGGCACCGCGGGCATGGCAGGGAGGGCCGCCAGGCCCGGCCGTTTCGCCCGGTCTGGCTCGATGAGGCTGCGCGGCGACCGACCCAGACCAGGCGCTCACGGGAGGAACGGCATGCGATGCGGGCCGTCAGTCGCGCTCCACGACCAGCTCCGCCGGGTCCTCGCTCGGGGCCGGGGCGGTCTGCGGGAAGGGTGGGGGCGTGCCGTCATACGCCGGGCAGAGGGCCTGGTGGGCGCACCAGCCGCACAGGCGGCTCGGCTTGGGTCGGAAGTCGCGGGTCTGGGTGGCCAGGTCGATGGCCTGCCACAGGGCGAGCAGGGTGCGCTCGAAGCGGGCCAGGTCGTCGGCGTCGGGGGCGAAGTCGCAGACCTCCCGGTCGCGCAGATACATGAGGCGCAGGACCCTCGGCACGACGCCGCGGGTGCGCCACAGGACCAGAGCGTAGAACTTGAGCTGGAACATCGCCCGGGCCTCGAAGGCCTCGCGGGGGGCGCCGCCGGTCTTGTAGTCGACCACGCGCAGGTCGCCGGCGGGGGAGACGTCCAGGCGGTCGATGATGCCGCGGATGACCAGGCGGCCGTCGACCTCGGCCTCGACATACGCCTCGCGGTCGGAGGGCTCCAGGCGATTGGGGTCCTCGACGGCGAAGTAGCCCGACAGCAGGTCGCCGGCGCCGGACAGGAACTCGTCGGGGGTGAGGGGGGTGCCGGCGAAGATGTCCGCCAGCTCCGGCTCCTGCTCGACCAGGCGCTGCCACTGCGGCGCGACGAGGTCGGCGGCGTGCTGCGGGGTGCGCTCGCCGGCCGGGGCGTCGAAGAGCGCCTCGAGCACGGCGTGGACCAGGGTGCCGCGGGCCTGGTCGGCGGTCGGGCGCTCGGGCAGGCGGTCGATGCTGCGGAAGCGGTAGAGCAGGGGGCAGGTCTTGAAGTCCGCGGCGCGCGACGGCGACAGGGTTGGCAGGGCGGAGGTAACGGGCACCGTCATGCCCAAGAGGTTAGACGGGGGGTATGACGAAAACGTGTTTCGAACCCGCGAGCCCGTAGCATCTGGTGCGATGGACGAACACCGCACGGCATCCGCGCCGGCCTCGCCGGCTGCCCGCCCGCAGCCCCGGGAGCGCGGCGCGGGCATCCCGCTGGGCCGGCTGGCCGGCGTCCCGATCTACCTGGCGCCGTCGTGGCTGCTGCTGGCGGGGCTCATCACGCTCACGTATGGCCAATACATGGCGAGCCGGTTGGGGCTTTCGTTCACCACGGGGCTGGCGGTCGGGTTCGGGTTCGTCGTGTGCCTGCTGATCTCGGTGCTGCTGCACGAGCTCGGGCACGCCGTGACGAGCCGGCGCAGCGGCATCGGTGTGCGCGGCATCACGCTGGAGATGCTCGGTGGGTACACCGAGATGGAGCGCGAGGCGCCGCGCCCGGGCGTGGAGCTGTACGTGTCCCTGGCGGGTCCGGTGGTGTCGCTGGCGATCGGGCTGGTCGCGGCCGGCGCCGCGGTGGTGCTGCCGCCCGGCGGCATCGCCGCCACGTTCGCGTTCCAGCTGGCGCTGTCCAACATCGTGGTCGCGCTGTTCAACGCGCTGCCGGGGCTGCCGCTGGACGGCGGGCGGGCGCTACAGGCGCTGGTGTGGCAGCTCAGCGGCGACGCCAACGTCGGGCGGCAGGTCGCCGGGTGGGCCGGGCGGGTGCTGGCGCTGGCGACCGCCGGGGTCGCGCTGCTGCTGTGGCACTTCCGGCTCGTGCACGGGTATTTCGGCATCCTCTTCACCCTGCTCGTCGCCCTCACCATGTGGGTCGGGGCCGGGCAGGCGATCCGGCACGCCAAGGCGACCGCCAGCCTGCCCCCGTTCAGCGCCCGCGAGCTGGCCCGGCCGGTCGTCGCGGTGACCGCCGACACACCGCTGTCGGAGGCCGACCGCATCGCGTCGATGGCCGCCGAGCGCGCGCCCGTCGTGGCCGTGGTCGACGGCGGGGGTAGCCTGGTCGGGTTCGTGCACGGTGCCTCGGCACGCGCGGTGCCGGCCGAGCGGCGGCCCTGGGTGCCGATCGGCGACGTGACCCGCCGCATCGACCGCGATCACGTGCTCGCCGGCGACCTTCGCGGCCCCGACCTGCTGATGGCGATCAACGACGACCCGGGCGGCGACTACCTCGTGGTCACCGGGGAGGATGTGCACGGCGTCCTGCGCGGCGCCGATCTCGTCTCCCTGGTGGCCCCGACCCGGCGGCCGCGCAGGCCGACCGTCCGGAGGAACAGCACGTGAGCGTGGAAAGCCCCGTCCAAACCCCGTCCGCCATCCGGAGGGGCCCCTTCCGCCCCGGCGACCGGGTCCAGCTCACCGACCCGAAGGGGCGGATGCACACCATCGTGCTGGAGGCGGGCAAGGAGTTCCACACCCACCGCGGGCGGCTCGCCCACGACGAGCTCATCGGCGCGCCCGACGGCAGCGTGGTCACCTCCACCGGCGGCACCGCCTACCTGGCACTGCGCCCGCTGCTGTCCGACTACGTGCTGTCCATGCCGCGCGGCGCCCAGGTGATCTACCCCAAGGACGCGGCCCAGATCGTGGCGATGGGCGACATCTTCCCCGGCGCCCGGGTGCTGGAGGCCGGCGCCGGCTCGGGCGCGCTGACCTGCTCGCTGCTGCGCGCCGTCGGCTCCGAGGGGACCGTGACCTCCTACGAGATGCGGGAGGACTTCGCCGAGGTCGCCCGGCGCAACGTGGAGGCGTTCCTCGGCGGCCCGGTGCCGGGCTGGACGCTGCGGGTCGGGGACGTGGCCGGCTGTGAGGACGCCGGTTTTGATCGGATAATCCTCGACATGCTCACGCCGTGGGAGATCCTGCCGCTCGTCTCGCGGGCGCTGATCCCCGGCGGGGTGTTCATCGGATATGTGGCGACAACGCCCCAGTTGTCGGAGTTGGTGGAGGCCTTGCGCGAGGATGGTGGCTACACCGAGCCTCGAGCGTGGGAGAGTCTCGTGCGCGACTGGCATGTGGAGGGCCTGGCCGTGCGGCCCGATCACCGCATGATCGCGCACACGGCGTTCCTGGTCAGCGCCCGGAAGCTCGCTCCGGGGGTGACCGCACCGCCGCGCCGGCGCAAGCCGAGCAAGGGTGCCGAGGCGTATGCGGCTCGGCGGTTGGCGGCCGCCGCGGCCGCCCGGGCAGAGGAGGAGGCCGAAGGGCATGAGCCGACCGAGCTTCAGTGACCTACCCGCAGTCTTTCCCGACTGGTCGCCGTATCCGGACCTCGAGGCGGCGGCCCGGGCATACCTGCGCGATCCGGACATCGCGTTGGATGCCATGGCCGGTGTACTGCGAGGTCAGAGCGTTCTGGGCTTCACCCTCGAACGGTTCGTCAACGAGGTCAACGGCGTGTGGCAGGAGGTCGTGGTCTGCGACGGCAACCGGCTGATCCTCTGGCACGGCGAGGACATCCCGCCGGAGGAGGCACCGCCGGGCTCGATGACCTCGTCACTGCGGGTGGTGGCCCTGTCCGCGGTGACCGAGGTCGGCTGCCGGCGGCGGATCAGCCGCAACCCCAACGGCACCCACCGGGTCGACAGCGTGGACGTGTATCTGCTGCTCACGTCGCTCGACGAGGCCAACGTGGCGGCCGAGGAGGCCGGCTCGGTGATCCGCCACGACGCGCTGCGCTTCGGCAAGACGCTCGACGACGGCGGTGCGGGTCAGATCGCCCGGCTGGAGGAGTTCGCGCGCCTGGTCAGCTCACTGGTCGGCAAGCCGATGCTGTAGGTCACCCGGCGTTGGGGCCGGCGACTGGCGCGTCGTCGGACCGGCGGTGCACGTGGATGCAGTCGCCGGGGCACTCCTTGGCCGCGTCGATGACCTCGAGCCGCAGGTTGGCGGGCACATCGACCCGGCTGCCGGGCGCCAGCCGCAGCTCGCCGTCCGGGCCCTTGACGTAAGCCAGACCGTCGAGGTCGAACTCGAAAACCTCCGGCGCGTATTGCACGCACAGGCCGTCGCCGGTGCACAGGTCCTGGTCGACCCACACCTGCAGGGTGTCCTCGGAAGTCTCCACGCTCACAGCCATGACGCTACCCGACGTCCCGCGAACCGTGCAGCGGGCCGTGACACACGCCGCAGGGGCCCGGAAGGGGTGCCGGACCGGGTGCTGGAGGTGTCCCGGATTTGTAAACACCCTATGGCGCGCGTGTTCGAGGGGGCCCGAACCGGCGAAGAGCAGTTAGTGTTAGAGCACAACGTTCAAAGCCCCCGGGGAGGTGGGACGTGGCACGCAGCGACGACGCGGAGACGCGCGCCGCACGATGGGAGAAGGACGCCCACGATCTCTCCACGCAGGTCGCGTTTCTTCAGGAGGAACTCGCCCTGGTGCGGCGCAAGCTGACGGAGACTCCGCGACACGTGCGACAGCTCGAGGAGCGGCTTGCCGCAGCGCAGGCGCAGATTGCCCGGCTGACCGAAAACAATGAGCGGCTCGTGGCCACCCTCAAGGAGGCCCGGGCCCAGATCGTGACGCTGAAGGAAGAGGTGGACCGCCTGGCGCAGCCGCCAAGCGGTTACGGCGTCTTCCTCGCCCTCCACGACGACGGCACTGTCGACGTCTTCACAGGAGGGCGCAAGCTGCGTGTGGCAGTCTCCCCGGCGATCGAGACCGAGGAGCTGCGCCGAGGCCAGGAGGTCCTGCTCAACGACGCCCTCAACATCGTCGACGCGCTCGGGTTCGAGCGGGCCGGCGAGGTCGTCATGTTGAAGGAGGTCCTCGAGGGCGGCGACCGCGCTCTCGTCATCTCGCACGCCGACGAGGAACGGATCGTCCACCTGGCGCACACGCTCGCCGACGCGCCGCTGCGCGCCGGCGACTCGCTCATGATCGAGCCGCGCTCGGCGTATGCGTATGAGCGCATCCCGAAGAGCGAGGTCGAGGAGCTGGTCCTGGAGGAGGTGCCCGACGTCGACTACGCCGACATCGGTGGCCTGTCTCCGCAGATCGAGCAGATCCGCGACGCCGTGGAGCTGCCCTTCCTGCACGCCGACCTGTTCCGAGAGCACAAGCTGCGCCCGCCCAAGGGCGTATTGCTCTATGGCCCGCCCGGGTGTGGCAAGACCCTCATCGCCAAGGCGGTGGCCAACTCGCTGGCGAAGAAGATCGCCGAGGCGCGTGGTGAGGAGAAGCGGACCAGCTACTTCCTCAACATCAAGGGTCCGGAGCTGCTCAACAAGTATGTCGGCGAGACCGAGCGGCACATCCGGCTGATCTTCCAGCGGGCCCGTGAGAAGGCCAGCGAGGGCACGCCGGTCATCGTGTTCTTCGACGAGATGGACTCCGTGTTCCGCACCCGCGGCTCCGGCGTCTCCTCCGACGTGGAGAACACGATCGTCCCGCAGCTGCTCAGCGAGATTGACGGCGTGGAGGGGCTGGAGAACGTCATCGTCATAGGCGCGTCCAACCGGGAAGACATGATCGACCCGGCGATCCTGCGCCCGGGCCGGCTCGACGTGAAGATCAAGATCGAGCGGCCGGACGCCGAGGCGGCCAAGGACATCTTCTCGAAGTACATCCTGACCGACGTGCCGCTGCACCGCGACGACGTCGCCGAACACGGCGACTCGCCCGACGCGACGGTCGCGGCCATGATCGACGCGGTCGTGCTGCGGATGTATTCCGAGACCGAGGAGAACCGCTTCCTCGAGGTGACCTACGCCAACGGCGACAAGGAGGTCCTGTACTTCAAGGACTTCAACTCGGGCGCGATGATCCAGAACATCGTCGACCGGGCGAAGAAGATGGCGATCAAGGACTTCCTCAGCAGCGGCCAGAAGGGTGTGCGCCTGCAGCACCTGCTCGACTCGTGCGTCGATGAGTTCCGCGAGAACGAGGACCTGCCCAACACCACCAACCCCGACGACTGGGCCCGCATCTCCGGCAAGAAGGGCGAGCGGATCGTGTACATCCGCACGCTCGTCTCCGGCGGCAAGGGCGCCGAGGCCGGCCGGTCGATAGAGACCGCCACCAACACCGGCCAGTATCTGTAAGCGACCAGCGTATGAGCGGGCGGCGACCAACCGGTCACCGCCCGCTCATGCTTTCCGGCCTGTCCGCCGGGGGAGTCACCCGCCCAGAATCCGAGCCTTGCGGGCCGCGCGAAGCGCTGGGAACCCCGGACGCGCCCGCGCGAAGCGCGCACCAGGCGAGAAACTGCCCGCGCGGTGTGGGCCGGGTGGCGGTTCGTACGACTAGGGTTGTGTCATGAGTGTGCGGCGCGTGATGGGCACCGAGGTCGAGTACGGCGTGTCCGTGCCCGGCCAGCCGGGTGCGAATCCGATGGTCACGTCCTCCCAGGTGGTCAACGCGTATGGGGCACGGCCCGAGCTCACCAAGGGCGGCCGGGCCAGGTGGGACTACGAGGAGGAGTCGCCGCTGCGCGACGCCCGCGGCTTCACCTACTCCGGTGCGCTGTACGACCCGGCCGAGGCGCTCGCGGACGAGGACCTCGGGCTGGCCAACGTGATACTGACCAACGGAGCCCGGCTCTACGTCGACCACGCCCACCCGGAGTACTCGACGCCCGAGGTCACCAACCCGCGCGACGTGGTGCTGTGGGACAAGGCCGGTGAGCGGGTGATGGCCGAGGCCGCCCGGCGTGCCGCCACGATCCCCGGCACGCTGCCGATCCATCTGTACAAGAACAATACGGACAACAAGGGCGCCAGCTACGGCACGCACGAGAACTACCTGATGCGCCGGCAGACCCCGTTCGCCGACATCGTCATGCACCTCACCCCGTTCTTCGTCACCCGGCAGATCGTCTGCGGCGCCGGGCGGGTCGGCATCGGCCAGGACGGCTCCGGTCCGGGCTTCCAGCTCTCCCAGCGCGCCGACTTCTTCGAGGTCGAGGTCGGGCTGGAGACCACCCTCAAGCGTCCCATCATCAACACACGGGACGAGCCGCACGCCGACGCGGACAAGTACCGGCGGCTGCACGTCATCATCGGCGACGCCAACCTGTCGGAGATCTCGACGTACCTGAAGGTCGGCACCACCTCCCTCATCCTGGCGATGATCGAGGAGAAGGCGCTCGCGGCCGACCTGGGCATCGCTGACCCGGTCACCGAGCTCAAGGCGGTCAGCCACGACCCGTCGCTCAAGCATCTGATCCGCATGCGCGACGGCCGGCGGCTCACCGCGCTGGACATCCAGTGGGCGTTCTACGAGCGGGCCCGGGTCTTCGTCGAGGAGCGGCAGGGCGCCGGCACCGACGAGATCACCCTCGACGTGCTCGACCGGTGGGAGGACGCCCTGGACAAGCTCGGGCGCGACCCGATGCTCTGCGCGGGCGAGCTGGACTGGGTGGCCAAGCTGCGGTTGCTGGAGGGCTACCGGGAGCGGGAGTCGCTGGGCTGGTCGTCGCACAAGCTGCAGCTCGTCGACCTGCAGTATTCCGACGTACGGCCCGAGAAGGGGCTCTACCACCGGCTGGTGGCCCGCGGCTCGATGGCGACGCTGTTCGCCGAGGAGGAGGTCCAGCGCGCGATCGTCGAGCCGCCGGACGACACCCGCGCCTACTTCCGCGGCCGTTGCCTGGCCAAGTACCCCGACGAGGTGGTGGCGGCCAGCTGGGACTCGGTCATCTTCGACGTGGGCCGCGAATCGCTCGTGCGGGTGCCGATGATGGAGCCCGAACGAGGGACGAAGAAACACGTCGGCGCGCTGTTCGACAAGTGCCCGAGCGCGAAGGATCTGCTGGAGGCGATCACTTCCGGGTAGCCTTGGACAGCGATCCGTGGTCCCCGCGCACGCGGGGATGATCCGGTGGTCCCCCCGAGGAGGATGAGGCATGGCTACGAGGGATACGGGCGGGCAGTCCCAGTCCGGCAAGTCTCGGCGTGACGAGGAAGAGGACGTCGCCGCGCCCGAGGTCAACCCGGAGACGGCCGAGCGGGTCGAGCAGCTCGGCGAGGATGTCGACGACCTCCTCGACGAGATCGACTCCGTGCTCGAGGAGAACGCCGAAGAGTTCGTCCGCGGATACGTGCAGAAGGGCGGCGAGTAGCCGCCGTTTCGCCAGCCCGCCCGTCCGGTGAACCCGGGCGGGCGGCGCTTGTTCGCCCACAGCGTTGTGGCGCGCCGCTTGTGAGCCTCTCGGCGGCGTATTGTTGGCCCACCACAGTCGATCACTCCATCGAGAGGAGCTCCGTTGCCGACGGGTCTTGACCACTCAGGGCGCCTGCCCGCCGCGTATCACGCCGCCGGGACCTCGTCGTTCAGCGAGTTCCTCTCCGCGGTGGCGCCCGAGATGCTTCCCGGACGGCGGCCGTTGCCGCCGGGGATGGCCGCCGACGTGAGCGCGCACGCCACCACCATCGTGGCGATCACCTGCTCCGACGGCGTGCTCATGGGCGGCGACCGGCGCGCCACCATGGGCAACCTCATCGCCCAGCGCGACATCGAGAAGGTCTTCGCCGCCGACGCGTATTCGCTGGTCGGCATGGCCGGCACCGCGGGCTTCGGCCTGGAGATGATGCGCCTGTTCCAGGTCGAGCTGGAGCACTACGAGAAGATCGAGAGCAGCATGCTCTCGCTGGAGGGCAAGGCCAACCGCCTGGCCAGCATGGTCCGCAACAACCTCGGCGCCGCGATGCAGGGCCTCGCCGTCGTGCCGCTGTTCGCGGGCTTCGACCTGGACGCCAAGAGCGTCGACAAGGCCGGGCGCATCTTCAGCTTCGACGTCGCCGGCGGCGTCTACGAGGAGCGCGGCTACGACTCCATCGGCTCCGGCTCGCTGTTCGCCAAGTCGTCGCTCAAGAAGCGGTATCGCCCCGGCGTGACGACCGAGGAGGCCGTGAAGCTCGCCATCGAGGCGCTCTACGACGCCGCCGACGACGACACGGCGACCGGCGGGCCCGACCTGCTGCGGGGAATCTTCCCGGTCATCATGACCGCGACCGCCGAGGGCACCCGCCGGTTCAGCGACGACGAGACCCGCGCCGTCGCCGAGCAGATCATCGCCGAGCGCGCCGAGAACCCCGGCTTCTGAGTCCTTAGCCCTCCCACCAGCAGAAGGAGAACTCGCCACCGTGGCCATGCAGTTCTACGCCTCGCCCGAGCAGATCATGCGGGACCGCTCGGAATACGCGCGCAAGGGCATCGCCCGTGGTCGCAGTGTCGTGGTGCTCAGCTACGAGGGCGGCGTGCTCTTCGTCGCCGAGAACCTGTCGACCGCGCTGCACAAGGTCAGCGAGATCTACGACCGGATCGGCTTCGCCGCCGTCGGCCGCTATCCCGAGTTCGAGAACCTGCGCTCCGCCGGCGTGCGCCTCGCCGACCTGCACGGGTATTCCTACGGCCGCTCCGACGTGACCGGCCGGCAGATCGCCAACGCCTACGCGCGCACCCTGGGCGCGATCTTCACCCAGGAGCAGAAGCCGTATGAGGTGGAGATCTGCGTCGCCGAGGCCGGCGCCACCGCGGCCGAGGACGAGCTGTACCGGATCACCTACGACGGCTCGGTGCAGGACGAGCCTGGCCTCGTCACCATGGGCGGGCAGTCCGACACCATCTCCGGTGCCGTGAAATCCCGCTTGCGGCCCGACCAGACGCTCGCTGAGGCCCTGAAGCTGGCGGTCGAGGGTCTGGGCAGCGTCGGCGGCGAGGGCGGCCAGCCGCGCAAGCTGGCGGCCAACCAGCTGGAGGTCGCGGTCCTGGACCGCAACCGCCCCGGCCGCACGTTCCGCCGCCTCACCGGCCTGGCGCTGACCGCGATCCTCGAGGACACGTCGGCGGCGAAGAGCACCGACGTGGAGGGCGGGCTGGAGGACAAGCCCCAGCCGCCGGCCTCGCCGGGCACCCCGGCCGACAACGCCTCCGGCCCGGCCGAGCCCGCCGAGGCGCCGAAGCCGGACGCCGAGTAGTCCGGATAGCCGGTCGCCGAGACGCGAAGGGCCGGGCCGCCTTCGGGCGACCCGGCCCTTTTCGCCGTCCCGCGGTCAGGCGCGGATGATCGCCAGCAGCAGCACGACGAACGCGCGACCCAGGTAGATCGTGGACTTCACGGGGGAGTTGCTCGGCGTGCCGGCCATCCGGGGGCGCATCGCGACAGGGATCTGGGTGAGCTTGTAGCCGTTGCGGGCCAGCCGGACCAGGACCTCGATCGTGTCGCCGAGGTATTCGGCCGGATACCAGTGCGCGAAGAACTCGATCAGGCGCCGGTTGCACGCCCGGTGGCCCGACGTCGTGTCGGTCAGCCGCGTCCTCGACAGCCTCGACAGCACCGCCGAGAGCATCTTCATCGCCCACTTGCGCGGGCCCTTGACGCTGTAGCCGCCCTCGCCCGCGAACCGGGCGCCGATGACCAGGTCGTGCTCGTCGAGCGCGTCGACGAGCTTCGGAATGTACCGCGGGTCGTGCTGGCCGTCCGCGTCGACCTGGATGGCCACGTCGTAGCCGTGGTCGCGGGCGTAGCGGTAGCCGGTGCGCATCGCGCCGCCGACGCCGAGGTTGAACGGCAGCCGGGCGACGATCGCGCCGGCCGCGGCGGCCCGCACGGCGGTGTCGTCGGTCGAGCCGTCGTCGACCACGATGATGTCCACCACCGGCAGCTCGCCGTGCACCTCGCGCACGACGTCGGCGATCGACCCGGCCTCGTTCCAGGCCGGGATGATGATCAGGACGCGCTTACCGTTGATCATCCGGGACCACCTCACTGGCCGAAAGGTCCTGCGGGCGGGGGTGGCCCAGCTCGCTGCGCAGCAGCGCCAGGTCCTCGGCCAGCGTGCGGGTCTCCTCCTCGAGCCGGCTGACCTCCCAGCTCAGGTGGACGGTCACGAGCAGCAGGAAGACGATGCCGAGGAACAGCACCAGACTCACGCCGGAGGCGATGCCGAGCAGCTTCGCGACGTTGTCGGTGATGAACGGGAAGAACGCCATCGGCACGATCAGGATGCTGACCGCGAGCCAGAGCATCGCGTACTTCTCCTGCAGCTGGCGGCGGCGCAGCAGCTCGACCATGAACGCGAGGACGGCCAGCGCGGTCAGACCGGTGACGATGGTGAGCTTCAACGCGGGCCCCCTTCTGCTCCAGTGGCGAACTGCGGGTCGGCGAGCGCTGCGGCGAGCATGCTACGCCATGGGCGCATCGGCGCGAGTCCGGCGGCCGTCCAGCGGTCGTGCCCCAGCACGCTGAAGGACGGGCGGGGCGCCGGGCGCGTGTACGCGGCGCTGGTGGTGCGCCGGACCCGCGCGGGGTCGTGCCCGGCCTCGGCGAAGACCGCCTCGGCCAGGCCGTGCCACGAGGTCCGGCCCGAGGCGGTGCCGTGGTAGACCCCGGCCGGCGCGCCGCTCTCGGCGAGGCGGACCAGCTGCCCGGCCAGGTCGCGCGACCACGTGGGCTGCCCGACCTGGTCGTCGACCACCTCGACGAAGTCGCGCTCGGCGGCCAGGCGCAGCATCGTGCGCACGAAGTTCTTGCCGGTGGCGCCGTACAGCCACGCGGTGCGCACCACGTAGCCGGTCTCCGGCAGCGTGTCCAGGACCGCCCGCTCGCCGGCGAGCTTGCTGCGCCCGTAGGCGTTCAGCGGCGCCGTCGGCGCGTCCTCGGCGTAGGGTTCGGTCGCGTCGCCGGCGAAGACGTAGTCGGTGGAGACGTGCAGCAGGCGCGCGCCCGTCGCCGCGCAGGCGGCGGCGAGCGCGGCGACCGCGGCACCGTTGACGGCGGTCGCCGCGGCTTCGTGCGACTCCGCGCCGTCGACGTCGGTCCAGGCGGCGGCGTTGAGGACCACGTCGTGGCCCTCGACCAGGTCGCGGACCTTCGCCGCGTCGGTGATGTCCAGTTCGGCCCTCGACGCGGCGGTGACGTCCCGCCCGCCGAGCACGGCCAGCAGGTCGTGGCCGAGCATCCCGCCGGCCCCGGTGACCAGGAAGCGGGTCATGAGCCCAGCGCCGCCCGCGCCTTGAGCGGCTCCCACCAGGCCCGGTTGCCCTGGTACCAGGCCACCGTCTCGGCGATGCCCTGCTCGAAGGTCACCTGCGGGGTGTAGCCGAGCTCATTGCTGATCTTGTCGACGCACAGCGAATACCGCCGGTCGTGGCCCTTGCGGTCCTCGACGTAGCGCACCGCGGACTCCCAGTCGCGCCCGGTCGCCGCGAGCAGGGCCTCGGTCAGCTCGCGGTTGGTCAGCTCGCGCCCGCCGCCGATGTTGTAGACCTCGCCGGCGCGCCCCTTCTCCAGGGCGAGCTGGATGCCGGCGCAGTGGTCGGACACGTGCAGCCAGTCGCGGATGTTGCCCCCGTCGCCGTACAGCGGCACCTGCGCGCCGTCGATCAGGTTGGTGACGAAGAGCGGAATCACCTTCTCGGGGAACTGGTAGTGGCCGTAGTTGTTCGAGCAGCGGGTCACCACCACCTCCATGCCGTGGGTGCGGTGGTAGGCCAGCGCCAGCAGGTCGGAGCCGGCCTTGGAGGCCGAGTACGGCGAGTTCGGCGACAGCGGCCACTCCTCGGTCCAGGACCCCTCCTGGATCGAGCCGTACACCTCGTCGGTCGAGACGTGCAGGAAGCGCCCGACCCCGGCCGCGCGGGCCGCGTCGAGCAGCACCTGGGTGCCCAGCACGTTGGTCGTCACGAACGGGCCGGCGCCCAGGATCGAGCGGTCGACGTGCGACTCCGCGGCGAAGTGCACCACCGCGTCGTGGCCCGCCATGAGCTCGCCGACGAGGCCGGCGTCGCAGATGTCGCCCTCCACGAAGGTCAATGCCGGATCGCCGGCCACGGGGTCGAGGTTTGCCCGGTTCCCCGAGTAGGTGAGTTTGTCGAGGACGGTCACCGCAGCGCCGGCATACGCGGGGTAGCCGCCGCTGAGCAGGGTGCGAACGTAATGGGAGCCGATGAAACCGGCGCCGCCGGTGACGAGGATTCTCACGGCTTCGGGAGTTTAGTCCAAACCGGTCGCGGCCGGGTCGACCCCGGCACTGTACGGATCGTAGGGTGTCCGAGTGCGTGGCATCATCCTCGCCGGTGGGACCGGCTCGCGTCTGTGGCCCCTGACCAAGGCCGTATCGAAGCAGCTCATGCCGGTCTTCGACAAGCCGATGATCTATTATCCGCTCACCACGCTGGTGATGGCGGGCATCCGCGAGATCCTGGTGATCACCACCCCCGAGGATCAGGAGTCCTTCCGCCGCCTGCTGGGCGACGGCTCCCAGTGGGGCCTCGTGATCAGTTACGCGGCGCAACCGCGGCCCGAGGGCCTGGCCCAGGCATTCATCATCGGCGCGGACTTCATCGGCGACGACACCGTCGCGCTGGTGCTCGGCGACAACATCTTCCACGGCGCAGCGCTCGGCCAGCGCCTGTCGGACAACGCCGTTCTCGAGGGCGGGCGGGTCTTCGCCTACCCGGTGGCCAACCCGCAGGACTACGGTGTCGTCGAGTTCGCCCCCGACGGGCGGGTGCTCTCCATCGAGGAGAAGCCGGACCGGCCGAAGTCCCGCTACGCGGTCCCCGGTCTGTACTTCTACGACAACCGCGTGGTGCGCATCGCCCGCGACCTCAAGCCCAGCGACCGCGGCGAGCTGGAGATCACCGCCGTCAACGCCGCCTACCTGGAGCGCGACGAACTGCACGTGGTCGTGCTGGATCGCGGCACGGCGTGGCTGGACACGGGTACGTTCAACACGATGGTGCAGGCCGCCGAGTTCGTCCGCGTGATCGAGGAGCGCCAGGGCCTCAAGATCGGTTGCGTGGAGGAGGCGTGCTGGCGGGCCGGCCTCATCGACGACCAGCGGCTGCGGGAACTCGCCGAACCGCTGCGCAAGAGTGGGTACGGCGAATATCTGCTGCAGCTGCTGGAGTGGACGAATTGACGCACGAGCCGCAGAATCGCACCCGCACATGACGACCGACACGCTACGGAGCAGCACGTGAAGATCCGACCGCTCTCGATCGGCGGCGCCTGGGAGATCGCCCCCGTGCTGCACGGGGACCCCCGCGGCCTGTTCACGGAGTTCTACCGCTTCGACCACCTGGCCGCCGAGGTCGGCCACCCGCTGCGCCTGGCGCAGGGCAACCTCTCGGTCTCCGCGCGCGGGGTCGTGCGCGGCATCCACTTCGCCGACGTCCCGCCGGGGCAGGCCAAGTACGTCACCTGCACCCGGGGCGCCGTGCTCGACGTCGTCGTGGACCTGCGCGTCGGATCCCCGACGTTCGGCCGCTGGGAGGGCGTCCAGCTCGACGACGTCGACCGGCGGGCGGTGTACCTCTCGGAGGGCCTCGGCCACGGCTTCTGCGCCCTCAGCGACGACGCCACCCTTACGTACATGTGCTCCGAGACGTACAACCCGACGGGTGAGCACGGCGTTCACCCGCTGGACCCGGACCTCGCCATCGCCTGGCCGGCCGCCGACCCGACGCTGTCGGCGCGTGACGCGGCGGCGCCCACGCTGGCGCAGCTGCGCGACGCGGGCCGTCTGCCCGACTACGCCACCTGTCAGGGCTATACCGAAAGTCTGCGGTCCCAATAGGTTCGAATCCGGTCCGCGGCGGCTAATGTCTGTACATGGACCGGCGAATTTTCGGCCTTGAGACCGAATACGGGGTCACGTGCACCTACCGGGGGCAGCGCCGCCTGTCCCCGGACGAGGTCGCCCGCTATCTGTTCCGGCGCGTCGTGTCGTGGGGCCGTTCCAGCAACGTCTTCCTGCGCAACGGCGCGCGCCTCTACCTGGATGTGGGCTCCCACCCGGAATACGCCACGCCCGAGTGCGACTCGGTGCCCGACCTGGTCGTCCACGACCGGGCCGGCGAGCGGATCCTCGAAGGACTGCTGGTCGACGCCGAGCGCCGCCTGCACGACGAGGGGATCGCGGGCGAGATCTACCTGTTCAAGAACAACACCGACTCCGCCGGCAACTCCTACGGGTGCCACGAGAACTACCTGGTCAGCCGGCACGGCGAGTTCGGCCGCCTGGCCGACATCCTGATCCCGTTCCTGGTCACCCGCCAGCTCATCTGCGGCGCCGGCAAGGTGCTGCAGACCCCGCGCGGCGCCGTCTACTGCCTCTCGCAGCGCGCCGAGCACATCTGGGAGGGCGTCTCGTCGGCGACCACCCGGTCCCGGCCGATCATCAACACCCGCGACGAGCCGCACGCCGACGCCGAGCGCTACCGACGCCTGCACGTCATCGTCGGCGACTCGAACATGAACGAGGTCACCACCCTGCTCAAGGTCGGCACCGCCGACATCGTGCTGCGGATGATCGAGGCCGGCGTCGCGATGCGCGACCTGTCGCTGGAAAACCCGATCCGCGCCATCCGGGAGGTGTCGCACGACATCACCGGCCGGCGGCGGGTGCGCCTGGCCAGCGGCAAGGAGATCTCGGCGCTGGAGATCCAGCAGGAGTATTTCGACAAGGCCACCGAGTTCCTGGACCGCCGCGGCTCCGACGCGCCGACGAAGCGGGTCATGGACCTGTGGGGCCGGGTGCTGGGCGCGGTCGAGACCGGCAACCACAAGGACGTCGAGCGCGAGGTCGACTGGGTGACCAAGCTCGGCCTCATCGAGCGGTATCAGGCCAAGCACGACCTGCCGCTGTCGCACCCGCGGGTCGCGCAGATGGATCTCGCCTACCACGACCTGCGCCGCGGCCGGGGCCTTTACGGGCTGCTGGAGAAGCGCGGGGCGGTGGACCGGGTTGCCACCGACCTGGAGATCTTCGAGGCCAAGGAGACCCCGCCGCAGACCACCCGGGCCCGGCTGCGGGGCGAGTTCATCCGCCACGCCCAGGAGCGCCGCCGCGACTTCACCGTCGACTGGGTGCATCTGAAGCTCAACGACCAGGCGCAGCGCACCGTGCTGTGCAAGGACCCGTTCCGCGCCTACGACGAGCGGGTCGACCGGCTCATCGCCAGTATGTGAGCCGGGTCGTCACACGCGGTGTGTGACGGAGGAGGCCGACGGGGTTACGCTGGCCCGCGCTATGGATGACATACCGGGCCAGCTGCCCCCGAAGCTCAACGCCGACTTCAACCCGGACCGGCCGGCCAAGAGCCGGCAGGGCCGCCGGCTGCAGCGCATCCGCGAGGAGATCGAGCGCAACCGGACCGAGGGCCCGAAATACCCGACCTGGCTGCTCGCCCTCGTGCTCGTCCTCATCATCGCGTTCTTCGCGCTGATCGTCATCTACGCGTGAGACGGTTCGCGCTCGTCCGTCACGGCGTGGCGGGGATGTCCGCGATCAGCTTCGCGGCGTAACGGCCCGCCGCCGCGGCCGACAGGAAGTAGGCCTCGTCCTGCGCCAGGGTCCGGCCCATCGTGGACAGCTGCACCGGCAACGCGGCCAGGGCGGCCGACAGGTCCGCCGACGGCACCTCGACCACGGTGTGGGGCGGGCTCAGGGTCGCCAGGGCCGCGCGGACCTCGGCGGCCAGCGCCGGGGTCAGGTCGGCCGGCATGACCAGGTCGGCGGGGGCCAGCGCCACCCGGCCGAAGGCGGTCAGGCTGTGGTGGGACACGCCCCGGTGGCGGGGGCGGGGGTCGGCGTCGGAGATGCGCGGGGCCGCGACCGGGCGCCCGCCCAGCGCCGCCACCGCGTTGACCGCCTCGCCTGCGGCCACGCCGGAGAAGCCCCAGCTCGTGCCCGTGCCCAGGTTGCCCGGGCCCTGCGTGACGACCGCCAGGTCGGCGCGCAGGCCGTGGCGGGCCGCGAGGAGGCCGCTGTGCACGTTCGTCGACTCGAGGTCGCCGCCGAACGCCTGGCCCGTCGTGACCGTTCCGGCCAGCAGCGGGCGCAGGGCGTCCAGCGTGCGGGAGAACCAGGCGGGCAGGGCGCCGCCGTCGGTCATGACGTAGGCGACGCGGGCGTCCGGGCGGTCCGCGAGGACGCCGGCCACGACCGCGGGCAGGGCCGAGTGCAGGTCGGCGACGACGACGGGCATACCGCCGAGGTCGGTGGCGCCGGCCAGCGCCGCGCGCAGGGGAGAGTCCTCCTCGTCGGCGGCCAGGACGATCGCCTGCAGCGGCGTGTATCGCGCCTTCACCACGTGGCCGGGCGCGTCCGCGTCCTCGGGCAGGCGGTCGGGGACCGCCACGACCAGGGCGTACCCGCCGGTGCCGAGGCCGAGCGCGAGCGCGTTGAGGTTGAGCAGGACCCGGTCGCCCGGGCGCGGGGTGCCCACGAGGGCCGGGTAGGCCAGGGCGCGCACCGAATCGGGATCCTCCGCCCGCCGGGCCTCGACGGTGACGTCGAGCTCGAGACTGCCGCGCCACTCGCGGCGGGCGGCGACGACGGTACCCCAGCGCCAGCGGATCACCGCGCAACCGTAACGCAGCGACACAGCGCGCATTCGCCGTGACCGTGTGAACGCTCACCGGGTGGGCGACGCGGGACAGGTGTTCGGGCTGGTAGGTTCGCTCCGTGTCGCGGATCCGAACCGAGCGTCTGGTGAATCTGGTGATCTGCCTGCTCGCTACGCGCCGTTTCCTGACCGCCGAGCAGATCGCGGCCATCGTGCCGGGATACGAGCACGATCCGGGCGACGAGCGCGACCACGAGGCGTTCCAGCGCAAGTTCGAGCGGGACAAGTCGGAGCTGCGCGAGCTCGGCGTGCCGCTGGAGATGGGCACCGCCAGCATCTTCGACAACGAGCAGGGATATCGCATCGCCCGGCGCGAGTATGCGCTGCCCGACATCCCGCTCGCCCCCGACGAGGCGGCCGCGGTCGGCATCGCCGCGCGGCTGTGGCAGCAGACCGGGCTGGCCGCGGCGGCGTCCTCGGGGCTGGCGAAGCTGCGCGCCGGCGGCATCGACGTCGACCCGCACGCCACGCTCGGCGTGGAGGCCGTGGTCACGGTCGACCCGGCGTTCGAGCCGCTGACCGCGGCGGTGCGCGACCGGCAGGCGGTCACGTTCTCCTACGAGGTCCCCGAGCGCGACGGCGCCGGCGTGCGCCGCCTGCAGCCCTGGGGCGTGGTGTGCTGGCGCGGCCGGTGGTATGTGGTCGGCCACGACCTCGACCGCGACGCCGAGCGCTGCTTCCGGCTCTCGCGGGTCGTCAGCGGCGTGCGGCGCATCGGCCGGCGCGGTGCGTATGAGCCGCCGAAGGTCGACCTGATCGGATACGTCGCCCGCTCCAGCGGACCCGTCGAGCGCACCGGCCGGGCCACGGTCCTGGTGCGCTCCGGCCGCGCGGCCGGCGTGCGGCGCTGGGCGGAGCGGTGCGTCACCGGCCCGGACGGCGACCGGCTCACGCTGAGCTACGCCGACGTGGACTTCTTCGCCGGCTGGCTGGTCGGCTACGGCGCCGACGTGGTCGTGCTCGACCCGCCCGAGGTGCGCGACGAGGTGGTCCGCCGGCTGCGCTCGGTCGCCGCCTCCTACGCACCGGCCATCGGCGACCAGGCCGCCGCCGGGATCGGGGTGCCGGCGTGACGAACTCGGCGGACCGGCTCGGCCGGCTGCTCAACCTGGTGCCCTACCTGCAGGCGCGCCCCGGCGTCACGATCGCCGAGGCCGCGGCCGACCAGGGGATCACCGACCGTCAGCTGCGCGAGGACCTCGAACTGCTGTGGATGTGCGGGCTGCCGGGGTATGGCCCGGGCGACCTCATCGACATGGCGTTCGGCAGTGGGCCGGCCGGCGACAGCGTCACCCTGACGTACGACGCCGGGATCGACCGCCCGCTGCGCCTCACGCCCGACGAGGCGCTCGCGCTCATCGTGGCGCTGCGGATGCTCGCCGAGACCCCGGGCGTGACCGCCGGCGACGGTGTTCAACGGGCCCTGGCGAAGATCGAGAGCACCGCGGGTGACCTCGCCGACGCGCCGGTCGCGGTCCGGCTTCCCGGCAACACCGACCGCCTCGAGGAGCTGCGCGGCGCCGTCGATCGCCGCCACGCGCTGCGCATCACGTATTACAGCGCGACCCGGGACGAGACCAGCGAGCGCGTGGTCGACCCGATGCGGGTGCTCGTCGTGGGGCGGTGGGCGTATCTGGAGGCGTGGTGCCGCCGCGCCGAGGCCGTCCGGCTGTTCCGGGTCGACCGCATCGACGCCTCCGTCGAGCTCGACGAGCCCGCCCGGGTGCCGCACCAGGCCCGCCCCACCGACACGCGCACCGGCAGCCTCTTCACCCCCACCCCCGACCTGCCACTGGTCACGCTGCGGGTCGGCCGGGGCGCGAGGTGGATCACCGAGCAGTATCCGTGCGAGGCGGTCGAGCGGGGCCCCGGCGAGCACTGGACGGTCTCGCTGCGCGCGTCCGACCTCGACTGGGCCCGCCGGTTCGTGCTCGGCCTCGGCGCCGAGGTCACCGTCGTGTCGCCGCCGCGACTCGCCGAGGCGGTCGCCGCGGAGGCGCAGGCCGCGCTGGCCGCGTACATGCTCTAAGGTCGATCACGTGCTGTGGTGGATCTCGGGCGGAATCGTCGTCGTCGCGCTCATCGTCCTGATCGGCGTCGCGCTGAGCGTGATGGGCCGGCTGCGGGAGTTCGACAACGCCGCCCGCGCCATGCAGGCGCGCCTCGCCGACGGCCAGAGGCGGGTGGAGCCCCGCCTGCTCGCGCTGCAGCAGACGGTCGAGACGATGCTGCCGCAGCTGGAGGCCATGCAGGAGAAGTCCCTCGCGATGCAGGCGAGGCGCGACGGCGGCACCGAAAACAGTTAACAAGCCTGCCGGATCAACCGGGCAAAGCGTACCTTTGTCCGGATGGGTGGTTGACGATGAGGCGGGGCACCGTCAACACTCGTCAAGACTTCAGCGGCCGGACCCCTTCCCGCTAACCGGCCTCTGCCTTCACCCGCCGGTGGTCAGTACGATGGGTGCGGCAGCTTGAATACAGTGAGGTGGCTTCAATGGGTGCACTTAGGCCGTGGCACATCATCGTGCTGGTGGTGGTGCTGATCCTGCTGTTCGGCGCCAAGCGCCTGCCTGACGCGGCGCGTTCGCTCGGGCGCTCGATGCGCATCATCAAGGCCGAGACGAAGGGCCTCGCCGACGACGACGTGGACGCCAAGGCCGAGGCGCAGTCGGGCCGGCAGCCGCTCAGCGGCGAGATCGCCGACAGCCAGCCGTCGCCGAAGCCTCAGGTTGACCCGGTCGACCACGCTCGTGAGCGCTGAGGCGCGCTCCGGACGTGAGCATCATCGCGCGGCGGCGTAACAAGCAGCCGTCGAACTTCGCGCGCGCCGCGGATGGCTCCATGACCCTCATGGAGCATCTGCGGGAGCTGCGCACCAGGCTCTTCCGCGCCTGCCTGGCGATCCTGATCGGCACGATCGCCGCGTGGTGGCTGGCCAACCCGGTGGTGGAGTACATCGGGGAGCCCTACTGCTCGCTCATGGCGAACAGGGCGATCCAGGAGTCGGTCACCCACGCGCTCCCGGTCGGCTGGAAATGCCCGTTCGTCCAGCTCGGCGTCACCGACGTGCTGTTGCTGAAGCTGAAGGTCGCGCTGTGGGTCGGGCTCATCATCGCCAGCCCCGTATGGCTCTATCAGCTGTGGGCGTTCATCGCGCCGGGCCTGCACCGCAACGAGCGCCGTTGGGCCTACCTCTTCGGCGGCCTCGCCGCCCCGCTGTTCGCCGCGGGCGCCTACCTGTCGTTCGTGGTGGTCTCCGAGGGCCTCGTCTTCCTGCTCGACATGACCGGCCCGGAGATCACCACACAACTGGAGATCACCCGCTACGTCGACTTCGTCACCGGCATGATGCTGGTCTTCGGCCTGGCGTTCGAGTTCCCGCTCGGCGTCATGCTGGCCAACATCGCCGGCATCGTCACCGGCAAGCGGCTGCTCGGCTGGTGGCGGGTCGCGGTGTTCATCACGTTCATCTTCGCCGCGATCGCGACGCCGACCGCCGACCCGTTCGGCATGACGGCACTGGCGCTGGCCCTCTCGTCGCTGTACTTCGCGGCCGTCGGCTTCGCGACGTTCAACGACCGCCGCCGACGCCGCAAGCAGCCGTCGTACGCGGGCATCGGCGACGACGAGGTCTCCTCGCTGGACGACTACGACGTCGAGCCGGTCGAGGCCGCGACCCCGATCGGCAGCTACGACCCGATCGACGCGCCGGCACCGGTGGCGGCGCCGACGCCGATCGAGCGGCCGAAACCGCTGGAACGCGGCTTCGACGACATCACGTAACACCGCATCACGGAACATCGCGTCCGGCTTCCGACGGCGCCCCGGGCCTGTGCCCGGGGCGCCGTTCGCGTCCGCACTTCGCGGGCCCGGCACTGAACGTTTACAGTCTGCGCCGTGAAGATCGCGTTACTCGCCAACCCCACCGCCGGCAAGGGGCGGCGCGCCGGGCTGCTGCCCGCCGTCGAGGAGCGGCTGCGGGCCGGCGGGGCGGACGTGGTGGTGTTCGGCGGGGGGAGCGCCGCGCAGGCGCGCGAGCGGGCACACCGGGCCGTCGCGGACGGCTGCGACGCGCTCGTGGCCATGGGCGGCGACGGGACCGTGCACCTCGGGCTGCAGGCCGTTGCCGGGACGGGCGTGCCGTTCGGGATCGTGCCCGCCGGCACCGGCAACGACTTCGCCGCGCGCCTCGGGCTGCCCGCCTCGCCGGTGGCCGCGGCCGGGGTCGCCGCCGACGCGCTGCGCGACGGGCGCAGCCGTGCGATCGACCTCGCCCGGGTGAGCGGGGCGGACGGGACCGTCGCCTGGTTCGGCGCGGTGCTCGCCGCCGGGTTCGACGCGTTCGTCAACGAGCGGGCCAACCGCATGCGGTGGCCGAAGGGGGCGCAGCGGTACAACCGGGCCGTCGTCGAGGAGCTGCTGGCGCTGCGGCCCCGGCGGTACCGGATGAGCCTCGACGGCGCGGTCAGCGAGTTCGACTCCGTGCTCGTCGCCGTGGGCAACACGGAGAGCTACGGCGGCGGGTTCCGGATCGCGCCCGGCGCCGACCCCGCCGACGGGCTGCTCGACGTGGTGGTCGCCGAGCCGCTCGGGCGGCTCACGCTGATGCGGCTGCGCCCGAAGGTGCTCAAGGGCACCCACGTGCTCGACCGGCGGGTCCGCACCCACCGGGCCCGCGCCGTGGAGCTGGCCGGCGCGGGGATCACCGCCTACGCCGACGGGGAGCGGATCTGCCCGCTGCCGGTGACGATCACGTGCGAGCCGGGCGCGCTGACGCTGCTGGCCTGAACCCGCGCTCGGTGCCCCGAGCCCGCGCCCGGCGATCGGAGCCCGGGCCCGAAGCCTCGCACCCGATGGCCTGATGCCCGATAACCGGGCGCCCCGGTGACCCCGCGCACGGTGGCCGTCCGGACGGCCCGGACGCCGGGGAAACGTCCCCGGCGTCCGAAAGGTGCCCGTTTGCCCGGCGTTCAGGCGGCGTTGCGGATGCGGATCTTGACGCCGCCGGCCGTCGGCTCGGTCGACACGTCGGACTGCTCGACGTCGGCCGGGACCGAGAAGCTCCGGCTGAACGAACTCGAGCTGGACGAGCTCGACGAGAAGTGCCCGCCGCTGACGTCGAGGCTCTCCGACCGGCTGCCGCCGCTCTGGCCCTTGATCGTCAGGCGGCCGCCGCCAACCTGGACGTGGACGTCGGCCGGGTCGACGCCCGCGACGGTGATGACCAGGTCGTCACCGTCGGTCGCGGTGCTCACCGACGCCGCGTGGGCGTGGTGGGCGGCGTTGCCCAGGTCCTGCTCGAGGCGGGCCAGGGCGCTCGTGGGGTCCCAGCGGTTCAACGGCATGGTGTACCTCCGCAAACAAAGAAAATTCGTATCGTTGCTTGCACTGTCGTCGCGGCGGGACGGCGCGGCAAGCGCAGAGCCGATGTTGCGACAATGTTTCCCGGTCCAGGGTGATGCTCATAGGCCGCCGCTACAACAGCCGCAGGATGCCACCCAGGCCGTGCAGCTTGCCCGGCGCACTCTCCGGGAGGACAAGGACGCTGCAGCCGGCCGCCGCGGCGCCGGCGTCGGCGGGCGTGTCGCCGACCATCAGGGCCCGCTCCGGGTCGACCCGCAGCGCCGCGCAGGCCCGCCAGAAGATCGCCGGGTCGGGCTTGGTGCGGCCGACCTCGTAGGAGAGCACGAACTCGTCGACGAGGTCGGCGAAGCCCAGGTCGGCGGCGAGCGCCCGCAGGTCGAAACCGATGTTGCTCACCACGGCGACGGGGACGCCGGCCGCGCGCAGGGCCCGCAGGGTGGGCACCGTGTCGGCGTAGAGCTCCCAGCCGTCGGCGAGCAGCAGCCGGTCGTACAGGGCCGGGGCCAAGGACCCGTCGACGGTCGCGGCGAGTCCGGTGAAGCAGGCGCGGTGCGCCTCGACGGACAGGTCCCGGTCGGCCCACACCTCGGCCAGGTGCGCCGGCACCCGGTGCGGCCTCGGCCCGCCCGCCCGGCCGGCGGTGGTGAGCCGGTCGGCCAGGACGGTCGCCTTGCCCCGCTCCAGTGTCGTGCCCATGCTCCGCGCCGCCAGTGTCACCCAGCGGACGGGGTCCTCCACCTGCGCAAGCGTGCCGTGGAAGTCCAGCAGCACCGCCTCAATCGGTCGTCGGGAGGTGAGTGACTCATCGCTTTCCGGCACGCCAGCACGATACCCAGGAGCGGATCCGGGCCCGCTTCGCCTAGCCTTGGGGGCGTGAGCGGTACCGAGGACATTGATTCCAGCCCCGCAGGCCGCTACGAGGCGGCGCGGCTGCGGGCCGAGGACGCCAGCCGGCACCCCGCGCTCACCGAGTTCGCCGACGAGCTGAGCTTCGACCTCGACCCGTTCCAGGCCGAGGCGTGCGAGGCGCTCGAGCGCGGCACCGGTGTGCTCGTGTGCGCGCCGACCGGGGCGGGCAAGACCGTGGTCGGCGAGTTCGCCGTGCACCTGGCGTTGCGGCAGGGGCGCAAGTGCTTCTACACCACGCCCATCAAGGCGCTGTCCAACCAGAAGTACAACGACCTGGTGCGGCGCTACGGCGCGCAGAAGGTCGGCCTGCTCACCGGCGACAACGCGATCAACGGCGACGCGCCCGTGGTGGTGATGACCACCGAGGTGCTGCGCAACATGCTCTACGCGGGCTCGGCGACGCTGCAGGGCCTGTCGTATGTGGTGATGGACGAGGTGCACTACCTCGCCGACCGGTTCCGCGGCGCGGTGTGGGAGGAGGTGATCATCCACCTGCCCGAGTCGGTGACGCTGGTGTCGCTGTCGGCGACGGTGTCCAACGCCGAGGAGTTCGCCGACTGGCTCGTCACCGTGCGCGGCGAGACGTCGGTCGTGGTGAGCGAGCACCGCCCGGTGCCGCTGTGGCAGCACATGCTCGTGGGCAAGCGGATGTTCGACCTGTTCCACGACGCCGATGCCGCGCAGAAGCACGACGTGCACCCCGAGCTGCTGCGGTATCACCGCGAGATGCTCCGCCGCGTCGAGCTCGCCGGCGGCGACCTGCGCCGCGGCAAGCGGGGCCGGTGGAGCGGTCCGTACCGCCCGGAGATCGTCGAGCGGCTCGACCGCGAGGGGCTGCTGCCCGCGATCCTGTTCATCTTCAGCCGGGCCGGGTGCGACGCCGCCGTGCAGCAGTGCCTGGCCGCCGGGCTGCGCCTGACCGGGCCCGACGAGCGGGCCGAGATCCGCTCCATCGTCGAGGAGCGCACCCGGCACATCCCGAACGAGGACCTGCAGGTGCTCGGATACTGGGAGTGGCTCGACGGCCTCGAGCGGGGCCTGGCCGCGCACCATGCCGGCATGCTGCCCGCGTTCAAGGAGGTCGTCGAGGAGCTGTTCGTGCGCGGCCTGGTCAAGGCCGTCTTCGCCACCGAGACCCTCGCCCTGGGCATCAACATGCCGGCCCGCTGCGTGGTGCTGGAGCGGCTGGTCAAGTTCAACGGCGAGGCGCACGTCGACCTGACGCCGGGGGAGTACACCCAGCTGACCGGCCGGGCCGGCCGCCGCGGCATCGACGTGGAGGGGCACGCGGTCGTGGTCTGGGTGCCCGAGGTCGACCCGCGCCACGTCGCCGGGCTCGCCTCCACCCGCACCTATCCGCTCAAGTCGAGCTTCCGCCCGTCGTACAACATGGCGGTCAACCTCGTCGGCAGCGTGGGCTTCGCGGAAGCGCGCGAGCTGCTGGAGAGCTCCTTCGCGCAGTTCCAGGCCGACCGGTCGGTGGTCGGCCTGGCCCGGCAGGTGCAGCGCAACACCGAGACCATGGCGACGTACGCCGGGGAGATGTCCTGCCACCTGGGTGACTTCGCGGAGTATTTCGCGATCCGGGTCGCCATCGCCGAGCGCGAGAAGGCGATCGCCCGCCAGGGCGTGCAGCAGCGCCGCGCCGCCGCCCTGGAGTCCCTGGAGCGGCTGCGCTCCGGCGATGTCATCCGGGTGCCCGCCGGGCGCCGCTCTGGCCTCGCGATCGTCATCGACCCGGGCACCGGCGGCTTCGGCGAGCCGCGTCCCCTCGTGCTCACCGAGGACCGCTGGGCCGGGCGGATCTCCGGCGCCGACTTCACCAGCCCGGTCGAGCCGATCGGCCGGGTCCGGGTGCCCCGGCAGTTCAACTACCGCTCCGCCCAGGACCGCCGCGACCTCGCCGCGCAGCTGCGCCGGACGGAGCTCACGCCGGCCGGGCAGGGCCGGCCGAGCCGGGCCCGCAACAGCGCCGCGGCCGACGACCACGAGCTCGACACGCTGCGCGCCTCGCTGCGCCACCATCCCTGCCACCGCTGCCCCGACCGCGAGGAGCACGCCCGCTGGGCCGAGCGGCGCTGGCGCCTGGAGCGTGACACCGAGGGGCTGCGCGGCAAGGTGGCCAGCCGCACCGGGTCGCTCGCGCGCACCTTCGACCGGGTCTGCGGGCTGCTCACCGACCGCGGCTACCTGAGCACGGAGGGCGGGGTCACCGACGCCGGCCGGATGCTCGCCCGGATCTGGGCGGAGACCGACCTGCTCGTCGCCGAGTGCCTGCGCCGCGGGGTGTGGGACAAGCTCGGCCCGGCGGAGCTCGCCGCCGCCGCCAGCGTGCTGGTCTACGAGGCGCGCCGAGAGGCCGAAGACCGCGCGTCGGTACCGCGCGGCGAGATCACCGACGCCATCGATGCCACGCTGAAGCTCTGGGCGGACGTGCGCGACGACGAGGACTCCCGCGGGCTGCAGCTCACCCGGGAGCTCGACCTCGGGTTCGTCTGGCCGATGTATCGATGGGCCCGCGGCGAGTCCCTCACCAAGGTCCTCGGCAGCGTCCACGGCCTCGACGGCGACATGCCGGCCGGCGACTTCGTGCGCTGGTCCCGCCAGGTGCTCGACCTGCTCGGCCAGCTCGCCGACGCCGCCGGCGCGCCCGAGCCGGTGCGGCGCACGGCGCGGCAGGCGATGACCGCGGTGACGCGAGGAGTCCTCGCATACAGCGTCATGGCCTGATCACGCAGCGATTTTTCCGTTCCGGCGGGCGCTACGGATTGGAGAAAGTCGCTCGGATCCGCCATGATGCTCTTCGCCGGTTCGCCGGTTCGCCGCGCGTCCCGCGTGCGTGCCTTGGTTGGAGGACATTCGTGGGTCAGGTGCACCATTTCACGTACGGCGCGATCACTCCGATCTTCGCCTATGCCATGTCGTTCCTGGGGTCCCTGCTCGGCCTCGTGAGCACCGGCCGAGCTCGTTCCGCCGTTGAGACCCGCCGCCGCGCCTGGCTGCTCGTGCTCGCCGCGTGGTCCATCGGCGGCACCGGCATCTGGGTCATGCACTTCATGGCCATGGTCGGCTTCAGCGTGCAGGGCAGCGCGCTGCGCTACGACGTGCCGATCACCGTGGCGAGCTTCTTCATCGCCGTCGTCACCGTCGGCGTCGGCCTGTTCATCGTGGGCCTGGGCAAGCCGAGTCTGGTGAAGATCCTCATCGGTGGCCCGATCACCGGGGTGTCGGTCGCGTTCATGCACTACACGGGCATGTATGCGATGAACATCGACGGTAACTTCGAGTACACGAGCAGTCTCGTCATCGCCTCGTATGCGATCGCCGTCGTCGCCGCGACCGTCGCCCTGTGGTTCACGGTCGTCGTGCGGGGCATGATCGCCACGATCACGGCCGCGGCGGTCATGGGCGTCGCGGTCTGCGGCATGCACTACACCGGTATGTACGCGATGCAGGTCCACCTCAAGCACGACATCGCCACCGTCCCCGGCGTCGATGTCAACTGGTTCCTGGCCCCGATCGTCCTGTTCGTCCTGGTCGTGGTCATCGCCCTGGCCAGCGCCGTGATGGCGGTGCCGTCGGAGCGCGAGCAGGCCGAGGCCGCCGCGGTCCGCGAGAAGATCGCCGCCGGCCAGGCCCTGCGCGCCTCCGCCGGCCCGGTCTTCGGCGGCGGCTCCAGCACCGGCGTGACCCAGTCCGCGCCGCCCGCCCCCGGAGGCAAGGCCGGCCAGGCCTTCGCGGCCCGGGCGGCGAACGGTGTCGCCGACGCCCGCCGCCAGCGCGGGCGCTGAGCCTCCAGCACCACCCGGCAGCCCTCCGCGTAGCTTCGCGGAGGGCTGCTTTCGTAGGTGCCTGTCACCCGGGTCCGGACGACGGAAAGAGTGTGACCTCCGCGGGGGGCCGAGGGCGGGGCCGCGCGGGATACTGAAGCAGTGACTGATGCGCGGCCTCGCCCCAGAATGCGTTCCGTCGGCAGCACGCTCGAGGACTTCGAGCGGGACCTCATCAGCAACCTGTATTACCAGCGGGGTACCACGCTCGAGTCCGCCAGCGGGTCCGACGGCTACCAGACGCTTGCGCTCACCGTCCGCGACCGGCTCGTCGAACGCTACGCGCGCACCGCGGCCGCGCACTACGCCGCCAACCCGCGGTTCGTGTACTACCTGTCCGCCGAGTACCTGCTCGGGCGGCAGCTGCGGCAGAACCTGCTGTACACGGACACGGAGCGGTACGTGCGGGCGATCGCCGAGGACCTCGGGATCAGCCTCGAGGACCTGGAGGGGTACGACGTCGAGCCGGGGCTGGGCAACGGCGGCCTCGGGCGGCTCGCCGCGTGCCTGATGGACTCCATGGCGACGCTGGACATCCCGGCCGTGGGTTATGGCATCCGATACGAGTTCGGCATCTTCAAGCAGGTGTTCCGCGACGGTGCGCAGGTCGAGCGGCCCGACGACTGGACGTTCTACGGCAACCCGTGGGAGTTTCCCGCGCCGGACGACCGGCAGCTCGTGGGCTTCTACGGCACCACGGCGCCCGCGCTGGACGATCCCAGCGGGCTGCGCCGGCAGTGGACGCCCGGCGAGACCGTGCGCGGCGAGCCCAGCCACCTGCTGGTGCCGGGATACGGCACGCAGACGGTCAACATCATCCGGCTGTGGCAGGCCCGCGCCAGCCGCGAGTCGTTCGACCTGTCGCGCTTCGGGGCCGGGCAGTACAAGGAGGCCGTCGAGGACATCGTGCGCGCCGAGAACATCAGCAAGGTGCTGTACCCAGACGACAGCACCGAGCAGGGGCGCGAGCTGCGGCTTGAAGCAGCAGTACTTCCTCGTGGCCTGCTCGCTGCGCGACATCATCCGGCGGTACCGGCTGCGCAACACCGGCTGGGACGCGTTCCCGGCCAAGGTCGTCATCCAGCTCAACGACACGCATCCGGTCATCGCCGTCACCGAGCTCATGCGGCTGCTCGTCGACGAGCAGGGGCTGGACTGGGACCTGGCCTGGTCGATCACCCGGCGCACGTTCAACTACACCTGCCACACGCTGCTGCCCGAGGCGCTGGAGACGTGGCCGGTGGCGCTGCTGGAACGGCTGCTGCCCCGGCACATGGAGATCATCTACGCGATCAACTACTTCTTCCTGCAGGAGGTCGAGGCGACGTACCCCGGCGACCTCGACCGCGTCCGCCGGCTGTCGATCATCGGTGAGGAGCCGGAGAAGCGGGTCCGGATGGCGCACCTGGCGGTCGTGGCCAGCACCGCCGTCAACGGGGTCGCCGAGCTGCACACCCGGCTGCTCACGGGCACGACCCTGCACGACTTCGCCGAGCTGTGGCCGCAGAAGTTCCACAACGTCACCAACGGCGTGACGCCGCGGCGGTTCATCCGGCTGGCCAATCCGCGGCTGTCGGCGCTGGTCACCGAGCGGCTCGGCGACGAGGGCTGGCTCACCGACCTGGACCGCCTCGGCGCACTGGACGGTGCGGCCGACGACCCGGCGTTCCTCGCGCGGTGGCGGGCAGTGAAGCGCGCGAACAAGGTCGACCTCGCGGCGCGGGTGGAGCGGTCCACGGGCGTGGTCATCGACCCCGACGCGCTGTGCGACGTGATGATCAAGCGGTTCCACGAGTACAAGCGCCAGCACCTGAAGCTGCTGCACGTGATCACGCTGTTCAACCGGATCCGGCAGAATCCCGATCTGGACGTGGTACCCCGCACGGTGCTGTTCGGCGGTAAGGCCGCACCTGGGTACCACGCGATGAAGCTGCTGATCCGGCTGGTCAACGGGGTCGCCGAGGCGGTCAACACCGACCCGGTGGTCTCCCGGCGTCTCAAGGTCGTCCTGCCGCCCGACTACAACGTGTCCCGGGCCCAGGTGATCATCCCGGCCGCGGACCTGTCGGAGCAGATCTCGCTTGCGGGCAAGGAGGCGTCGGGCACGGGCAACATGAAGCTCGCCCTCAACGGCGCGCTCACCATCGGCACGCTCGACGGCGCGAACATCGAGATCCGCGACCGGGTCGGCGCGGAGAACTTCTTCCTGTTCGGCCTCGACGCGCAGCAGGCCGCGGACCTGCGCCGCGACTACCACCCGCGCTCGTACTACGAGAGCGATCCCGAACTGCGCGCCGCGATCGACGCGATCGCGAACGGCGTGTTCGCCAAGGGCGACCGGACCCTGTTCGCGCCGCTCGTCGACGCGATGCTGGGCCGCGACGAGTACCTGGCCCTGGCCGACTACCGCGCCTACCTGCAGTGCCAGGAGCGGGTCGAGCTGGCGTGGCGCGACCAGGACGCGTGGGCCCGCATGTCGGTGCTGAACTCGGCCCGGTGCGGCTTCTTCTCCTCCGACCGCACCGTGCGCGACTACTGCGACCTCATCTGGCGGGTGGAGCCGGTCCGGGTCACCGCGGACGGCTGAGCGTCCCACCCGCCCCGGCAGGCCCGGACCCCTAGCCGCGGCCGAGCGCGTCCACGATGCGCTTGCCCGCGCCGGCCAGGCCCCATCGCTGGGCGAGCTCGATGAGCCGGTCGGCGTCGGCGGGGACGGACGGCAGCTTCGTGTCCAGCGGCGGGATCGGCACGGTGCGGGAGACGGCGACGACGTCGCGGGCGCTGGCGAGGTATTCCTTGCCGGCCACCAGCTTCCCGCGCAGCCCGGGCGCGAAGCCGGAGCCGGGGTCCTCCAGCGCGGCCAGGACCCCGTCGAGGCCGCCGTAGCGGTCCACGAGCCGGGCCGCGGTCTTCTCGCCGACGCCGGCGACGCCGGGCAGGCCGTCGCTCGGGTCGCCGCGCAGGGCGGCGAGGTCGGCGTATCCGGCGGCGGGCACCCCGTACTTGGCGCGCAGCGCGGCGTCGTCGAGGACCTCGAGCTTGGCGACGCCCCGGCCGCAGTACAACACCCGGACCGGCTTCTGGTCGTCGATGACCTGGAAGAGGTCCCGGTCGCCGGTGGCGACCTCGACGGGGCCCGGCTCGCGGGCGGCGAGCGTGCCGATGACGTCGTCGGCCTCGAAGTCGGCGGCGCCCACGGCGGTGATGCCCAGCGCGGCGAGGAACTCCAGGATGATCGGCACCTGGGCCTCGAGCGCGGCCGGGACCTCCTCGCCGCCGGCGGGGGTCAGCCGGTGCGCCTTGTACGACGGCAGCAGCGCGACCCGCCACGCCGGGCGCCAGCTCTCGTCGAGGCAGCACACCATGCGGTCGGGGCCGCGGCCGCGGATGAGGGTGGCGAGCATGTCCAGGAACCCGCGCACGGCGTTGACCGGGGTCCCGTCGGGCGCCTTCGCGGCGGCCTCGGGCACGCCGAAATACGCACGGAAGTAGAGGCTGGCCGAGTCGATCAGCAACAGGGGACGGTCCACCCGGCAAGACTACTCAGCGCAACATGTGAACGCGCGTGGTGGTGCCCGTCGCGCTGGTGTGTCGCTGCACCAGGTCGGCCAGGAAGTGGACCATGACCAGGCCGCGACCGCGCCCGTCCGGCGGGCGGAGCCGGCCGATCAGCAGGTCGGTGATGTGGCCGAAGTCGCGGACCTCGCACACCACCCGCTCGTCGTCGTACCAGGTGCGCAGCGTGCCGGAACCCCCGGCGTGCTGGATGCTGTTGGTCGCCAGCTCGTTGACGGCGCTCTGCAGGTCGACGATGCGATCCGCCGGCAGTTCGGCGTCGAGCCCGGCCTCGGCGACCCGGCGGCGCACGTCGACCAGGCCGGCCAGCTCGAAGCGCATCGTGGTGGCGCCCGGCGGCGGCTCGGACAGCGGCAGGTTGTAGGTGTCGGTGATGCCGTACGGGTCGTAGGCGCCGCTGGGGAACCGGCCCGTGTCGTCGGCCATGACCGGGTGGGTGGCGTGGGAGTCCGCGATCGCCCGCTGGTCGAGGCGGCTGACGTCATACGGGCACAGGATCGACGCCTCGCGTCCGGCGAAGGCCACGTTGACCATCGCCTCGTGCTGGACGCACGCCGGATACTCCTCCGGGCTGCGGCCGACCCAGATCGGCTCGCCGACGATGCGCACCCGGCGCCCGGGGTGGTCGTCCATGAACCGGCTCAGCACCCACGGGATGAGCCGGCCCGGGTTTCGCCCGGCCTGGGTGATGTCGACGAAGCGCACCGTGTCGGCGAACGCGCCCAGCCGCTCCCGCAGCAGCGCCACGTTGCCGGGCGGCGCGGCGACGGCGGTCGGCTCGTCGAGCGAGAACCCCTCGTAGATGAACTTCATGGTGCCGTCGAGGAAGCCCGTGGCCCCCTCGTAGAGCAACGCCGCGTGCACGAACGGGTCGACGACCCGGTCGCTGGACGGCGCGCTGGTGTGGCTCATGGAGATGCGCAGCTCATCTCGGTCGGAAGGGGTGTAGTTCGGGCTTTTACTCAATCTGCGTGCATAGACTACGCCACGACCCGCGACCGATCACCCGTCCGGCGGTATCCCGCAGTGCGGACGCCCGGGGTACCACAGAAAACCAAACGAGCGTTAAGCTGATGGTCGTGGAGCTGTATTCCCCCGACCGGCTCGAATCCGCCCGGCGCGCCGCCGCCGAGGCCGGCCTCGACGCGCTGCTCATCGGGCCGAGCGCCGACCTGCGGTATCTCACCGGCTACGACGCACACGCCCTGGAGCGGCTCACCCTGCTCGTGCTGCCCGCCGACGGCGAGGCCACGCTCATCGTCCCGCGGCTGGAGCGCCCGGCCGCCGAGGACTCGCCGGCGGCCTCCGTCGGCGTCCGGCTGGTCGACCACGCCGACGGGACCGATCCGTACGACATCGTGCGGGACCTGCTCGGCGACCGGGTCAAGACCGTCGGGCTCGGCGACCGGATGTGGGCCGAGCAGGTCCTCGCGCTGCGCGACGCGCTTCCCGACGCCACCCAGGCCCTCGCCGGCGCGGTGCTGCGCGGCCTGCGGCTGCGCAAGAGCCCGGCCGAGGTGGAGGCGCTGCGCCGGGCCGGGCGGGCCATCGACGCCGTCCACGAGCGGATGGGGGAGTGGCTGCGGCCCGGGCGCACCGAGGCCGAGGTCGCCGCGGACATCGCCGCCGGCATCCGCGAGGCCGGCCACGCCACCGTCGAGTTCACCATCGTCGCCGCCGGGCCCAACGGCGCCAGCCCGCACCACGGCGTCTCCGACCGGCTGATCGCCGCGGGCGAGCCGGTGGTCGTCGACATCGGCGGCCGCATGCCCGACGGCTACTGCTCCGACTCCACCCGCGTGTACTGCGTCGGCGAGCCGCCCGCGGACTTCGCCGCCTACTACGCGGTGCTGCACGAGGCCCAGCGCGCCGCGGTCGCGGCCGTGCGCCCCGGCGTGAGCGCGCAGGCCGTCGACGCCGCCGCCCGCGACCTCATCGCCGGCGCCGGCTACGGCGAGCGGTTCCTGCACCGCACCGGGCACGGCATCGGCCTCGACGGGCACGAGGATCCCTACCTCGTGGCCGGCAACGAGACACCGCTCGAGCCCGGCATGGCGTTCTCGATCGAGCCCGGCATCTACCTCGCCGGGCGGCACGGCGCCCGGATCGAGGACATCGTGGTCTGCACGCCCGGCGGCGCCGAGCGGCTCAACACCATCGACACGGAACTGGTCCTGCTATGACCGTCGACCGGCCGTTGCTGAGCGAGGAGGGTGCCGCCCTCATCGGCCTCGTCCGCGAGATCGCCGACGGGGAGCTGTCGCCGCGCGTCGACGCGTTCGAGGCCGAACGGCGCTTCCCGCGCGAGCTGTTCCGCCTGCTCGGCCGCGCCGGGCTGCTCGGGCTGCCCTACCCGCAGGAGTACGGCGGCGCTGATGTGCCCTACGAGCTGTACCTGCAGGTGCTGGAGGAGCTCGCGGCCCGCTGGCTCGCCATCGCCGAGGGCGTCTCCGTGCACGGCCTGTCCTGCTATCCGCTCGTGGCCTACGGCACCGACCCGCAGCGCAAGAAGCACCTGCCGGACATGCTCGGCGGCGAGCTGCTGGGCGCCTACTGCCTGTCGGAGCCGCACAGCGGATCCGACGCGGCGGCCCTCGCGACGCGGGCCGAGCCCGGGCCGGACGGCTACGTCGTGCGCGGGACCAAGGCCTGGATCACCCACGCCGGGCAGGCCGACTACTACAACGTGTTCGTGCGGACCGGCGGCCCCGGCCCGGGCGGCATTTCGTGCCTGCTCGTCGACGCGGCAACCCCCGGCATGCAGGCGCAGGCGCCCGAGAAGACCATGGGCCTGCGCTCCTCCACGGTGGCCCAGCTCGTCTTCGACGGCGCCGTCGTCGGCACCGACCGGCTCATCGGCGAGCCCGGCCGCGGGTTCGGCATCGCGCTGAGCGCGCTGGACGGCGGGCGGCTCGGCATCGCAGCCTGCGCCGTCGGCCTCGCCCAGGCCGCGCTCGACTATGCCGTGGCCTACGCGCGCGAGCGCGAGCAGTTCGGCCGGCCGATCGCCGAGTTCCAGGGCGTCGGCTTCATGCTCGCCGACATGGCCACCCAGATCGCCGCCGCGCGCGCCCTCTACCTCGCCGCCGCCCGCCTGCGCGACGCCGGACGGCCGCACAGCGCCGAGGCGGCGAAGGCCAAGCTGTTCTGCACTGACACCGCGATGCGGGTGACCACCGACGCCGTGCAGGTGCTCGGCGGCGCCGGATACGTGTCGGACCACCCGGTCGAGCGGTACATGCGCGAGGCCAAGGTCCTGCAGATCTTCGAGGGCACCAACCAGATCCAGCGGCTGGTGATCTCCCGGTCGCTGTGACCGGTTGCGCGGCAGGCTAAGGTTCGGACCGTGGAAGAGACCGATCGCGCGATCGTCGCGGCTCTGGCCGTCGACGGCCGCCTGTCCTACACCGACCTGGCCGAGCGGGTCGGGCTGTCGGTGTCGGCGGTGCACCAGCGGGTGCGCCGGCTCGAGCAGCGTGGCGTCATCAAGGGCTACACCGCGCGGGTCGACCACGACGCGCTCGGGCTGGCGCTGACCGCGTTCGTCGCGATCCGGCCGCTCGACCCGTCACAGCCCGACGACGCGCCCGACCGGCTGGCGAAGCTGCCGCAGATCGAGTCGTGCTACTCGGTGGCCGGCGAGGACTTCTACATGCTGCTGGTGCGCGTCGAGAGCCCCCTCGCGCTGGAGCGGCTGCTGCAGGAGATCCGGTCCGCGGCCAACGTCACCACCCGCACGACGGTGGTGCTGTCCACGCCCTACGAGCACCGGCCTAGCGTGCCGCAGTCCTGACGGCCTGCTCGACCCGGCCGGTGTCGGCGAGGTCTTCGAGCGTCACGTGCGCGCCGGCCCTGCTCAGTTCGGCCGAGGTGTATCTCCCGGTCGCGACGCCGACCACGCCGGCCCCACTGGCGAGGGCCGCCCCGACGTCCTCCGGCGTGTCACCGACGAGCACGACCTTCCCGAAATCGCGGTCATATCGGCTATGGGCGTTTCGCCGGGCGATGGCGACCAGCTCCGCGCGCACCTCATGGCTCCAGCCATAGGCGCCCGCGTCCAGGTCCAGGTGCGAGATCAGGCCGAACGGGCCGAGCTTGACCTCGGCGATGCGCCGCACGTTGCCGGTCAGCAGCGACTGCACCGTGCGCGCGCCGACCGCGGCGAGGGCGTCGGCCGCCCCGGGCAGCGCCCGCCCGCGGGCCGGCAGCAGGTGCGCCAGCTCGTCCAGCGCCAGCTCCGCGCCCGCCCGCAGGTCCTCCAGGTGGGCATCGGTCACCGCGATGTCGTTGAGGCGCAGCATGTCGTTGGCGATCGCCCGGTCGGTCCGCCCCGCCATCGGCGGCTGGTGGCGCACCGCAGTGCCGAACCGCCGCACGAACGCCAGGTCGTATGCCTCCCGGCCCAGACCGTCCACGTCGACCAATGTGTGGTCGACATCCCAGAGCACCAGTACCCCGTCCACGTGATGCAGCGTAGCCGCAACCGGCACAATGTGTTGATGGGTGAGATCATTCTTGTGCGTCATGGGCAGACCGAGTGGAGCGCGAACGGCCGGCACACGTCCACGACCGAGCTGGACCTCACCCCGGCCGGGGCGGCCGGTGCGAGGGCCCTGAGCCGCGTGCTCGCCAACCGCTCGTTCGTCACGGTCGTGAGCAGCCCCCGCCGCCGGGCGCTGCGCACCGCGGAGCTGGCCGGCCTGACGGTCACCGAGGTCGACAACGACATCGCCGAGTGGGACTACGGCGAGTACGAGGGCCGCACCACCGCCGAGATCCTCGCCGCCGACCCGGACTGGGACCTGTGGCGCGAGGGCTGCCCCGGCGGCGAGACCCCGCAGCGGGTGACCGACCGCCTGGACCGCTTCCTGACGAGGCTGCGCCCGGTGCTGGCCCTGGGCGACGCGGCCGTGGTCAGCCACGGCCACTCCTCGCGCGCCCTGGCCGCCCGGTGGCTGGCGCAGCCGACGGCCTTCGGTGCCCACCTGACCCTGGGCACGGCCACCATCTCGGTCCTCGGCTACGAGCACGGCGTCCCGTCCCTGCGCGCCTGGAACGCCCCGCCCGCCTAACGCCCGTGTCCGCCCGGCCGGCCCGGCGGGCATGAGTGGCGCGGCGGTCCGACAATCGAGGGCATGTATGTCATCCAGGAGCGCTTCTTCGACATCGGCGAGGACTTCGACGTCCTCGACGACCACGGGCGCAAGGTGCTGCACGTCGACGGCAAGGTGCTGAGCCTGCGGGACCGGCTCGTCGTCGAGGACCCGTCCGGGCGCGAGGTGGCCTCCGTGTACCGCAAGCTCATCGCGCTTCGCCCGACGTACCAGATCGAGATCGGCGGCGAGGAGGCGGCGGAGGTCCGCAAGAAGCTGTTCACGCCGTTGCGCGACAAGTTCACCATCGACGTGCCGGGCCCGGACGACCTGGAGATGTCCGGGGATCTCTTCGACCGCGAGTTCACGGTCGAGCGCGGCGGCCGCGAGGTGGCCACGGTGTCGAAGCGGTGGCTGAGCATCCGCGACAGCTACGCGGTCAACATCGCGCAGGGTGAGAACCACCTGCTGATCCTGTGCGCGGTCCTCGCGCTGGAGCTGGCGCTGCAGCGCGAGAGGGACAACGACTGAGCGGCAGCGCTCAGGGCCGGGCGCGCAGCCCGTCGACGAGCAGGTCGAGCAGGCGGCCGGCCTGGTCGCGGCGGTCCGGCTCGCCCGCGGCCAGGGAGATGCCGCTGAGCGCCACGAGCACGTCGAGCGGCGCCACGTCGGTGCGCAGGCCGTCGGCGGCGCCGGCCTGCTGCAGCCGCGTGATCGCGTCCACCAGGCGGTCGCGGCTGTGCGCGAACGGCTGCCCGCCGGCGGCGATGACCGTGCGCAGCGCCTCCGCCAGGCCGTGCTTGGCGGCCATGTAGTCGATGAAGCCGTCCATCCAGGCGCGCAGCGCGGCGACCGGGGGCAGCTGCGTCAGCAGGCGCGGGACGGCGTCGCACAGGCGGGCCAGTTCCGCGCGGTACACCTCCTCGATGAGCGCCTCCCGGGTCGGGAAGTGCCGGTACAGCGTGCCGATGCCGACCCCGGCGTCGCGGGCCACCCGCTCCAGGGTCACGTCGGTGGCCGCCTCGGTGGAGAAGGCCTTGAGGGCGGCCTCGAGCAGGCGTTCGCGGTTGCGCCGCGCGTCGGCGCGCAGCGGGCGCTCGGGGTGGGTCACGTCACACTCCAACTGCCGACAAACGGAGGATCCTCCGGTTATGGTTGAGCCATCTGGAGGCCCCTCCGTTTCAGATGGTACCGCTGGCATCGCTTGGAGGCGATCATGCCGATCACCACACCTTTCGGATTCGAATCGACCACCGCGGAAGTGCTCGACGGCGTCGACCTCACCGGCCGCCGGGCCGTCGTCACCGGCGGCGCCTCGGGCATCGGCGTCGAGACCGCGCGTGCCCTGGCCGCGGCCGGGGCCGAAGTGACCCTCGCCGTGCGCGACACCGGGGCCGGCGATCGCGTCGCGGCCGACATCGTCGCCGCGACCGGCAACAAGCAGGTCCGCGTCGGCCCGCTCGACCTGGCCGACCAGGACTCGGTGCGCGCGTTCGCGGCGGCGTGGGAGGGCCGGCTGCACATCCTGGTGAACAACGCGGGGCTGATGGCCTCGCCGCTCGCGCGCACGCCGCAGGGCTGGGAGATGCAGTTCGCGACCAACCACCTCGGCCACTTCGCGCTCGCCGCGGGGCTGCTGCCGGCGCTGCGCGCGGCCGGCGGTGCCCGGGTGGTCGCGCTCAGCTCGAGTGCGCACCTGCGCTCCCCGGTCGTGTTCGACGACATTCACTTCGAGCGGCGTGAGTATGATCCGTGGCTTGCCTACGGCCAGTCCAAGACCGCCGACGTGCTCTTCGCGGTCGAGGCGGACCGCCGCTGGGCCGGCGACGGGATCCGGGTCAACGCACTGAACCCGGGCGGCATCCGGACCAACCTGCAGCGCCACGTCGACATCGACGCGGTCGTGCGGGCCGCTACGGCGGCCGGCGCCGCGCCGATGCGCTGGAAGACGCCCCAGCAGGGCGCGGCGACCTCCGCGCTGCTGGCCGCGTCGCCGCTCGCCGACGGCGTGGGCGGGCGCTACTACGAGGACTGCCGCGAGGCCGAGCCCAACCGGCCAGGCACCCTCACCGGCGTCGCCGCGTATGCGCTGGACCCCGAGGCGGCCGCCCGGCTCTGGGACGTCTCCCTCGCCACCCTTCAGCTCACGTCGTAGCGGCTCAGCGGCTCGACCAGCGCACGCTCCTCATAAGACAGGTGCGACAGCAGCGTGTCGGTGAGCAGGTCGGTCGACCGCCTCCCGTACCGCGGCGATGCCCTCCGGCTTCGCCGGCCGGCACCATCAGGATGAACGCGCTCATCCCCTCGGTCACGGCCAGCTCCGGTCACGGCAGGTCGATCCAGTAGCGACGGCAGTGGCCTAGCCACGTGTCGCGGACGTCCTCCAGGACGCCGCCGCAGCGCTCGATGACCCGGGCCGAAGCCGGGTTGCGCTCGTCGCAGCTCAGCATGACCCGGTCCAGGCCCAGGTCCGCGGCGGCGCGCAGGACCTCGCGCAGCGCCCACGTCGCCAGGCCGCGGCCGCGCGCCGCCGGGCGGACGCCGTAGCCGATGTGGCCGCCGGCCTCCAGGAGCTTCGGGTTCAGGCGGTGGCGCAGGGTGATCGCGCCCAGGATCGTGTCGTCCTCGGCGATCCACCAGTACGTGGCCGGTACCCGGCCCTGCGGCGGCGGCCGCGACTCGTCGCGCTGGGCGTGCAGCCCCGCCACCCAGGCGGCGAAGCCCGCGGCCGAGTCGACGTCGTCGTCTTCGCCCAGGCCGCTGCCGGGCTGGGCCGCGCCGCGGCCCCAGTCGTCGCGGGCGGCCAGCCAGGCCGCGTGCAAGCGGGTCGTGGGGGCGATCAGTTCGGTCATACGGGCAACGTACCGCCCGCGGCAACGCGGTTGCCGGGGTGTTTCGAGGAAGTCGCGATAAATGCGTTGTGCTGGCGCTGGTGAATGCGTAATCTATTCATCGGCACCGAGAAGAAGCACCGAGGCGACAAGGAGATGACCATGCGGCGGCACCCCGAGCTCGAACCGTGTCGGCAGATGCCGCCCGGTGCGGGGGCCATGGGTGGATACGCCCTTCTCTCTGCCGGTCGTGACTGTCTGAACTGCGCATACGCCTCGGGTAGGTGGAGCGGCTAGCGGCCCGCTAGCGACGCCTCCGCCGCCCACCCCCACCGGGGACCGGGCGGCTTTTTCGTTTCCTGAAACACCATTTCGCGGCCGGCGGAAATGGCGATACCGGCTGCCCGGAAAACACCCCGGCGATTTCGCTGGTGGAATCGACAATTGACAAGTCCACAGTGGATGGCACACGTTTTGATCCGAGACGAGGAGACGGATACCCACGCGCCTTGGGAGCGCGGGAAACCCCGGTCGACTCGGGGGTCTCGGACGTGCCGTCGGCGTGACCGCGCCGGCGGTGGAGGGCTTGTGGCGCAGCGGTAGCGCATCGGTCTGGCAGACCGACGGTCAGCGGTTCGAATCCGCTCAGGTCCACTCGGGGTGCTCGTGCGGCACCCCACCGGCGCCCGTGAGGTTGCGGCAGGTAGACCTCCGGACTCTCACTCCGGGAGACCGGGTTCGACCCCCGGACGGGCGACGTGTTGCCTGCGGTAGTCGTCCAACGGGTAGGACACCTGTCTTCCAAACAGGCCGTGACGGGGTTCGAGCCCCCGCTACCGCTCGGTCGCAACACCCACGCCCTCGTGGCCCAACGGCAGAGGCACGACGTTGAGGACGTCGACGGTGCGCGTTCGAATCGCGCCGAGGGCACGCACGGCAAGGCCGTCCCGGTAGCTTACTTGGCAGAGCACCGTCCCGACATGGCGGGGGCAGCCGGTTCGATTCCGGCCCGGGGCACGGCGCGGTGGACGAATGGGAGAGTCGCCTGGTTTTCACCCAGGACATGTGCGGGTTCGAGTCCCGTCCGCGCTTCGGGAGCGCCGCTAGCTCAACTGGTGGAGCAGCCGACGCTTCGTCGGCGGGTTCGGGGTTCGAGTCCCCGGCGGCGCGCTCGCAGGGCAGAGGAGTTCGGTCGTCCTCACCGGTCTCGTATGCCGGGGATCGCGGTATGCAAATCCCGCCCCTCGCACCACGGAGAGGCCGGTCGGTCACGAGGGGCCGATCGGCCCACCACGCGGGTGCGCCGACGCTGGAGAGTCGGGGCTGGCTGTAAACCAGCTGCTTTGCTGAGGGGGTTCGAATCCCTCCACCCGCACTACCACGATCACCACCGATCGATGGCCATATGCCCGAGCGGCCAGGGGACCGCCTGCAAAGCGGTAGACGCCGGTTCGAGTCCGGCTGTGGCCTCGCAATACGTGTCGCCATCCACTGTGGACCGTGCCCCGCAGGCTGAGCGTCGGCTGCTCGGCCGCCCCTCATAAGGGCGGAGCGCCCGGATCGACACCGGGGCCTGCGACTGCGTTCCGCCGCCACCCGGCGCTGGCTCCGTCAGCGGCACGTCCGTGTCGCGGTCACCGGCGCCGCCCGGTCCAGGCCCAGGCGATGAGCACCCAGCCGGCGCCAACGAGTACAAAGGCCGTCACGAGCAGCCAGTCGATCAGCGCATCGTCGTCCGGCGCGCCGGGCGGGCGCTCGACGTTGCTCAGGAAGCCGAGCCAGCCGCACGCCACGCACGAGAGCGCGATCAGCAGCCCACCGATCAGCATGTTTCGCCGCACCCGATCCAGGCTAGGCCGGAGGCTTGGTTCCGGAGGGCCGGGCGGACATTCCGGGCGCGCCGCACGGTTCGGGGAAGTGCGGGGACGGTTCAGTACTCGACCGCGACGACTCCCGTGAGGGTGCCGACGTAGCCGTGGCCGCGGGCGACGGTGGGGGAGGCGAAGTGCGGGGCGCGGCCGATGTCCAGCCGCGGGCGTTCGTGCCCGTCGGCGGGGTCGAGCAGGTGGAGCACGCCCGCGCCGACGTCGACGACCCAGACCGAGCCGCCGGCGAGCACCGGGGAGCCGGTGGTGCCGTCGGGGCCGTGCCAGCCGACGGTGATCCGGCCCGAGGCGGTGTCGACGGTCACCGCCCGGACCCCGTCGTCGCACGGCACGAACAGCGTGGTGCCGGCGACCGCGGCGCCGCCGAACGCGGCGCACACCTCCCGCTTCGCCCGCTGGCCGCCGATGCCGCCGAGATCGGCCGGGTCGAGCACGTAGCCGACGCCGCGCTTGCCGGCGATGAAGATCTTGTCGCCGCCCGGGCCCGGGACCAGGGCCGGGGTCATCGAGCCGAGGTCGAGGTCGCCGGCGTTGTCCTCGGCCCACGTGTCCGGGGCGAAGTAGCCGGTGCGGCGCAGCGAGCGGTCCAGCGCGATGACGGTGTCGCTGCCGTCGAAGCCGGTCGTCGACGCGCCGTTGCCGACCGCGTAGTACAGCCGCTGGCCGATGACGGCTCCGCCGCCGGGGGACCAGATGCCGCCCCGGCGCGACGTCGGCACGGCGTAGCTCTGCAGCTCGCCGTCGCCGGAGGTCGGAGCCGACACGACCGAGCCGATGTACTTCGCGCAGTCCCCGGCGAGCCCGCCGTAGGCGATGTAGACGCGCCCTGCCCACACGGTGAGGGCGGCCCGCTGCTGGTGTGCGAGCCGGTCGCCGAGTGGCGGCTCGACCGCGCGGCGCAGCCGGACCTCGCCGCTGTCGACGTCGACGCCGACCAGGGTGTGCGCGCCGCCGGTGGACTCCGCGACGGCGAAGACCAGCTTCGTCCGGGCGTCGTACGCCATGGTGCCGGTGATGCCGAGCGGGTCGATGTCGCCGCACGGCAGCGCGGAGCCGGGCACCGGCGTGCCGACGTGCGCCGACCACAGCACGGCGCCGGATCGCGCGTCGAGGGCGTAGACGGTGTCATTCTCGGTCGCCGCGAGCACCCTCGTGCCGATGACGAGCGGCTGACCGTACACAGCGCCGTCCAGCCGCGCCTCCCACGCCTTGGCGAGCCTGGTGGCGGGCGGGGCGCTGGGGCCGTTGCCGGTGCGCGCGTTGTCGCGGTGATACGTCGGCCAGTTCCCGTCGTCGGCGGGCACCGGCGCCGGGTCGCCGCCGCATGCCGCGAGCACCAGCGCGGCGGCGAGCACTGCGACGCAGCGGCGCATGCCGTCCAACGTACTCGGGTCACGACGCCGCGCTGGTGAATCGCCGGATCCGCGTCGGCCCGGGCGGGCCGCGAGCTCAGAGACATGCCCGCCCGGGTCGGCCTTCACAGGAAGCGGTACGCCGTGCCGCCCCGCACGGGTGCGACGCGCACGCCGGAGGACGGGTTGGCCGCCTCGACCATCTTGCCGTTGCCGAGGTAGATGGCGACGTGCCCCGACGTGTGGATGACGTCGCCGGGCTGCCACTGCCCGGACGGCACCTGCCGGCCGCGGGCCGCGATCTGCTCGCTCTGGTGCGGCAGCTTGATGCCGACCTGGGCGTACGCGGCCAGCACCAGGCCGCTGCAGTCGTAGGCGTCCGGGCCCGACCGGGCGTAGACGTACCGCTTGCCGACCTGCGCGAGGGCGAAGTTCACCACGGTGCTCGCCGCGGAGGGCGAGGCGCCGGTGGTCGGCTGGGTGCTCGGCGATCCCGACTTCCTGACCTTGCCCGAGCTCAGGGTGTCACCCGAGGTCGGTTTGGCAGTGGTCGTCTTCTTCGCGGGCGGCTTCGAAGCGGTGCTCGGCTGGGCGGTGGCCGGCGGGGCCGGGGGGACCGCCGCGTCGCGCTGGGACTGCGCCGTGAACGCCGGGCGCTCGCGGTACGCGCGGTCGGCGCGTTCATAGGCGGTGAGCAGGGTCTCCTGCTCGAAGATCGACAGCGCCGGCGAGCCGGATTCGGCGTTCACGGCCGGTGCCGCGGGTGGTGGGGCGGCCGCGGCCACGGAGGGGCCGAGCCAGACGGTGTACAGGGCAAGGGCTGCGGTTCCCGCTGCGATGCGTTGCAGCGGCTGGCGTGCGTTCAGGTCGGCTCCATGGTCGGCCCGGTGCACTCTCGCGTGTCTCGGGTGGAGCGCCGCGGTGCTGGCCGGCGCTGACCCGATGTACCGGGCTAAACGGACATTTCTCCACTCTGGCTCCCGAGGGGGCCGTCGGCGACGCTAAGCGAGCCGCGCGGCCTGCGCGGCTGCTCGTGACGTTCCTCACCGGGTATCTCACCCGCTGATGGACGGGTAACGACCGAAATCTCCGTCCCACTCGGACAACCTTTTCCGGCTGTTAGGACGTCTTGGATGGACTCTTTTCCGACGCGCGATTAGAGCGATTTTGGGCGCTTATACTGCATTCACTTGGATTTGCGGCGGTACGTGAGCGGCCGCGCTGGTCATGACGTGGATGCCACCTGCGCCGCCTCTGCCGGCTACCAGGGCCACCGTGGCCGCGACGGTCGCGATCTCCCCCGTCCGTGGCGTCGAAGCCGACCAGCTGATGAAGGCTTGGGATACGTTGACGGCCGGCGCGTGCTGACCCGACCCACAATTGAAACCGGCGCCGATACGGCCGTCCGCGCCCCTGTCCGCCATCGCCATGCGCATCACCAACGCGGCGAACTTCTACCGAGGCGACGGCAGCGCCGCGGTTCCATCGTAACGTTCGGGGCGGTGGCACTGGCCGATCGGAACGGCACCACGTCAACTTCAGATCAACCCGACCTGACCTGCCGAATCAAGCCCTCGCGGCGCCGCGCCGAGCGAAACTCGCGACATGATCGTGCGTTATTTGAAATGATCCACGGCTGTTCGGGGCGGTGATTTCGGTTGGGTTCTGGGATAATCGAATGCATGGCGCAGTTGCAATTGTTTTCCGCGACGGAATTGGCTGCCATGCGCGACAGGACCAGGTCGCGTCGTTATTCTCCGGCAAAAGAGCAGTTCCGCCGGGAACACGAGCGGCACCGAGCTTGGGGCCTGGCCAGACGCCACGCCGAGCGCCTCCGCCGCATACACGAGGTCGCGCAGGCGGCGGCCGGCAGCGAGCACGACACCCCACGGGCGAACACGGTCGACGACCAGCAGCGCAAAGGTCCGGCACCGGTGCCGCCCCCACCTCCTGAACAGCTCGGGCATCCCCTGACCGGCGCCGTTGCGCACGACCGCGATCCCGCGTCGCTCCCGGCCGACGACGCCGAGCGCCGTTGCACACCGACACCGACACCGACACCGACACCGACAGCGCCGACACCGACGCCGACAGTGACGCCGACGCCGACAGTGACGCCGACAGCGGCAGCGACGCCACGCCGGTCCGCCGGGGCGGCAACGCACGCAACGGCCGGCAGCAATACGCGCCCACTGGGGCGCGGCAGCGGTGATTCGACAACGCCCGCACCGCAGGGCCGCGTCCGGCGAGGCCCCCGGAATCGAGACCCCCGGAATGTGGCATCAGCCGGCCACCATCCCAATGCCCCACAACGACGATGGCCCGCCCACCGCACGCGCATACATCGGCACGCAGATCAGGCCCCAAAGCGGGATACGGAGCGTGACCATTGTGGGCGAGGGCCAACGACCCGACCGACAGCCCCGTCGAAGCCCTGAGCGGCGAGCGTCGCCACTGGGCCGGGATGCTTGGTGTCGTGTTTGAGGCCTGCACCGGCATCGCCATCGACCCGGCGCGACGAGGCCGTAGCAGCACCCGCCGACTACGCCGGTAGCGCCGTCTTCGAGGCCGCGCTGCCGGCCCAGGTCGCCGCCCCGGCCGGCACGGCGTGGACAAGGGCGTGCTGAACACCGCACCATCGAGGTGGAGCGATCCGGTGGGCTGGCTCAGACGGCGACCCAGCCGTCGAAGCCGCTCGGGGACAGGCAGTGGACGCGGCCGTCGAGGTGCAGCGCCGGGTCGTCGCGGTAGCGCTCGGTCAGGAGGCGCTCGGCCGACGCGTCGCCCCGGTCCGCGGCGAGCAGGAGCTCGGCCAGCCCGTCGGCGGTGCGATCGGTGATCGCGCCCCACTGGTCCCACAGCAGGACCTCGTCGCCGTTACGGTGGGCGATCTCCAGCAGCACCGAGTCGAGCAGGAACTGGTGGCCGCGGAACGGCAGGGCCGGGTCGACGCCGTAGCGGTCGGCGTCGATCAGGCCGCGGCGGTGCGACGTCCACGCCTGGGCGGCGGTGATGAACTGCGGCACGTCGGCGGTGTCGAACGGGTAGTCGGCGGGATCGAGCTGCGCGTCGGCGAACACCCAGCGCCGGCCGTTCCAGTACTCGGCGACGACGTGGTCGTAGTTCCAGTCCTCGGCGAAGTACGGCGAGAAGCCGACGCGGGTGCGGGCCGGCACCCCGCGGCGGCGCAGCGCGGCGACGGTGAGCAGCGAGAAGTCGCGGCAGCAGCCGACGACCCGGTCGGCCTCGGGCCGGGGCCGGGCCAGCGGGGCCGCGAAGCGCCCCTGGTCGAGCTCCAGCATCCTCGACACCCAGCGCGTGTCGATCTCGGCCAGGCGGGAGCCGGTGAACGTGATGCCCGCCGCCCGGTAGTGCACGATCACGTTACGCACCGCCGCCATCAACGCCGGCAGGTCCTCGGGCAGGTCGTCGAGGAGCTCACCGAGCCGGCCGGGGTCGCTGAAGCGCGTCTGCTCGCGGTACCGCTGCGTCATCCATCGAACCTAACAACATTCCGGCGGCAATCGCGCCGCCGCGGCCCGCAGGGATCGCCGGCGATCCGTCCGGGAGGGTCGCCGGAGGGTGAAACGCGATTTCACCCTCGATGCATGAATCAACATTCGCCGATTGCGACTACGGTCGGCGGCATGTTGCTCACACGGCGTTGCGGGTGACGTGCGCGTGACCCCCATCGACCCGTCGTACGACGACGAGCCGCCGCGTCTCGTCCGCCCATTCGTCAGCCTCATGGAACGCGAGCCCGTCGAACCCTCCCGCGACCGGTTCGAGCCGCCGCCGGCCGGTCCGGACGATCGGGCGCAACCGGCCGCCGGCTCCGGCCCGGCGGGCGCCCAGCACGGCGCGGACGCCGGTGGCCACCCCCGGTCCCGTCGCGAGCGCGGCCGCCGTGAGCGCGCCCGCCGCCACCGGCTTGTTGTGACATCCACCGTGGTGGCACTGCTCGGCATCACCGCGCTGGTGCTCGGCGCCGCCGGCCTGGGAGACGCGCCCGCCCCGGAGCGCGCCGAGGCCGCCGCGCCGGACCGGGGCGGCGTCGCGACGGCCACCCTGGCGGCCCCGTCGGCGGTCGCGACGGCATCGGCGTCGGAGCCGTCGCCCTCGCAGCCGCTCGCCGGACCGGTGGGGACCTGGGCCGTCGAGCCGGCGGGGACGCCCGCCGCGCGGCCGGCGGCGACACCGGCCGCCGCGGAGGCGCCGACGCCGGCCGTCGCCACGCCGAGCGGCCCGCCCGGGGCCACCGACTCGCCCGTGCCGTCGCCGCCGCCGGGGGACGGGGTCCGCACCGGCACGATCACCAGGCCGTCCGGGCTGTGCCTCGACGGCGCCCGGCTGCGGGCGTGGACCTGCGACGGGAGCGTGAGCCAGACCTGGACCGTACGCCCGGACGGGTCCGTGCGGACCCTCGGCCGCTGCCTCGACGGGGCGAGCCGGCCGGTGTTGCGCGACTGCGACGGGACCCGGGCCCAGCAGTGGCGCGCGGGCACCGCGGGGACTTTGATCAACGCGGGGGCGGGGCTGTGCCTCAGCACGGCGGACGAGGAGGACGGCCGGGCGCCGCTGCGCATGGCCACCTGCGGCTGGGCCGCCGCGCAGCGCTGGAGCCTGCCGTAGACCGCACGGTCAGCAGCAGTCGAGCATGACGCGCCCCAGCGCGGCGTGCGCGGTGACCGCGGGGTGGGTGGCGCCGTAGTCCGCGGCGGCGCCCAGCCCGTCGGCGAACAGGCTGTAGACCAGCGCCGGGGCGCCGTGCGGGTCGAACATGATCCCGGCCTCGTGCCGGGCCGCGCCGCGCTCGTCGCGGTCGGCGCCGTGTTTCGTGGCCACCCGGGCGCGCTGCGCGGAGGACATGTCCCGGCGTACGCCGTCGTGGTATCCGGCCGCGCCACGCAGCACGCGGAGCAGGAACCCGCCGGTCAGCGGGCCCAGCAGCGTGCCGGCGGCCAGCCGGGCCAGCAGGTCGTGCGTCTCCCGCGCGGTGGTGTCGCCGAGCAGGAACCGGGCCGGATCGGCGACCGGCTCGACGCGGGTGCGGGCGAACCCCTTCGCGGCGAGGATCTCGTTGATCTCCGCGGCGGGCGCGAGCCGGCCGCACAGCCGCACCGCGGTGTTGTCCGACACGAGCAGCAGGGCGGTGAGGACGCCGCCGACGGTGAGCTCGTCGCCCCAGACTGGCTGCAGGTGGTAGATGCCGCTGCCGCCGAGCACGTCCCCGGCCTCCAGCCGCACCCGCCGGCCCAGGTCGAGCTCGCCGCGGTCGGCCTTGTCGAGCAGGGCCACCGCGACCGCGAGCTTCTGGACGCTGTATCCCTTGACCGCCCGCTCGGCGTCGTCGCACACCACGACGCCGGCCCCGGCGAGGGTGACGTAGGCGTGCCAGTCACCGCCGGCGCGCGCCTTGTGCCGCGCGTACGCCCGCCGGATCCGCGTGACCGGCGGCAGCTTCGAGGTCACCACCGCGAGTTTAGGGCCTGTATCGAGGTGGGGGCCGGGCTGCGGCGGACTCAGACGCCGCCTGGAACCACGCCGGTCACACCTCGATACAACCCCGGTATCGGGGCGCGCCCGGCGCGGCCCCGGCCGACGCCTGAGCCTCGCCTCGCTCCGACCCCCACCTCGATACAGGCCCTAGGACGCCGGGCTGACTAGGGTACGTACATGGACGCCGAGGACACCGCCGAGCAGCTCGCCGCCGTCCTCGGCGCGCACCTGGATCGCCTGGCGTTCGCCGACCGCGGCACCGACGACGTCACCGAGCTGCTCATCGCGGCGACCGTCGAGTGGGCGCGCGGGCGTGGCTGGAGGGTGTACCGGCGGGCGGCGAGCGTCGTGCCACTGCCCCCGCCGTATGAGCGGCAGTTCTCCGTCGTCGACGTCGGCATCGCCCGGCCCGGCGCGGCCCCGGTCGTCGTCGAGGTCGACCACGCCGACCGCCGCCGCACCCTGGACAAGCTCGCCGCCGAGGCCGCCGCGGGCCGGGTGGCGCTGTGGGTGCGCTGGGGCGCCGGCCGCCTCGCCCCGCCGCCGCCCCCGGTCGCGCTCGTCCCGTTCCCGGTCATCTCGCGCCGCGGCCCGTCGGGCGCCCGCGTGCATTCGCACACGGCGGACACGGGCCGCCCCGCGCCGGCGCACACCGAGTCGTCCGGCGCGTACACTCCGGAGCCCATGGCGCTCCCGCCGGAACCGGAAGGTCACTCGGCGTAGCCGGGTTCGCCGCGATCGGCGGGCATGGTAACGCCCAGGGGCTGCTCAAGGTTGTCCCCGGCACCCGCAGTGTCAATGATCAGACCTGGCCGATGCCCGACAGCGCACGTACCCGCAGAATTGCCCGGGTGACTCCGACCCCGACCGCGGTCACCGCGACCGTTCTCCGCCAGCCGGCCACCGGCGCCAATACCGGCGCCAATATGGGCGCCACTACCGGCGATGGCCCGGCGCCGCGCACCCGCGGCCGGCTCGTCACCGCGGGGCTGCTCCTGTCCGGCGTGGCGGTCATGCTGCTGGGATACGTGCGCATGGCCCGGACCAACGGCACCACCGCCGACGGGGCCGCCAACGCGCTGCAGGCGTGGGACCTGCTGCACGGCAACGTCGGGCTGCGCGGCTGGACGCTCAGCGACGTGTCCTTTTACCCGACGGAGCTGGTCCAGTACGCGCTGCTCGAGCTGGTGTACGGGCTCGACGAGGACGTCGTGCACCTCGCGGCGGCGATCACATATGTGCTGCTCATCGTCTGCGCCGCGCTGGTGGCCCGGGGGCCGGCCGGTGACCGGGCCACCACTCGCGCGGCGTGGGCCCGCGTCGCGGTGGTGGTTGCGGTCCTGCTGGTCCCCGAGCCGCAGGCCGGCTGGGCGATCGTCCTGTGCAACCCCGACCACACCGGCACCGCGGTACCGCTGCTGGTCACCGCCCTGCTCATCGACCGCCGGGCGGCGCTCGGGCGGTGGTGGCCGGTCGCGGTCACGGCGCTGCTCACGATCGCGCAGGTCGCGGACCCGCTCGCGATGTACATCGGCGCCCTGCCGCTGGCCACCGTCAGTGCGCTGCGCCTCCTGCGGGCGCTGCGGTCCCGCACCGAGCGGGGCACCGACGCGCCCCTGCTCGGGGCCGCGGTCGCCTCGGTCGTCCTCGCGCACGCCGCGGTGCGGCTGATCGGCCTCGCGGGCGGCTACCGCGTGCACTCGCCGATCGCGAAGTTCACCACCTGGGACGCGGTCCCCGGCCACCTGGTCATGCTGATGCGCACCACGACCCTGAACTACGGCGCCTACTTCCCGCGGCTCGGCGCCGGCACCCCCGCGCTGACGGTCCTGAACCACGCCGTCGGCGCGGTGAAGCTGGTCCTGATGCTGGCCGCGCTCGCCGCGACCGTCGTCACCGTCGCCCGGCTGCTCGGCCGGCGCGGGCACGGCGACCGGGTGGCGCAGTGGCTGGCCGTCGCGATCGCGGTGAACCTGGCCGCGTTCGTCGCCTCGACCCAGGCCGCGGACATGGCCAGCGCCCGCCAGGTGGTCGCGGTCCTGCCGTTCGGCGCCGTGCTGGCCGCGCGCGTCTTCGGCGATCGGGGCGCGGCGCTGTGGGCGGCGCCCCGCCGGGCCGGCCGGATCGCGTGGCGGGCGACCGCGTTCGCCGTGGCAGCCCTGCTCGTGACGTCGTTCGGGGTGCACGCGGCGCTGGCCCGCCCGGCCCCGCCCGAGGCCGCCGAGGCGGCGGCCTGGCTGGAGCGGCACGACCTGCGCTACGGCATCGGGGCCTACTGGGCCTCCCACACCGTCACCGTCGTGACCGACGGCCGGGTGCGGGTCGCGCCGGTGGCCGGACCCGTCCCGCGCGCCTTCCACTGGGAGTCCAAGGAGCAGTGGTACGACCCGCGCCGCCACGACGCCCGGTTCCTCATCGTGGACCGCACGCTGGAGCAGTACGGCACGCTCAGCGGGGCGAACGAGCGCTTCGGCCCGCCGGTGGGGCGCGTCGACCTCGAACGCTGGACGATCCTGGTGTACGACCACAATCTCCTGGACGACCTGCCGCGCGACCGGCGGTGAGCAGCCCCGCGACGGCGCGCCTCACCCCAGTTTGAGCCAGAGCGCACCCAGCGGCGGGACGCGCAGCTGGACGGAGGCGGGCAGGCCGTTGTGCGGCACGCCGGTCACCTCGACCGAGCCCATGTTGCCCACGCCCGAGCCGCCGTAGATGTCGGCGTCGGTGTTGAGGATCTCCGACCAGCGGCCGGTGAAGGGCAGGCCGATGCGGTACGTCTCGTGCGGGTGCGTGTTGAAGTTGACCACGACGGCGACGACCGAGCCGTCGGCGCCCCAGCGCAGGTAGGAGAAGACGTTGCCGCCCGCGTCCGCGTTGTTGATCCAGCGGAAGCCGTCCGGGGTGGTGTCCTGGCTCCACAGCGCCGGGGTGGCCCGGTAGGTGGCGTTGAGGTCTTGGACGAGTCGCTGCAGGCCGGCGCGGGACGGGTCCTGCAGCAGGTCCCAGTCGAGGCCGCGCTCCTCGCTCCACTCCTGCTCGTCGCCGAGCTCGCAGCCCATGAACAGCAGCTGCTTGCCGGGGAACGACCACATGTAGGCCAGCAGCGCCCGCGCGCCGGCGACCTTCTTCCACAGGTCGCCGGGCATCTTGCCGATCAGGGAGCCCTTGCCGTGCACGACCTCGTCGTGGCTGATCGGCAGCACGTAGTTCTCGCTCCAGGCGTACACCGTGGCGAAGGTCATCTGGCCGTGGTGGTACTGCCGGTAGATGGGGTCCTTGCCCACGTAGGTGAGCGTGTCGTGCATCCACCCCATGTTCCACTTGAAGCCGAAGCCCAGGCCGCCCGCGTCGGTCGGGCGGGTCACGCCCAGCCACGCCGTCGACTCCTCGGCGATCATCATGATGCCGGGGTGGTGCTTGTAGACGGTGGCGTTGGCCTCCTGCAGGAAGGAGATCGCGTCGAGGTTCTCCCGGCCGCCGTACTGGTTGGGCGACCACTGGCCCTGCTCGCGGGAGTAGTCGAGGTAGAGCATCGAGGCGACCGCGTCGACCCGCAGCGCGTCGGCGTGGAACTCCTCGCACCAGAAGAGCGCGTTGGCGACGAGGAAGTTGCGCACCTCCTTGCGGCCGAAGTCGAAGATGAGCGTGCCCCAGTCGGGGTGCTCGCCGCGGCGCCAGTCGCCGTGCTCGTACAGGGGCGTGCCGTCGAAGCGGGCCAGGGCCCACGAGTCCTTCGGGAAGTGGGCCGGCACCCAGTCCAGGATCACGCCGATGTCGGCCTGGTGGAGGCGGTCGACGAGGTGACGGAACTCGTCGGGGGAGCCGAAGCGGGCCGTCGGGGCGTAGTAGCCGGTGACCTGGTAGCCCCACGAGCCGCCGAACGGGTGCTCCATGACCGGCAGGAACTCCACGTGGGTGAACCCGAGCTCCGTGACGTACTCGGTCAGCTGGTCGGCCAGCTCCACGTAGGACAGCCCGGGGCGCCACGAGCCGAGGTGGACCTCGTAGATGCTCACCGGCTCCTCGTGCGGGTGCCGCTCGGCCCGGGCCGCGATCCAGTCGGCGTCCTTCCACTCGTAGCCGGAGCTGTGGATCACGCTGGCGGTCGCCGGGGGCCGCTCGGTGTGCCGGGCCAGCGGGTCGGCCTTCTCCACCCAGTCGTTGTCGGGTGTGAGCAGCCGGTACTTGTACCTCTGCCCGGCCTGCGCGCCCGGCACGAACAGCTCCCAGACGCCGCTGCCGCCCAGCGAGCGCATCGGCAAGCCGTCGTACGGGCCCCAGCCGGTGAAGTCACCGACGACCCGCACGCCGCGGGCGTTGGGCGCCCACACGGCGAACGCGACGCCGCCGGGGCGGACCTGCGCGCCGAGGACGGTCCACAGCCGCTCGTGCCGGCCCTCCTGGATGAGGTGCAGGTCGAGCTCGCCGAGGCTGGGCAGGTGGCGGTACGGGTCGTCGGTCAGCGTGCCGTCGGCGTCGACGCGGTAGTCGTCGACGACGCCGGGCACCTCGACCTCGAACACGCCGTCGCCGTGCACCTGGGCCATCGGGTAGCGCTCGCCGCCCGCCACCACCGCCACCTCGCTCGCGCCGCGGCGCAGCGCCCGGATGACGGTCGTGACGGCGTCCCCGCGCGTCTGGGCGTGGGCGCCCAGGACGCCGTGCGGATCGTGGGCACGTCCGGCGATGAGGTCGTCGAAATTCATGGGGGTGATCACCTTGTCGTCAGGTCCGAACCGTTCACGATGCGCTCGATCGATCGCAGGGGAATCCGCAGCCAGCCCGGCCGGTGCCGCGCCTCGTACGCGGTCTCGTAGACCGCCTTGTCCAGTTCGTACGCCCGCAGGAGGGCCAGGTCCTCCCGCGGGTCATAACCGGCGGCGGCAGCATAGCCGTCGCAGAACGCGTCCCGGTTACGGTCCACCCACTGGCGGGCCCGCCGGGCGAGTTCCTCGTCGTCGTCGGTGTCCAGCAGCAGCTGGTAGGCGGCGTATTCGTAGGAGCGCAGCATGCCGGCGACGTCCCGCAGCACCGAATCCGGGCTTCTGCGCTCCCGCACCGGCGTCCCGGGCTCGCCCTCGAAGTCGATGAGCAGCCAGGACTCCGGCGTGCGCAGCACCTGACCGAGGTGGAGGTCACCGTGGACGCGCTGCGTGGTGATCGTCTCGCCGGCGACGGCGCGCAGCATCGCGGCGACGTCGCCGGCCCGCCCGGCGAGGTCCGGCACCGCCTGGACCGCCCGGTCCAGCCGCGCGAGCATCGCCTCGGTCGGCGCCGGCGCGGACTGCGTGCCCAGCTCCGCGGCCAGGGTGCGGTGCACGTGCGCGACCGCCTCGCCCAGGCGTGCGGACTCGCCGGCGAAGTCGCCGCCGACTTCGGAGGGGCGAAGGTCGGGGTTGAGGTCGTACTCGGCGAACAGGTCGCGGGCACTGGTCTCCGCCATCGCCCAGCCCTCGGCCGAGTTCTGCGCGTACTCGGTCACCATCGCCAGGGCCAGGTGCTCGCCGCCCGGGCCGGATTCGGATTGGCCTTGATCTGGTCGGCCCAGCTCCGCCGGCACGGTGCTCTCGATGGCGCCGAGCAGCCGGGCCACGTTGGGGCAGCCGGCCCGGGCGAGGACCCGGTTGAGCTCCAGGTCGGGATTGACCCCGGCGCTGACCCGGCGGAACACCTTGAGGATCGCCGCGCTGTCGAACACGACGCTGGTGTTGCTCTGCTCGGCCCCGCCGATGCGGGCCGGCGCGTCGACCGGCAGCGCCACCCCGGGCTCGGGCACGAATCGGACCCCGTCGACGACCGCGCCGGCGTCGATGAGCGCCAGCAGCCGCTGCGCGGAGTGCTCGTCGTAGAGCGCGTCGGAGGCGGCCCGGTCGCCGTCGGCGCCGATGAGGGCGGCCGCGGACAGCTCGGCGGCCACGTCGAGGTTCCAGCCGACGAAGAGCTGGTAGCGCTCCGTGCCGCCGTCGGCGTAGTGGGCGTCGAGCAGCACGTGGTCGAGGCCGTCCGGCAGGTGGGTGACGAGGGCGGGCTCGACGTGGGTCAGGGTGCGGGTCCGCCCCGCGTACCACCGCTGATGCGGCAGCCAGTCGGTGTACGGCAGAGAAGTCATTGCGCCTGCGGCCCTCCTCTAGCTCTGCTCTGCCGGCGCGCTCAGCTGGAACCAGTAGAAGCCGTGCCCGGGCAGGGTCAGCAGGTAGGGCAGCTGGCCGACGTTGGGAAAATGCACGTGCCCGGTCAGCTCGACGGGCGTGTACCCCGCCCACTCCTGCAGGTTGAGCTCGATCGGCTGCGGGAAGCGGGACAGGTTGTTCACGCACAGCACGACGTCGTCGCCGTGGACCCGCACGAACGCCAGGATCGACGGGTTGGAGCCGCCCAGCTCGCGCAACTCCCCGGCGGCGAACGCGCCGTGCCGCCGGCGCACCTGCAGCATCGTGCGGGTCCAGTTGAGCACCGAGGTCGAGCTCTCCCGCTGCGCCTCCACGTTGATCGACTGGTACCCGTAGATGTGGTCCTGGATCGCCGGCAGATACAGGCGCCCGGGGTTGGCCCGGGAGAAGCCCGCGTTGCGGTCCGGCGTCCACTGCATCGGGGTGCGCACGCCGTCGCGGTCGCCGAGCCAGATGTTGTCGCCCATGCCGATCTCGTCGCCGTAGTACAGCACCGGCGAGCCCGGCAGGGACAGCAGTAACGCGGTGAACAGCTCGATCTGGTTGCGGTCGTTCTCCAGCAGCGGGGCCAGCCGCCGCCGGATGCCCACGTTGGCGCGCATCCGCGGGTCCTTGGCGTACTCCGCGTACATGTAGTCGCGCTCCTCGTCGGTGACCATCTCCAGGGTCAGCTCGTCGTGGTTGCGCAGGAAGATGCCCCACTGGCAGTTCGGCGGGATCTGGGGGGTGTGCGCCAGGATCTCCGAGATCGGGAAGCGTGACTCCCGGCGGACCGCCATGAAGATGCGGGGCATGAGCGGAAAGTGGAACGCCATGTGGCACTCGTCACCATCGCCGAAGTACTCCACCACGTCGGCCGGCCACTGGTTGGCCTCGGCGAGCAGGACCCGGCCCGGGTACTCGTCGTCGACCACCTTGCGGCAGCGGCGCAGGAACTCGTGCGTCTCGGGCAGGTTCTCGCAGTTGGTGCCCTCGGCCTCGAACAGGTACGGCACCGCGTCGAGCCGGAACCCGTCGATGCCCAGGTCGAGCCAGAACCGCAGCACGTCGATCATCTGGCGCTGGACCTCGGGGTTGGCGTAGTTGAGGTCCGGCTGGTGGGCGAAGAACCGGTGCCAGTAGAACTGCCGCCGCACCGGGTCGAAGGTCCAGTTGGACTCCTCGGTGTCGACGAAGATGACCCGGGCGTCGGCGTAGGCCTTGTCGGTGTCCGACCAGACGTAGAAGTCACCGTACGGCCCGGCCGGGTCGCGGCGGGACTCCTGGAACCACTGGTGCGAGTCGGACGTGTGGTTCATGACCAGGTCCGTGATCACCCGGATGCCGCGCTTGTGCGCCGCGTCGAGCAGGCCGACGAAGTCCTCGACGGTGCCGAAGTCCGCCAGCACCTTGTAGAAGTCCCGGATGTCGTACCCCCCGTCGCGCAGCGGGGAGTCGTAGAACGGGGGCAGCCACAGGCAGTCGACGCCGAGCCACTGCAGGTAGTCGAGCTGGCCGATGAGGCCCTTGAGGTCGCCGGAGCCGTCGGCGTTGGAGTCGGCGAAGGCGCGCACCAGCACCTCGTAGAACACGGCCCGCTGAAACCAGCCCTCTTCCGCGGGCAGCACCCGGGCCTGGCTGAAGTCGCTCGAGGACGGGTGCTCCACTGCGTCGCGCATGCTCTGTACCACCTGCCTGCCTTGCCGCCTACCGGTGTCGATGCACCGTGAACACGTGGGCCGGCTCGTAGTAGGGGTCGAGCCGGACCGCGTTGTGCTGTCCCCAGTCGAACGTCGCCCCCGTCACCTCGTCGCGCACCGTGAACCGCTCGTGCCAGTCGAAACCGAGCGCGGGCATGTCCAGCGTCGTGTTACCCCACTGCACGTTGTGCGAATCCAGCGACACGACGACCAGCACCGTGTCGTCGGACTGCGGGTCGCGCTTCGAGAAGCACAGCATCTGCTCGTTGTCGATGCCGTGGAACACCGTGTTGCGCAGCCAGTGCAGCGCCGGGTGCTCCCGGCGCACCGCGTTGAGCCGGCGCAGCAACGGCGCCAGCGACTCGCCGCCCCGCTCCGCCGCCGCCCAGTCGCGGGGCCGCAGCTGGTACTTCTCGTTGTCCAGGTATTCCTCGGCGCCGGGCCGCGGCAGGTGCTCGAAGAGCTCGAAGCCCGCGTACATGCCCCACGACGGGCTCAGCAGCGAGGCCAGCACCGCGCGGATCTTGAACATCGGCGGGCCGCCGTGCTGCAGGTGCTCGGGCAGGATGTCCGGCGTGTTGGGCCAGAAGTTGGGACGCATGTAGTCGGCGGCGGCGATGAGCTCCTGCACGTACTCGCGCAGCTCGAAGCCCTGCACCCGCCAGGTGAAGTACGTGTAGGACTGGGAGAACCCGGCCTTGCCCAGGCCGTGCATCATCGCGGGCCGGGTGAACGCCTCGGCCAGGAACAGCACGTCGGGATCGGCCGCCTTGACCTCGTCGATCAGCCACTGCCAGAAGCCGACCGGCTTGGTGTGCGGGTTGTCCACCCGGAAGATCTTGACGCCCTGCGCCACCCAGTGCAGCACGATGCGCAGCACCTCGGCGCGCAGGCCCTCGGGGTCGTTGTCGAAGTTCAGCGGATAGATGTCCTGGTACTTCTTGGGCGGGTTCTCGGCGTAGGCGATGCTGCCGTCGGCGCGGGTGGTGAACCACTCGGGGTGCTCGGTGACCCACGGGTGGTCCGGCGCGCACTGCAGCGCCAGGTCCATCGCGATCTCCACGCCCACCCGGCGCGCCTCGGCGACGAACGCCCGGAAGTCCTCCGGCGTGCCCAGGTCCGGGTGGACGGCGTCGTGGCCGCCCTCGGCCGCGCCGATCGCCCACGGCGAGCCGACGTCGTCGGGGCCGGCGACCAGCGTGTTGTTCGGGCCCTTGCGGTTGACCCGGCCGATCGGGTGGATCGGCGGCAGGTACACCACGTCGAAGCCCATGTCGGCGACCTGGGCCAGGCGCGGCGTGGCGGAGGCGAACGTGCCGTGCTTGACCGGCTTGCCGTGCTCGTCGACGACCGCGCCCTCGGAGCGCGGGAAGAACTCATACCACGCGGAGAACAGCGCCCGCTGCCGGTCGCACCACAGCGGCAGCGCCTCACCGCGGGTGACCTGGCGGCGCAGCGGGTGCCGCCAGAGCACGTCGGTCAGCCCCAGAGCCGGCGACACCCGGGCGAACAGCGGGATGGCGGTGTCGTCCAGCGCACCGGCCGCGCCGAGCACCCGGCCGCGCTCGTCGGGCGGCACCCCGGGCGCGGCCTCGCGCAGCAGCTGCGCCCCCTCGGCCAGGTCGTTGGCGAGGTCGTCGAGGCCCTGCCCGGCCGCGATCTTCTTGGACACGGCGCTGTGCCAGGTGAGGTACGGGTCGCTGAACGCCTCGACCGCGAACGTCCAGGCGCCGACGGCGTCCGGGCGGATCTCGCCGAACCAGGTGTCGGTGCCCGGCGGGCCCGGACGCATCCGGTTGAACGGCGCCTCGCGCCCCTCGGGCGAGATGAGCACGACGTTGCAGCCCATCATCGCGTGGCCCTCGCGGTAGGACACCGCCGAGACCGGCACCAGCTCGCCGACGACCGCCTTGGCGGACAGGCGGCCACCCTCGATCTGCGGCGTGACCCGCTCGATCGGGAACCGCTGCCCGGCGCCGAAGGCCGGCCCGCCGAACGACGCGGCGGGCGACTCCGCCGTCTCCTGCGGCCGCACGGGCTCCGTGGACAGGGCGATCTCCGTCTCGGTCGGGGCCGTCGTGGCGATCTCTGTCTTCAGGGCTTCGGGCGCGTGCTGCTCCGGGGGGTTACCCATGATCCTCACCGTATCGAATCCGAGCCTTGCCTGCAGGGGAAGGGCTGCTGCGCCGTGCCGGTCAGAGCTCGACCCGCTGGCCCTTGCCGACGACCACGACGCCGCCCTCGGACACCGTGAACCCTCGCTGCCGGTCGCGCACCGGGTCCACCCCGATCTCGGCGCCCTCCGGCACGATCACGTTCTTGTCCAGGATGGCGTTGCGGACCACGGCGTGCCGCCCGATGTCGACGCCCTCCATCAGCACCGAGCCCTCGACGTGGGCCCACGAGTGCACCCTGACGTTCGGCGACACCACCGAGTTCTCCACGAGCGACCCGGAGATGACCGCGCCGGGGGAGATCATCGAGCCGACCGCCCGGCCGACCCGCTCGCCCCAGCCGTGCACGAACTTGGCCGGCGGCCAGGGGCTGTTGCCGGTGAAGATGGGCCATTCGTAGTTGTACAGGTTGAAGACCGGCTGCACGGCGATGAGGTCCATGTTGGCCTCGTAGTACGAGTCCAGCGTCCCGACGTCGCGCCAGTAGCCCCGGTCGCGTTCGGAGCTGCCCGGCACCACGTTGTTGCTGAAGTCGTACACCGCGGCCTCGTTCTTCTCCACGAAGTACGGGATGATGTTGCCGCCCATGTCGTGCTTGCTGGACGGGTCCTGCGCGTCACGGGTGACGGCGTCGATGAGCGCCTCGGTGGTGAAGACGTAGTTGCCCATCGAGGCGAAGATCTCATCCGGGGAGTCCGGCAGGCCCTTGGCGTCCTTGGGCTTCTCGCGAAACGCGCTGATCTGCCGGCTGTCCGCGCCCTGGCCCCGATGCTCGCCGACCTCGATCACCCCGAACTGGTCGGCGGTCGACAGCGGCTGGCGGATGCCCGCGACCGTCGCGGCGGCGCCCGACTCGATGTGCTGGCGCACCATCTGCTCGGGGTCCATCCGGTAGATGTGATCGGCGCCGAACACGATGACGTAGTCCGGCCGCTCGTCGTTGATCAGGTTGAGGCTCTGGTAGATCGCGTCCGCGGACCCGGCGAACCAGCGCGGGCCGAGGCGCTGCTGCGCCGGCACCGGCGTGACGTAGTTGCCCAGCAGCGTGGACATCCGCCAGGTCTTCGTGACGTGCCGGTCCAGCGAGTGCGACTTGTACTGGGTCAGCACGACCATCTTCAGATAGCCGCCGTTGGCCAGGTTGGACAGCACGAAGTCGATCAGCCGGTAGATGCCGCCGAACGGCACCGCGGGCTTGGCCCGGTCCGTGGTCAGGGGCATCAGTCGCTTGCCCTCGCCACCGGCGAGGACGATCGCGAGGACGTTCTTGGCAGCCATGGCGCAGACGCTAAACAAGTCCGGCGTGTTGCGCCAGACGAACAACAATTAGTGTTTGGGACGTGCGTGTAGACCTGCTCACTCGAGAGTACCCGCCCGACGTCTACGGCGGCGCCGGCGTGCATCTGGAGTACCTGGCCCGCGAGCTGCGCAACCTGCGCTCGCCCGCCCTTGACGTGCGCGTGCACTGCTTCGGGGCGCCGCGCGGCGAGGCCGGTGTGACCGGCTACGCCGACCCGCCCGGGCTCGCCGGCGCCAACGCGGCGCTGCGCACGATGGGCGTCGACCTCGAGATGGCCGCCGGTTGTTCGGGCACGAACATCGTGCACAGCCATACCTGGTATGCCAACCTCGCCGGCCACGTCGCCAAGCTGCTCTACGGCGTGCCGCACGTGGTGACCAGTCACAGCCTCGAGCCGCTGCGGCCGTGGAAGGCCGAGCAGCTCGGCGGTGGTTACGCACTGTCGTCCTGGTGTGAGCGGACCGCGATCGAGGCCGCCGACGCGGTCGTCGCCGTCTCCGCCGGGATGAAGGCCGACGTGCTGCGCGCCTACCCGGGCGTCGACCCGGACAAGGTGCACGTGGTCTACAACGGCATCGACACCGAGCAGTACGCGCCCGACCCGGCCACCGACGTGCTCGAGCGCCTCGGCGTGGACCCCGACCGGCCCAGCGTCGTCTACGTGGGGCGGATCACGCGGCAGAAGGGCCTGCCGTATCTGCTGCGCGCCGCCCGCCGGCTGCCGGCCGACACCCAGATCGTCCTGCTGGCCGGCGCCCCCGACACGCCGGAGATCGCCGCCGAGGTGACCGCGCTCGCCGGCGAGCTGCGGGCCACCCGCGACGGTGTCGTGTGGGTCCAGGAGATGCTGCCCAAGCGCGAGGTCATCCAGGTCCTCACCCACGCCACCCTCTTCGTGTGCCCGTCGATCTACGAGCCGATGGGGATCGTCAACCTCGAGGCGATGGCCTGCCAGACCGCGGTCGTGGCCACCGCGACCGGCGGCATCCCCGAGGTCGTCGCCGACCGCGAGACCGGCCTGCTGGTGCCGATCGAACAGGTCAGCGACGGCTCCGGCACCCCGCTGGACGAGTCGCGGTTCGTCGCCGACCTCGCCGACGCGATGATCGCCCTGCTGGAGGACCCGGACCGGGCGGCAGCCTTCGGGCGGGCGGGGCGCCAGCGCGCCGTGGACCACTTCTCCTGGGCGGCCATCGCCGACCGCACGCTGGCGGTCTATCAGTCCGTGACGTGATCCATGATCAGCTGGGCGATGACGTCCGGCTGCTCGACGTTCGCGAGGTGGGCCGCGTTCGGCAGCACCACCAGGCGGCTGCCCCGGATGCCCGCGTGGATGCGCTCGCCGTGCTCCGGGGGCGTGGCCGGGTCGTCCGCCCCCGAGACCACCAGGGTCGGGGCGGCGACGCGGGCCAGGTCGTCGCGCAGGTCCATGGCCGCGATCGCCTCGCAGCCGGCGGCATAGCCCTCGGCCGGGCAGGCGGCGATCATCGCCCGGTAGGGCGCCACCCGGGCCGGCAATGCCGCCCGGAAGCGCGGGGTGAACCAGCGGCCCAGCACCGCGTCGGCGACCGGGCCCATCCCACCCGCCCGCACCTGCCGCGCCCGGTCCAGCCAGCCCTCGGCCGGCGGCAGGTGCGCGGCGGTGCAGATCAGCACCAGCCGCTCGATGCGCTGCGGGGCGTGCGCGGCCAGCCACATGCCGACCATGCCGCCCAGCGACAGGCCGCAGTACGACGCCCGCTCGATCCCCAGGCGGTCCAGCAGCGCCAGCACGTCCCGGCCGAGGTCCTCGATACGGTACGGCCCGGGCGGCACCGGCGAGCCGCCGTGCCCACGGTGGTCGAAGCGCACCACCCGCAACCGGTCACCGAAGAGCGGCAACTGCGGCCGCCACATGTCCAGATTGCTGCCCAGCGAGCCGCCGAGCAGCAGGAAGGGCGCGCCGAAGGGGCCAGTGGTGCGCTGGAACAGCGTCAAGCTCGGCACTGCATCCTTGTACCACCTCGCTCGGCCGTGAGCATCAGTGGTTCAGCGCTTGACGCCCACGCCGGCGTAGCCGTGCGAGACCTGCTCCTCGCCGGGGTCGGGCTGCCACTGGCCGATCCACACCAGGCCGGGGTCGAGCAGCTCGAAGCCGTCGAAGAGGCGCAGGATGTCCGCCCGGGTGCGCGGCACGATCGGCGCGCTGGCGCCGCGGTACACCTGCGTGCCCTGTTGCGTGGGCGCCGCGTCGACGCCGTCGAGGGTCAGGTGCGACACCACCAGGTGGCTGCCGGGCGCGGTCGCGTCGCGCAGCCGCGCGATGAGGCGCCACGGGTCGGCCTCGTCGGGCACGAAGTGCAGCATCGACACCAGCAGCACCGCGACCGGCTCGGCGAGGTCGAGGTGACCGCACACGTGCGGGTCGGCCAGCAGCGCCTCCGGGTCGCGCAGGTCGGCCAGGGCGACCGACACCCGCTCGTCGCGCTCGACGAGGGTGCGCGCCTGCGCGACCGCGACCGGGTCGTTGTCGACGTAGACCACCCGGCCGTCGGTGTGCTCGTGCACGTTGCCCTGGGTGGGCAGCCCGGCGCCGATGTCGAGGAACTGCCGGACACCGGCCTCGCTGAGCCGGCGCACGGCGCGCTGCATGAACCGCCGGTTGGTCCGGGCCGCGGCCGGCGTGTCGGGGAAGATCTCCAGGATCTTCTCGGCGGCCGCGCGGTCGGCGGCGAAGTTGTGGTAGCCGCCGAGGTAGTAGTCATACATCCGGGCGACGTTCGGGACCGTGGCGTCGATCGTCATGCGCGCCACCCTAGCGGTCCCCGGGGTGCGAATGCGGCCCGCGGCTCCGCCGTCCGGCAAGGTCTTGCGGGACGTGCGTGTCCGCCGCCGCGAGCTCATCGCGTGCCGACGCTCTAGATGATTGATGCCTTGAAGATTCAGTGGTCGTAGGCGATGAGGGACCGTTTGACTGGGGCGCCGATGGTCCAGTTGTGCCAGATCACGGCGG
>NZ_JBFAZX010000025.1:0-112193 GCF_040689395.1 Dactylosporangium sp. NPDC051484 | reverse complement strand
CCATTCTCCCCGCGATCCAGCCCGGCTTGGCGGCACCGAGACCGCGGCAGAGCACAATCAAACTACCGCCCGCGATCGCCCCGTCCACCACACCCGGACATGCCACCTCGGATGTGCGGCGGTGCCCCTCGCGTTCCCCGGTGTCGCGTTCACGTCCCTGGAGAATTTTTCTGCCGCCGGCGGGAACCCGGCTGGGCGATCGGACAGTAGACAGCGTGGACTCGACTATGCGTGACCGGCTACGCGCCGGCGACCGGGCCGCGTTCGGGGAGCTGTTCGATGAGCATGCCCAGGCGGTGTACCACCACGGCGTCCGCCTGACCGAGGACCGCTCGCTCGCCGAGGACGTGGTTTCGACCACGTTCCTGCAGGCGTGGCAGATGCGGTCGCGGATCGACCCCGACGGCGGAACCCTGCGGCCGTGGCTGCTGGGTGTGGCCACGAACACCATCCGCAACCTCAACCGCAAGGCCCTTCGCGAGCGGAGCCTGCTGGCCCGGCTCTGGCCGCGGGAGCACGTCCCCGACTTCGCCGACGAGCTGGCCGGCCGGCTGGACGACGCCAAAACCCTGGCCGCCGTCGGCGCGGCGCTGCGCCGGCTGCGCCCGGCCGAGCGCGAGGTCGTCGCGCTGTGCGTCTGGGCCGGGCTGGACTACGCCGACGCCGCGCAGGCCCTGGGGATCCCGATCGGCACCGTCCGCTCCCGCCTGTCCCGGGCCCGGCAGCGGCTCGCCCGGCTGAGCCTGGAACTGGACCCCGCCCCGCGACAGCTACAGAGTGGCCGCGCACCGGCGGCCCAGCCCGCACCGGAGGGAAACCGATGAACGACGGCCACGCCGAGCTCGTCCGGCTGCTGCCGGACCCGGCGCAGCACGATCTGTCCGAAGACCGTCAACAGGTCCTCCGGGACCGGTTCATGCAGCAGCTCGACGATCCGCGGGCGGCCCGCGCGGCCGTGCGGGGTACCCGGCGCCGGCGGCGGTGGGCGCTGGTCCCGGCCACGGCCGCCGCGCTGGTCGTGGCGCTGTGGACGGTGTCGGCCGTCAGCCTCGGGGTCGGGCGGTTCTGGGCCGGGAACACGGAGGCCGGCGGCCTGCTCGACCGCATCGCCCTGGTCGCCGCGAGCAGCAACGACATCCCGCGGGCCGATCAGGTCCGCGACGACCAGTTCGAGTTCGTCGAGACCTACGGCAGCTACATGAACTACACGACGGGGCCGGACGGGAAGACCACGGCGGCGCTGGGCAAGCCGCACCGCCGGCAGATCTGGAAGTCGGTGAACGGCGGCCCCGGCGGGTTGCTGCGCGATCCCGACGGCTCGGATGACGTGCCGAACATCATCTCCGGCGGGGAATCGCTGAACGCCCCGAGCTTCCGATACCTCACTACGCTGCCCACCAACCCCGATCTGCTACTGGCCAAGATCTACCTCAAGACGTTCGGCGCGGGCACCAGCCCGCAGCAGGAGGCGTTCGTGACCATCGGTGACCTGATGCGCGAGTCGGTCGTCCCGGCGAAGCTGGCCAGGACGCTGTACGAGGCTGCGGCCCGCATTCCCGGCGTCACGGTCATCGACGACAGCGTCGACGCCCTCGGCCGCCACGGTATCGCGGTCGCGCACACCGACGGCGGCAACCGCACCGAATGGATTTTCGACCGCACCACGCTGCGGTTCTTGGGCGTGCGCGGGGTGGCCGTCGAGGCCGGCGACTGGGGCCCGGCGGGCACCGTCACCGCCTCGACGGCGGTAGTGGCCCGGGCCATCGTCGACAAGGCCGGCCAAACTCCCGCCTGACCTGCATTTATCTGCTGTATGTAAACGTGTCGATGTGTAGCTTGGTCGTCGCTACGCTCGTGCCACTGCCAGCGACGGCGCCCGATCCAGGTTGGGCGCCGCCGCTGAGCACCCGCGGGCGATACATCGTCGACGCGAACGGCCAGCGGTTCAAGCTCAAGGCGGGCAACTGGCACGGCGGGAGCGGCACCTGGAACGGCTCAGGCGACCCGGAGGTGGACGCCGACCACCGCCCGCTGGCCCTTGCCCGCACCGCGCTGACCGTGACAGGCGCTGCGTCTCGCATGAGCGCCGAGACCACCACCGTCTTGCGTCAGAGCCGTTATCTTGACGGTCCCTGCGGGAGGTTCGGCTCACCCATGGTTGCCGGCACTGATCGTCGACAACGTCGGGGAGTGGTCTGGGTCAGCGGGTTGGTGTCGATGGCCTTCCGGCGGGCTGTGCGGCGTCGTTACTGATCATGTCCGGATGTTCGGCGACGAACGCACCGACCCGGTCCTGGGCGACCGCGGCCAGCAAGGCCAAGGCGGTGTCGTCGAGAGTCTCGAACGACTGCCCGTTGATGGTCTGCGAGTGGTACTGGCCATTGTTGACCTTCAACGTAACCATGTCGTCAGGCTTGATGCCCTTCAAGGTGAACAGCCAGTTGGCGAGCGACACGTTGTTGTTGTAGAACGACACCGCTTGGCCGACCGAGTCCAGCACTTCGTTGATCTTGACTGGGTTGGTGATCACGCCGGCGCTCGTTGCCTTGGTCAGCATCGCCTTGATGAACTGCTGCTGATGCCGTTGCCGACCGTAGTCGCCGTCGTTGTTGGCCAGCTTGTCGCGCTGCCGAACGTAGTCCAAGGCTTCCCAGGCGACGAAGTCGCGGCAGCCGACCTCGTACACCTGCGGTCGCATATTCGGTTTCAACCCGGTCGGGATACCGTCGGTGTTGAAGTAGTACGGAACCCCTTCCTCGCCGGTCTTGGTGTTCCAGCCGGTGTGGATCGAGATGGTGCGCTCGTCAACACACATGTGCACCCCGCCGATCGCCTTCACCAGGCCCCGGAACCCGTCGAAGTTCACAATCGCCGCGCCGTTGAACTTCAAGCCGCCGGCCAGGCCGCTCACGGTCTCGGCCAGCAGTGCCAAACCACCGTCGCGGCCGCCACCGTTCTGGAACCCGAACTGGAACGCCGCGTTGATCTTGTCAACGCCGCCGGGGTACTTCGTCGCCGGGTTCTTCGATATCCGCACCCGGGTATCGCGCGGGATCGAGATTAGGAACGCCCTATCGTGCGAAGCGGGCACGTGCGCGATGATGATCGAATCCGAGCGGGCGCCCATCGCCAGGTTGTCGACCCGCTCGTCGATCCCAACCAGCAACAGGTTGATCGGCCCATCGATCGAGGCGCCGGCCGCAGCATCGCCGAGGCCGCCATCATGGACGATCCGGCTGCTGTAGTGGTCCAGTGCCACCTTGCCCACGATCAGTGAGCCACCGCTGAGCAGCATCAACACCGCACCGGACAGCAACGACAACCGCGCCCACAACGGTGCCTTGGCCCGCTGCCTGCCCCGCCCGCCGACTGGCCTGTTCGTCATCGCGACACTCCGACTCCAAACGGCGCGGCACTGGTCGGCAGCACGATCAGTGCGGCGCCGAGGATCCCCCGCGGCAGCGCGGACGGTCGCTGGTCGGGAGGTAATGGATTCGGAGTATTCATCGGGGTGCAGTCCTTTCCCTGGACGGTGGGGCAGCCGTCCCTGTTGCGGGCCACCGCTGACCATCTCATCACGGTTGCAAGTTTGCGCAAGTATAAGATCGTGGCGTCGAGCCGCTTCGGACGAGATCCGGCCCGGCTCGCGGCGGCACGCCGCCTCCATGGCAGAGGGGAGTGGCGTGGTTGCAGTGTTCAACCCAGCCGCGCTGGACAGCGCCCTGCGCGACGTCCGGGCGGCGTCGCGGTACGCCGACACACTGGCGCGGCCGGAAGTGCCCTCGGGGCGATCCCGGTGCTGCCGCCGGCCCGGTTTTCCGGCAACCGCTGGCGAGATCCGCTTCCCGTCCATCCAGCCCGCGACCACGCCGACCCTGACGTCTGGAAGGCCACCGACATGACCTACCTGCAAGCCATTCTCATCGGCGCCCTGCAAGGCGTCACCGAACTGTTCCCGGTCTCGAGTCTGGGTCACAGCATTCTCATCCCCGCCCTGCTTGGCGGATCGTGGGCACACAACCTGGACATGTCCGCTCCGGACTCGCCGTACCTGACATTCCTCGTAGCCGTACACGTGGCCACCGCGATCGCACTGGTGATCTTCTTCCGCCGTGACTGGACCCGCATCGTCGTCGGGCTGTTCACGTCCATCCGCAGCCGGAGCATCACCACCACGGACCAGCGCCTCGCATGGCTGCTCATCATCGCCACCATCCCGGTGGGGCTGGCCGGTCTCGGCCTCGAGCACGCCTTCCGCAGCACGCTGGGCAAACCGGTACCCGCCGCACTGTTCCTCACGCTCAACGGCCTCGTCCTGTTCATCGTGGAACAGCTGCGTGCCCGCCGCGGCCAGGCCAGCACCACGCCCACGCCCCGACCGATCCCGGTCGGCCCGCCCGCGCACCACGGCCAGAGCGGGCGCAGCCAGGTCTACACCGCCAGCGGCTACACCGGCGCCGAGGCAGGTGTGTCCGCCCACGGCGGCGACGCCCAAGCGGCGCTCGAATCCGACCAGCGACTCTCGCGTCTGGGCTGGGGCGAGGCCACCGCGATCGGCGCCGCACAGATCCTCGCCCTGTTCCCCGGCATCAGCCGCTCGGGCTCGACCATGGCCGCCGGCCTGATCCGCGGCCTATCCCATGAAGACACCGCCCGATTCGCCTTCCTCCTCGCCACTCCCGTCATCACCGCCGCCGGCCTGCTCAAACTCCCCGAACTCGCCAGTCCCACCGGCCACGCCATCCTCGGCCAGGTCCTGGCAGGCAGCCTCGTCGCCGGCATCGCGGCGTATCTGTCACTGCGGTTCCTGACCCGCTACTTCGAAACCCGCACACTGACCCCGTTCGCCATCTACTGCGTCGCCGCTGGCATAGCCAGCCTCGGCTGGCTGACCCTCACCACCTGAAGCACTCCCCGGGCCTTTAGCGGACCAACGCTCCCGAACCAGGAGTCGCGCCGTAACGAGATCCCGCGGCCTGCGAGTCCGGCCCGCGACATCGGACGGCCGGGGCCGTAGCCTGTACGGATCTGCGAGTTGACCAGGAGGTCGGAGGTGTCGGACCCGCGCGGCGGACAGTCCACGGACGTCTCGGCGGAGGTGTTGCAATCGGCGGCGGCTACGTTCGGCATCCTCGCGGCAACGGTGCGGCTCCATATCGTCTGGCTGCTGGCCGCGGGTGAACGCGACGTCAGCACCCTCGCCGACGAGGTAGGGGTGACCGTACAGGTGGTCAGCCAACATCTGGCCAAACTTCGGCTGGCAGGGCTGGTCCAGGCCCGGCGGGACGGCCGCCGGCAGTTGTACCTCATCAGCGATCCGCACCTGGCGACGGTCGTCCGGGAGATGGTCGCGCATCTGCATGGCCCGTCGGCGCGCCGCGGAGCGAAGCGTGGCCTCGGCGGCTGACCCGTTCACCCCTGCCGAGGCGACGGCCGACCCGGCAGACCCACCCGACCGGGCCAGCCTCGATCCGCGGTTCACCCGGCTCCAGCGGTTCGCCGGGATGACCCCGTTGCAGGCCCTGCGCGAGCTCGACTCGTCGCTGCAGGGCCTGGACGAGCGGGAGGCCCAGGAACGCCTCGCCCGCGACGGCGACAACGCGCTGCCGCCGACGCCGGCCCGCGGCCCGCTGGCGCACCTGATGCGGGCCGTGCTCGACCCGTTCGTGGTGGTCCTGGTGTTGCTGGGCGTCGTGTCGGCACTGACCGGCGACATCCCCGGGATCGCGCTGATCGGCGCCCTGGCGGCGATCAGCTGCGCACTGCGAGCCCGTCAGGAGTACGGCGCGGATCGCGCCGCGGCCGCCCTGCGGGACGTGGCGGCCACGACGGCGACCGTGCTGCGGCGGGCCCGCCCCGGCGCGGCGGCGATCGCCCGGGAGGTGCCGACCGACCAGCTGGTTCCGGGCGACGTGGTGCGGTTGGCGGGCGGCGACATCGTGCCGGCCGACCTGCTGCTGCTGCGTTCCGACGGCCTGGCGCTCAGCCAGGCATTGCTCACCGGAGAGTCGCTTCCGGTGACCAAACACGCCGGGCTGACCGCGTCCGCCCACACCGCGGACGCCTCCGACGTCGACTCAGGCGCCAACGCCACCCTGCTCGACCATCCCCGGCTGTGCCTGCTCGGCGCGTCCGTGGTCGGCGGCAGCGCGACCGCCATGGTCGTCGCCACGGGCGCCGGCACCTACTTCGGCCTGAGCAACCACGACCCACCGGACCGGCACGGGCGGAGCACGTTCGAGCGCGGCGTGACGGGGGTCTCCGTCACCCTCATCCGGTTGATCCTGGCCACCGTCGCGGCGGTCCTGGCTGTCACCGAGTTCTCGCACGACACCTGGCTGCAGGCGTGCCTGTTCGCAGTCGCCGGTGCGGTCGGGCTCGTGCCGGGGATGCTACCCGTGGTCGTCACGACCGTGCTGGTGCGCGCGCAGTCCGCGCTGCGCGAGGGCGGCATCGTGGTCAAGCGGCTGCCAGCGGTCCACAACCTAGGCGCGATGGACGTGCTGTGCGTCGACAAGACCGGCACCCTCACCATCGACCGCCTCACCGTGGCGTGCCACCTCGACCCCCTCGGCCGGCCCGACGCCGAACCGCTGCGCCTCGCCCACCTCAACGCCTGCTTCGGACTCCAGCACGCGGACGCACCCATCACCGACGCCATCGACGAGGCACTGATCGAGCACGCCCCGCAGTCCGGCGAAGCGGCGGCGGACGCGTACACCGCCCGGCAGGTGCTGGGCTTCGACGGCACCCGTCGCCGCGCCACCGTCGTGCTGCGCCCGGCCGGGCAGTGGGACCGGGAACTGCTCATCACCAAGGGAGCCGCCGAGCACGTGCTGGCCTGCTGTACCCATGCCCGCATCGACGGCCGGGACGTACCCCTCGACGCCACGCATCGGCAACGGCTGCACGCACTCGCCGACAGCCTCCACACCGACGGCGTCCGCGCCCTGGCGGTCGCGGTCAAGACCCGCAGGGCCACCAGCCGGCAGCTGCGTCCCGCCGACGAGACCGCACTGACCCTGATCGGCTACGTCGGGCTGCTCGACGAGGCCAAACCCAGCACCGCGGCGGCATTCTCCGCACTGACTGGACACGGTGTAAGGATCAAGGTGCTCACCGGCGACCACCCCCTGGTCGCGGCGCGCATCTGTCAGGATGCCGGCCTGGACCCGGGCGTGCCGATCTGCGGACATGAGATCGACGCGCTGGACGAGCCGGCGCTGGCGGCCCTCGCCCGGCGGACCACCCTGTTCGCACGGGTCGACGCGCGGCAGAAGGCCCGCATCGTCAGCACGCTGCGCCGGGCCGGGCACACCGTCGGATACCTCGGCGACGGTGTCAACGACGCGCCCGCCCTGCACGCCGCCGACGTCGGCGCGAGCGTCGAGGGCGCCGTCGACATCGTGCGGCAATCCAGCGAGGTCCTGCTGACAGGCAAGGACCTGGAAGCCTTGACCGATGCGGTCGCGGCAGGCCGGCACGCCTTCGCCAACATCGTCAAGTACGTGAAGATCACCGTCTCGTCCAACGTCGGCAACGTCTGCTCCGTGCTCGCCGCCGGCGCCTTCCTTCCGTTCCTGCCGATGCTGCCCCTGCAGATCCTGCTGCAGAACCTGCTGTTCGACCTGTCCCAGCTGTCCCTGGCCTTCGACCAGACCGACCCGGCGGCGCGGCAGCACCCGCGCACCTTCGACACCTGGGACCTCAACCGCTTCGTCCTGTTCTTCGGCGCGATCAACAGCCTGGCCGATCTGGCCACATTCGCCGCGCTGCACCACATCGTGGGAGCCGACATCAGCCCCGCCGGTCAGGCGCTGTTCCACACCGCCTGGTTCGTGGAGAACCTGCTCACCCAGATCCTCGCCGTACACCTGCTCCGCGGCCGCGGCGGCACGTCCGGCTGGTCGTGGGCGGCGCGACCGGTCATCATCACCAGCGTCGCGGTGATGCTGTTCAGCCTCGGCCTCGCCGCCACCCCTCTGGGCGCGGCCGTGGGCCTGAGTCCGCCGCCGGCCGTCTACTACCTCTGGCTGGCCGGCATCCTCACCGTCTACGCGTTCGCCCTCGTGGCGGCCAAGCGCCTGTACCAGCGGATGTTCCGGACCTGGCTGTAGAACCCGCCCTGAACTTCGCCGACGGCGCCGACCGGGTTCGAGCGGCGCCGTCGAAGGCCGTGGAATGGTCAGTCGCGTGCGGGGGCCGGATCCCATTCGACGACGACGAGTCGGTTTTCGCGGCGATGCGCGCGGGCGCCTGCGGTTACGTGGTCAAAGGCGCGTCCCAACAGGAGATCATTCGTGCGATCAACGCCGTCGCCGCCGGTGAAGCGATCTTCGGCCCTGGAGTGGCCCGCCGTGTACTCAGCCTGTTCGCCGCGCCACCGAAGGCCGCCGAGCTGGTGTTCCCGCAGCTGAGCTCCCGCGAACGAGAGGTCCTTGACCTCATCGCCGCCGGCCTCCCCAACGCCGCGATCGCGAGCCGACTTGGTCTGTCGCTGAAGACGGTCGGCAACCACACATCCACCATCTTCGCCAAGCTGCAAGTGGCGGGACGGGCGGAGGCCATCATCCGCGCCCGGGAAGCGGGGCTGGGTCGCTGAGCGCTTCGCGATGGTGACCCGAGGGGAACACCTGAGTGCGGAGCCGTCCAGTCCGTTCTTCTCAAGCGAAGTGCATTTGTGTCAGACTCTCGACCGAGATACCGGGAAGACCCCGGCGAAGACAGTGCTTGCCAACGCTGGGCCGGGCTCTGCCGGGATGGGGTCGTTGATGGCTGAGCGCAGGGAGGGCCACCACGATGGGCTTGGAGAACCTCGGCGGCTGGCACCTGATCATGATCATCCTGGTCGGGTTGTTCGTCTTCGGTCCCGACCGGCTGCCCAAGGCGATCGGCGACGGCATGCGCATGCTACGCAGTGTGCGCCAGATGGCCCGCAACGCTACCGGTGACCTCAGCCGCGAACTGGGCACCGACATCCAGCTCGAAGACCTGCGTCCGAAAACCTTCCTGCGCAAACACCTGCTCAGCGAGGCTGACGAGGCAGAGCTGCGCAAGCCGCTGCAAGGCCTTTACGACGACGTTCGAGGCGTCGCCGAGCACATAAAGCGCGACGCCCAAGCCGTCGCGACCGCCGTAAACAGTGCCGATTCTCCCGCCACATCGCCCGCCGGTGCGGCGACACCGCCGGTTCAGCAGGCTGTTCGTACATCGTGGGACGACGTCACTTGATGTCTTGCGCGGACGCCGGGCCGCCAGCGGGTGCGGTGCACCCACACCGAGCGGGCCGGCACGACCTGCCGGTACCTTGGCGGCCTGACGAGGCACCCGCACTGGTTGGTGCACGATAGGTTAACGACCGCTCGGCATGGGCTGGTCGGTGCGGACTTTAGCGGGTAGCCCGACGCCGTTGCTGGCGAGGTCTGTTGCGTGCCTGACGGCTTCGATGGTCATCGCCTCTCGAGGTGTGCGGGGCCGGGCGCCGAAGCCGAAGAATCCGCCCTCGTTGTTCGCGTCGGCGACGACCGAGGCGATTTCGATGAGCAGCGCGCGGAAGTCAGCCAACGCGGTTGGTGCCTTGCCGGCAACGATGGCGGTCGCCGAGTGGATCATCCCGAGCGCGGGGCCCTCGTAGTCGGCGTACGCGGTGCCGGGCCGTAGCCCGGTGGTGAAGGTGGACGCGGCCGTCAGTTCGCGGATGAACCGGTTGGGATGCGTGATGCTGGCCTCCCGCAGAACCTTGATCAGGGCGAAGATCTCCTCGGGGTCCATGACGCCCTCGGCGATTGACACGAGCACACCGGACGCCATCATCGCCTGCTGCAGGATCGCCCACTCGTCGGCGGTGAAGTCCGCTTCCCCGGGGATGTCGCCCTTGCCGTCGCGCAGCACCTGGAACCCCACGGCGGCCAGCATGGCGGGGATGCGTCGTACCGCCTCCAGGTGCTTGGCCCGTGCCGCGTCGGACAGTTGCTCCCACGGCACCAGCGGAGGCGCTGGCTCTGGTGGCAGGCTGGGTTGTGTGTGGTCCGGCCCGCGCACCGGCGCTGGAGCCGTCCCGTGTGGCGTCGGCTGGGTCATTTCGTGTTCGTACTCCACCTGGGCCAGCAGTTGCACCTCGTGGTCGCTGAAGGCGAAGGTGCGAGTTTGATCAAACGTCGGGACCATCAGGCAGCCGACCGCGGCCAGCCTCTCACCGATCCGCCGGGCCTGGGCGCGGGTTGCCTCCCGCACTTCCTCCGGCAACTGCTCCCACGGCTGTAGCGCGGGGCTGCCACTCGGGGGTTGGTGATTGCCGGTAGTGGTCTGGAGATGGATGTGGTGAATTGCCTTCGCCAGGTGCTCGGTGACTTGGGCGGCGGTGTAGCTGGCAAGGCTGTCGATGATGCGGTCCTGCGCGGTCAGCCGCGCCTTCATCCGCTGGCATTCGTGCAGGATGGCCTCGGCGTCCAGGAAGGTCTGCTCGGAGCGGCGGTCGGCGGCCCGGTCCAGGACGTCCTGACCGACCATGATCACAATCATGAAGATGAGCTGAGCCAACGTGGACAGGAACGACATGAAGGCGAAGGGGTACGGATCAATCTGTTGCGCGCCCAGCACGGCGAGACCGATCCACAGCACCTGGGTGCCGGCGGCTGCGTAGAAGGCCCACATGCTGCCCAGCCGTTGCGTGAGCCAGGCCGCGATCCGGCCGTTGACGCCCACGGCCTGGTCGATGGCCTGCGGCGGTGGTTGCACGCGGTGCCGCTCGATCCAAGGGTGTGGGCTGGAGTGCAGCAGGCTCACCCCGCGACTGAGTGCCCGGTCGTGCTGATCGAGGTGGGCCTGCAGGTCCGCGACTCGAGCGAAGATCGCCTCGGCGTTTTCATAGGTCTCTACCGCCCTGCGGTCAGCTGCCATACCGAGAACCCGCTGGCCGACCAGGATCACTGAGCACAGGACGAGCTGCACCACGTTGTTCAGGAACAACAGGAACGCAAACGGGTACGGATCGGCCCGATGCAGCGGTCCCCAGGTCGCCAGGGCCATCCACCCGCCGATGATGACCAGCGCGACGTAGAGGGCGGGCATGGAGCCGATCCATCGAGTCAGGGCGGCCGCGATGGCGCCGTTGACGCCGATCCGCTCCTCGGCCATCGTGATCGGCTGTTGCGGCAGATCAGCCGCCTGGTGGTCGGTGGCCACATATCCTCCTCAGGTGGTCCGGACGCGGTCGCCGCAGCCACAACGTGCCGCGAGCGTGTGCGGTCAGCTGGCCTAGGCACTGGCGGATCTCAGGTAGGAGTGCAGCGGCGCCCGGGCCGTCACCGGAGTGAGCCGCAAGCGGGACCACGGCCGACAGCCCGCACCGCTTCATGTACAGCCCCCTACGGGGAAGATCCAAGCATTGGGTACCGCCCGGAGGCGGCGACATCGGGCGGCACGGCCCGGCCAGCACACAACATGACGCCGCGCCAGTAGGCGCAGATACGTCGGGTCGAGGGGTGTCCCCGATGGTGCGCCGGAGGTCAGGCGGCGCGTCGCGGCCGGGGGCGAGGACGAGAGGGAGGGTCACAGCTACGCATGCCCCGTCATCTCTTCCAGGCATTCCGGCAAGGGCCACTGCGCAGTGTGGCATATATTTGCATCTTTGCGCAAATGATGGTTCGGGCGCAGTGCTGCGGTCCGATGTCGGCGCATACCCACTACCGCACTTCACGGATGCCCACCGGGGCGCAGGTCCCGTTCGCCGCCGAGACTTGCGGCCGCCCAGCACGTGTCAAGATCTTGTGGTCGGACCAGATCGCTGGCCGCGGTGCGTCGCCCAGGTCAAGGCGGTCTACGACGATCTGCCGGCCGAGGACAAGCCGCACACCGTGCTGCTGACCGGCAACTACGGCGAGGCCGGTTCGCTGGACCGCTATGGCAAGCCGCTCGACCTGTTTCACCGCGTCGGCGCCCAGTCACGCCCGCGCGGCGGTCAGCCGTGGAACGGAGGGAAGCGTGTCCGTACGCGGGATCCGCCGTCGTACGTCCTGAGCCGGCGCTGCGATAGGGGCCCCCGATCCCGTACCGACGATCGTCCGGCCACTCGTGACGGAGGTGGACGGGAATCGAACCCGCCGGACGAGGTCCATCTGTTCCACCCGCTTTGAAGGCGGGGAGTCCACCGGAGACTCGGACACCTCCGCCGGGCAGCATGCCCCCACCCGGACGAGTGCGCAGCAGCTGACGCAACAATGATCCATAGTGGACGGATCTTGCAGGAAAATCTTCGCTGACAACATTTTTATCGGCGGACCGGATGAGAGTTTGATAAACATAAAAATGATGAACTTCACTTGACCAGGGTTGGACCCGTCGGTAACCTTGGCCGACACGCCTATCAGAGGGATCGACGACCGATGATCACTTTCAGCTCTCGTCCTGCACTCCGGGCGGCGCCATGATGACCATCGACTGGGTTCTGCTCGCCGTCAACGCGCTACTGTCCACAGTGCTCGTTCGAGCCGCCGCCGAGAAGCTGGCCAATCCGAGCGTGACCGCCGCCGCCCTGCGCGAGGCATTGCCCCAGTTCGGCCTCGACGGGTCGGGAGTGGTCCGGGGCGCTGCCGCGATCGAACTGGTGGCCGCGCTCGCGCTCGCCGTGCCCGTCCTGCGCCGGCCCGACGCGGTGCTGGTCGGCCTGCTCGGCCTCGTGTTCGCCGTCCTGGGCGCTGTCGGCCAACTGCGGGGCAGCCGCCAGCCGTGCGGATGCTTCGGGGCCAGCAGCGCCCGCCCGCTCGGGTGGAGCAACCTCGCCCTCGGGGCAGGCTTCGTCGCGGCAGCCGGGTTCAACCTCGCCCGCGGCCCGGTGCCCGATCCCGACACCGTGGCCGCCGGGGGCGCGCTGCTCGCGGTCATCGCCTCGGCCGGGTGGTTGTTCTGGAGTGCGCGGGCGCACATCCAGATCCTCATCGGCAACCTACGGAAAGGAACGGAGACGACGTCATGATCGTGGCCGGCGCATTGGGGCTGCTGCTGTTAGCGGCCGCCGTTGTCGTGCTCTACGCCATGATGGGCGAACTGGCCTCGCGGATCCCCGATCCGGACGGCGGCGCTGACCGGGTCTCCCCGCTGGCCGAATACAGCCCGGGGGCCGCCGCCTCGGCGTGGCCGACCAGCCTCGGCGGACTGGGGGAACGGGGCCGGTCGACCCTGGTCGTACTCAGCCCGATCTGCGCCACCTGCAACAAGGTGGCGGCCGAGTTGTCCACCTACCCGGCCGAGCGGCTCGGGACGTTCGGAGTCGTGGTCTCGTGCGGTTCGCGCCAGGCCGGCGACGAGTTCATCAGTCGCTACGCGCTCGACCGGCTTCCCCACCTCGCCGACGAGGGAGGGGCCTGGGTGTCAGGGAACTTCGGGGTCAAGATGAGCCCGTCGGCCCTGCTGTTCGAAGAGGGGAGGCTGACTGAGGCGTACACCTTCGGCAAGCTCGAACCGCTACTGAAGAAAGTCAGGCAGGTCAAGGAAGGAGTTTCATGACCACACCGGAAGGCGGTCTGGCCGCCGTCGGCCACACCAGGACGGGACGACGGCGGTTGCTCGCCGGGCTCGGCGCCTCGGCGCTCGTCACGTCGGTCGCGATCTTCGGGGGTAAGGCAAAGGAGGCGAGCGCGGCCGGCTCCGGCCCGGCGTGCTGCAACCTCGCGCACTACCCGGCGAACACGACGTACTCGAACTGCCATGCCAACGCGGCGTACATCTGGTACTGCACCGACACCGGTGGTTTCCTGCACTGCGCGTGCTGCGAGACGTCGGGCAACGCACTGTCCGCGGCCGATTGCCGCTACGGCTAGGCCGGCTGATCGCAGGTGGTCGTGTGGCTGGTGGTGGCCGGGGCAGCGGCGACGCTGCAGGTCTTCAGTCCTTGAGGTCAGTCCATGGCCGGGGTCGCCGGTCCCATGCTCCGACGCAGCACGGCACAGGGCACACGCTTCCTGCTCGGCCTGCTGGTCGGTGAACTCCTCGCCTCGTCTCTGCTGGCCGTGGTGGCCTATCTCGTAGGGACGGTGGTGGCGTTCGTCGCTCCGCTCCCGCTCCGGGAGGTCCTCACCGCGGTCATCGTGCTTGGGCTCGGTGTCGCCGACCTGATGAACCGGACCCCACACATCTGGCGGCAGGTCCCTCAGGGCTTCGTGCGAACGATGCCGCCCGGTCGACTCGGCCTCGTGTGGGGCTTCGACCTGGGGCTGTTGTTCACCACACAAAAGTCCACCTCTCTCACCTGGGCCGCACTCGCCGCCGTGACGCTGCTCCTGCCCTCCACCTCGTGGCTGGTGCTGGGCACGATGGCGGTGGTCGGCGTCGTGACCGTCGCCATACGCAGCGTGAACTGGAGTCGACGCCCCTTGGCCCGCGTCGGGGACCGGAGCAGGCCATGGTTCGCCGTCATGAGAAGAGTGGCCGGTGTGGGCCTGCTGGCCCTCGCCGTCGTCACCGCGGTTGGAGCGCTGTCATGGTGAGTCATTCACGGGCAAGTGATCCTCGCGGCCAGGTGGTCATCACCCGGTTCGAGTGTCATGGTCTGGCAAGGCTGTTTCTCGTCCTGGCCATGCATGTCCGGATAAAGAGAGAGGTACGGCGGGTCGCCAAGGATTTCCTCGGCGCCACCACCGTGGTCCTGTGGCGGGAACGGGTCGTCCTCAGCATCTCGCTGTGGCGACGGCTCGACGGGGTCTATGACATGGGCGGCTCGAACCGGCACATCGTGGCGTCCCGCCGGCCGGCCAGGCTCGGCATTTCCACGGCCTGCGGAATCTACACGTACGCCGGGGACTGGCGCCGTCTCATGTTCGGTACAGCGGCGGAGGCCGACGAACCATTGCGGCCGATCGCCGACGACCTCGTACACACGGAAAGGAGTACGTCATGACCAGAACACCGACCGACCGCGGCATCGCGTTCATCGGGACCAACACGGACGGCACGAAGAACGTCTACGTCGCGGTGGGCGTCGCCGGCAGCACGCCGGAGGACGTGGTGGCCATGCACCTCAACCGGCCCTCGGTCTCCGTCGGCGGCGGCGTCACGCTCGTCGAGGCGGGCGCCATGTCGCGGACCACCGAGGCGGTCCACGTCTCGTCCAGAGAGGACGGCGTCGTGCAGATCCATGCGCGCAAGCGCAACCTCGGGCCGCTGTTGGCATAGGCCGGAGCGCCACCGCTGTCGGACGAGCCGCGGCGGTACGCACGAAGGAGCGTCCCGGCGCCGTACCGGTGCCGGGACGTCTCCGCGCGCCGTTTCCGTCGCGACCGGAGGACGAATGAGAACCAGGACCCGCATCGCCGTGGCCGCCGTTGTGGTGGCCGCGCTCGCCGCCCTGCCCCGGCCCAGCGGCCTACGCCGGGACCGTCGATCGAATATCCACAGTGGACGCCCGGACCTTCGGCTGGCAGCCGTGTCGACCTCGACCAGGTCGACACCATGCTGTCGCAGGAATCGGGCCAGGCCGGCGCCGTAGACGCCGGTGCCCTCGACACCGGCCAGGACGAGCCGGCCGGACCCGGCCAGCCAGGCCAGCAGCGCCGCGTACCCGGCGATGGTGGTGGGAAACTGCGCCGTGGCGAGGGTCCGCCCTGCGTTGTCGAGTGCGGCGGCGGTATGCGTGTCCTTATGCGTGTCGACACCACCGGTGACCTCGACCGGGGCTTGTGCCATCGTGGGCATGGACCGTCCTTCTCCATTCGACCGGGCAAGGGCGGCACGCACCAGCCGGGCGAGATAGACAAGACAGTGATGGGTGCCTGCTGGCACAGGCTGCTATGAAGTCACACCGCCACGTCCGGTGAGTGCGGGTGAGTCCCGCCGACAGATCCACTTCAGGACCCGAAAGTCAGTCAGAGCAAGAGTCAGACCGACCGGCGCGGGACTCACCTACATCCGCACTGTCAGTGCAGCGGGAGGCCGAACTCCCGGCCCGCGGCGCGCAGGTCGTCGCGGGCGGCCGGGTGGGCGGCGCGGTCGAGGATCTGCTGGGCCTGCTCGACCGAGTCGCGGCCCCAGATCGCGGCGGTGCCCTGCTCGGTGACGATGAAGCTGTGCTGGAACGACGTCACCGGGCCGGACACCAGCGGTACCACCGCGGAGACGTCCGCCTTGGGGTGCCACGACCGCAGCGCGATGACGGCGTGCCCGCCGGGGGAGTGCATGGCGCCGACGATGAAATCGGTCTGCCCGCCGAAGCCCGAGTGGGTGCGCCCGCCGATGCGGCTCGCGTTGGCCTGGGCGAACAGGTCGACCTGCAGGGCGCTGTTGATGCTCATCAGGTGTGGGTGGGCGGCGATCGTCCCCGGATTGTTGGTCTTCTCGGTGCGCAGCATGCGCACCCGCGGGTTGCGGTCGATCCAGTCGTACAGCTCGGCGGATCCGAAGCAGAACGAGGCCGTCACGGGCGTGTCGCGGTCCAGGCAGCCCGCCTTCTCCAGTGCCAGGGCGCCGTCGGTGAACATCTCCGACCAGATGCCCAGGTCGCGCCGGTCGAGCAGGGCGTCGAGCGTGGCGTCCGGGATGGCGCCGATGCCGAGTTGCAGCGTCGCCTGTTCGGGCACGAGCGCCGCGACGCGCTCGCCGATGGCCCGCGAGGTCGCGTCGGGCACGGCCACCGGGTGGGTGGCGAGCGGCTCGTCGACCTCCAGGAGGTAGTCGACGGCGTCCAGGTCCAGCAGCGCGTCGCCGTAGGTGACCGGCATCGCGGGGTTGGCCTGCGCCACGACGATGCCGCCCCGGGCGCGGGCCGCCTCGATCGCCGCGGGGAGCACGTTGACCTCGACGCCCAGGCTCACGGCGCCGCCCGTGGGTGGTGACGTGTGCAGCAGCACCACGTCGGGGGCGAGGCGCTGACGCAGCAGGTGCGGCACGAGCGACAGCCGGCACGGGAGGTACCGCAGGCGCGCCCCGCCGCGCATGCCCGGACCGACGAACGCGGTCTCGTGCACCACGCCCTCGCGGTCCGGAATGCCCGGCTGCGCGTTGAGCATGTTCAGCCGGAACTCGGCGAGGGCCGCGTCGGCGGCGGCCAGCAGCCGGTAGGGTGCGGCGAAGTTGCCGCTGGCCACGATGCGCGGCACGCCTGGTAGTGCGCCGAGGATCCGCCCGAGCTCGGACTCGGTCACCGTTCGCATGCAAGTCTCCTGTTCGTCTGCGGCTCAGCTGCCACGAGCCGGCCCCAGCCTGCCCGCGCCGCCTCCGGTGGGCAGCGGGCGGAAGACCCTCAGCGGTGGTACCTAGGGCCCGCGCCGACGGGCTCGGCCCGGCTGAAGGCGGTCGAGCGGACGGGAAGCGCGGTGCCGGCCGGCAGCAGGACGTCGCGCAGCGGACGGCGGGCGCCGGTGGTGACCAACCGGCCGTACCCGATGCGCAGGATCATCTGCGGATACCACCGGCCGCCCGGCGCGGCGAGCAGCCGGCGTAGGCGCGGCACCTCCAGCGCCTGCGTCATGGGCTGCGTGGCCAGGCCGTGCACCGCCGCGGTGAGCAGCACGCGCTGCAGCGCGCGACCGGCGTCGAGCCACGCGGCGCTGTCGTCGCCGAGGGAGTGCAGGACGACCAGGTTGGGGCGGCGCTCGAAGCGAGCGGCATCACGCTCGACGGCGGGCAGGGTGAGGCCGAAGTCGCGCACGGGCAGGGCGGCCGTCGTGGGCCTCGGGCCGAACGTGTGGGCCGGGACGCCGTCGGGCCGGTCGCCGCGGTCGGTGGTCCACGTCGCCAATTCGCGCAGGTACCGCGGATCCCCGCGCTGCCACGCCTCGGCCGCCTGGGTCAGCGCGAGGACGGCACCGCGGCGCACCGGGTCGAGCGCCACGAGCCGCACCCCGTCGGCGGCCGCCGCGCGCTGGAGCAGCTCGACCGTGTCCACCGGCACGGGCGCGTCGTCGTACGGGTCGCGGTTGGTCCGGCGCCGGGCGATCGCCCCGGCCAGTGCGCGGACGGACGGGCTCGCCTCGCGCCGCGCCACGGGCGTGACCCGGGCGTCTGGGCCGGTGCGCTCAAGGCGGCTCGCCCAGCCCTCGGCCGCGAGTGCGAGGCGCAGGTTGCACACCGCCGCGCCGACGCTGATGTGCATCGCGCGCCCCTGCGGGTCGATCGCCTCGAGCGTGCGCTTCGGGTCGGTGTACACGTCGAATCCGGCGCCGTCGAAGCGGAACCGCCACGGCTGGGTGTTGTGAATCGAGGGTGCGGCGACCGCGGCCCGCAGGCACGCCGCGGCCGCTCGTTCCGACAGCTGCTCGTTCATGCGCTGCCACCTCCATGTCGGTCGATCCCGGTCTTCAGCGTGGCCGGGCGTGGCGCCGGCCGGCAGAGGCGATGGTCCCGGTCCGGCGGGACCGGCACGCCACCGGCCCGCGCCACCGGGGACGGCCGGCCCGCGGCGCCGGGACGTTCGGCCGGTGCGCCGAGGGCGTCCCGCAGGCCAGGTTGGATGCGGTGTCGCATGCGGCGCGCCGCGCGAGCCGGGCGCCGCCCGGGCTGACAAGGAGGCAACCCAATGCGTGTTCTCGTCACCGCGGCCAGCAAGCACGGCTCGACCGCCGAGATGGCCGAGCTGATCGGCTCCGTCCTCGCCGGGCACGGGCTCGAGGTGCGGGTGAGCGCGCCGGGCGACATCGCTGACACGGATGAGCTGGACGGCTACGACGCGGTCGTGCTCGGCAGTGCCGTCTACGCCGGGCACTGGCTGGGCGCCGCGCTGCGCTTCGCCGCCCGGCACGCCGCCGCGCTCGCCGCCCGCCCGGTGTGGCTGTTCTCCAGCGGCCCGATCGGCGACCCGCCGATCCCGGCCGGCGACGCCGTCGACGTGGCGAGCGTCGTGGCCGCGGCGGTCCCGGTCGAGCACCGCGTCTTTCCCGGCGCCATGGTCCGGTCGCGGCTGGGCTACGCCGAGCGCGCGCTCATCGCCGCCCTGCGCGCGCCGTACGGGGACTTCCGCGACTGGGCGGCGGTGCGCCGCTGGGCGCACGACATCGGCGCCGCCCTCACCGGCACCGCGGACGCGGGACCAACGCCCCCGCAAGCGGGGTCAACCGTCTCTGGGCCCGGCGCCTGACCCGGCGTGACGATGAGATCGGACCGAACGGGTCCGTGCCGCCCCAGGGAAGGGAAGTGATGACGGTGACCGGGACTCTCGCCCCGCCGCCGGCGGAGCTCGGCGTGACCATCGAGGACGCCGGCTCCACGATCGACCGTCTGGTGCGCCGTGCGCAGCGCGCCCTGGACGACTACGCCGAGCTGGACCAGGAGCGGATCGACCACATCGTCAAGAAGGCGTCCGTGGCGGCGCTCAGCCGGCACGGGCACCTCGCCGAACTGGCGATCGAGGAGACCGGCCGCGGCGTGTTCGAGGACAAGGCGGTCAAGAACGTGTTCGCCTCCGAGCACATCGCGCACAGCCTGGACGGCCTGCGCACCGTGGGCGTGGTGGCGCGCGACGAGATCAACGGCATCGTCGAGATCGCCGAGCCGGTCGGCGTCGTCTGCGCCGTCACCCCGGTGACCAACCCGACGTCCACCACCGTGTTCAAGGCGCTCATCGCGCTGAAGACCCGCAACCCGGTCGTGTTCGCCTTCCACCCCTCGGCCCAGCGGTGCAGCGCCGAGGCCGCCCGCATCGTGCGCGACGCCGCGATCGCCGCCGGCGCGCCCCGGCACTGCATCCAGTGGATCGAGGATCCGTCGATCGAGGCCACGCAGGCGCTCATGGCCCACCCGGGCGTGGCCGTCATCCTCGCCACGGGTGGCTCCGGCATGGTCCGCGCGGCGTACTCGGCCGGCAAGCCGGCGCTCGGCGTCGGGCCCGGCAACGTGCCCGCCTACGTCGACCGGACCGCCGACGTGGTGCGCGCGGTCCACGACATCGTCGTGTCGAAGACGTTCGACAACGGCATGATCTGCGCCTCCGAGCAGGCCGTCGTCCTCGACGAGACGATCGCCGACCGGGCGCTCGCCGAGTTCGAGCGGCTGCACGCCCACGTGGCCACCCCCGACGAGAAGCGGCTGCTGGAGCGGTTCGTGTTCGGCGACGGCGTGAAGCTCAACGCCGAGGTCGTGGGGCGCCCGGCGGCCTGGATCGCGGCCGCGGCCGGGTTCACCGTCGCCGAGGACACGTCGATCATCCTGGTGCCGGTCGACGGCGTCGGGCCCCGGGAGCCGCTGACGCGGGAGAAGCTCTGCCCGGTGCTGGCCGTGCTGCGCGCCGGCTCGCGCGAGGAGGGCTTCCGCCTCGCCGAGCGGATGGTCGAGTTCGACGGGCTGGGCCACAGCGCCGTCATCCACGCCGCCGAGCCGGCCGTCGCCGAGGCCTACGGCCGGCAGGTGAAGGCGGTCCGCATCATCTGGAACTCGCCGTCGTCGCAGGGCGGCATCGGCGACGTCTACAACGCCTTCCTGCCCTCCCTCACGCTCGGCTGCGGCAGCTACGGCCGCAACTCGGTGTCGGGCAATGTGTCCGCGGTCAACCTGCTCAACATCAAGCGGGTCGGGCGGCGCAACAACAACCTGCAGTGGTTCAAGGTCCCGCCGAAGATCTACTTCGAGCCCAACGCGATCCGCTACCTCGCCGACATGCCCGACGTGCACCGGGTCAGCATCGTCACCGACCCGACGATGACCCGCCTGGGCTACGTCGACCGCATCCGCGAGGCGCTGCGTCACGGCCCGAACCCGGTCACGGTGCAGATCCTCGACAGCGTCGAGCCCGAGCCGAGCATGGACACCGTGGAGCGGGGCGCGGAGCTCATGCGGTCGTTCCGCCCGGACACCATCATCGCGCTCGGCGGTGGCTCGCCGATGGACGCGGCGAAGGTGATGTGGCTGCTGTACGAGCACCCCGGCACCGAGTTCGCCGACATGCGGGAGAAGTTCTTCGACATCCGCAAGCGGGCGTTCACGTTCCCGACGCTCGGGCGGCTCGCCCGGCTCGTGTGCATCCCGACGACGTCGGGCACCGGCGCGGAGATCACCCCGTTCGCGGTCATCACCGACACGAAGACCGGCATGAAGTACCCGCTCGCCGACTACGCGCTCACCCCGAGCGTCGCGATCGTCGACCCGGTGCTCACCGCCGACCTGCCGCCGGCCGTCACCGCCGACAGCGGGTTCGACGCGCTGACGCACGCCACGGAGGCGTATGTGTCGGTGTACGCCAACGACTACACCGACGGCCTCGCGCTGCACGCGATCAAGCTGGTGTTCGAGAACCTCCCCGCGGCCGTGCACCGTGGCGCGGCCGACCCGGTGGCCCGCGAGAAGATGCACAACGCCGGCTCCATCGCCGGCATGGCCTTCGGCAACGCGTTCCTCGGCATCGTCCACGCCCTGGCGCACACCCTCGGCGCGACCTTCCACATCGCGCACGGCCGCACCAACGCGATCCTGCTGCCGCACGTCATCCGGCACAACGGGAAGGTGCCGGCGAAGCTGACGGCGTGGCCGAAGTACGAGCGCTACGTGGCGCCGCAGCGCTTCCAGGACATCGCCCGCATGCTGGGCCTGCCCGCCGACACGCCCGAGCAGGGCGTCGAGTCCTACGCCAGGGCCGTGGAACGGCTGCGTGCCGAGGTCGGCATCGAGCCGTCGTTCCAAGCGGCCGGCGTGGACGAGCAGGCATTCCTGGAGGCCCTGCCGCAGCAGGCCATGAACGCCTACCTCGACCAGTGCGCACCGGCCAACCCGCGCATGCCCATGCTCGCCGACCTCCGCGAGATCATGCGCACCGCCTATTACGGCACCGCCGGAGCGTGAACGGCGTCCGGGTGGCGGGACCGTCGGTCCCGTGCAGACGGGACAACCGGCCCTGTCACCCGGTCGGCGGCAGGAAGAGGCTGAAGACGAACAACCGATGAGGGGAGCAGGCCATGACGCAGCCACCGCGCGCCGAGATCGACCAGGTAGCCGAGGCCTCGATCGCGGCCCTGCGCGCCCCGTCCGTGTTTAACACGCAGCCCTGGCGCTGGCGGCTGGCCGGCGAGCACGGCGAGCTGTGGGCGGACCATTCGCGGCAGTTGGCCGGGCTCGACCCGCAGGGCCACCTGCTGCTGCTCAGCTGCGGCACGGCCCTGCACCACGCGACGGTCGCACTGCTCGCGGCCGGCTACGTCGCGGACGTGTCGCGGCTGCCGGACCCGAGCCGGCCGGACCTGGTGGCCCGGGTCCGGCAGGGGGAGCGGTGCGAACCGGACGACCTGCTCTACCGGGCCATCTACCAGCGGCGCACGGACCGGCGCCCGTTCGGCGACGAACGACCCGGCGAGGCGGTGCTGGAGGAGTTGCGGGCGGCGGCCGCGCGGCACGGCGTGCACCTGCACGTCGTGCGCGCCGACCAGGTGACCGCGTTCGCCTCGGCGGTGGCGCACGCCGGGACCGTCGAGCACGACGATGCCCACTTCCGCGACGACGTGCTGGCCTGGACGACCCGCACGCGCCACGACCGTGACGGCGTATCGGCGCGCAGCGTCGTGCCGCCCACGAGGCGGACCATCGCGCCGCGCGACTTCGCCCAGGCATGGCCGGCGGCGCTCGAGCCGGGTCCCGGGAGTGATCTTGGCACAGTGTACGTCGTGCTGGCGACCGACGGCGAGGAGCCGCGCGACTGGGTGGCCGCCGGCGAGGCACTGTCCGACGTGTGGCTGACGCTGACGGCGCGCGGGCTGGCCGCCTCGCCGATCAGCGAGGTCGTGGAGGTCGAAGCGGTGCGTCAGGCGCTGCGACGGCTGCTCGGCGGGGTCGGCAGTCCCGCCGTCGCGATGCGGATCGGCACACCTGTCGGCGACAATGGACCGGTCCCGGCTTCCGTACGCCGCTCCGGCACCGAGGTCGTCGGCCTGCCGGGACAGACGTGAATATCCCCGCCGTGACCTCGACGGCGCCTGTGCGCGGCCTCAAGCGGTACCACAACCGAAGGAAGGAATCAGCGGTGACCACTGTCGCGGAACGTCAGGTAGGTCAGCTCAGCGACGACGACGTCGCGCGGCTCGACGCCTGGTGGCGAGCGAACAACTACCTCACCATCGGTCAGATCTACCTCCAGGGCAACCCACTGCTGCGCCGGCCGCTCGAGCCGGGCGACATCAAGCCGCGCCTGCTGGGCCACTGGGGCACGAGCCCCGGGCTCTCGTTCATCTACGCGCACACGTCTCGGCTCATCCAGCTCACCGGCCAGCGGACGATCTACCTCGCCGGCCCGGGCCACGGCGGCCCGGCGCTGGTCGCGGCCGGTTACCTGGAAGGCACCTACAGCGAGATCTACCCCGCGGTCTCGCAGGACGAGGCCGGCATGCTGCGGCTGTTCCGGCAGTTCTCCAGCCCGGGCGGCATCCCCAGCCACGTGTCGGTGACCACGCCCGGCTCCATCCACGAGGGTGGCGAGCTCGGCTACGTCCTCGTGCACGCCTTCGGGTCGGTGATGGACAACCCCGACCTGCTCAGCATCGCCGTCGTCGGCGACGGGGAGGCGGAGACGGCCCCGCTGGAGGGCTCGTGGAAGGGCATCTCGTTCCTCAACCCGGCCCGCGACGGCGCGGTGCTGCCGATCCTGCACCTCAACGGCGCGAAGATCGCCGGGCCGACCGTGCTCGCCCGCAAGGACCCGGCCGAGGTCCGCGCGCTGCTGGAGGGCCACGGCTACGAGGTGCTCGAGGTCAGCGGCGATGACCTGCCGGGCATGCACCACCGGTTCGCCGCGACGCTCGGCGAGGCGTGGAACAAGATCCGCGCGATCCAGGACGCCGCACGCGACGGCGAGTGGGACGGCACGCGCCCGCGCTGGCCGATGATCATCCTGCGCTCCCCGAAGGGCTGGACCGGCCCGGCGGAGGTCGACGGCGTCCAGGTCACCGGCACGTGGCGGTCCCATCAGGTACCACTGTCGGGCGTGAAGGAAAACCCGGAGCACCTGGCGATCCTGGAGAGCTGGCTGCGTTCCTACCGGCCGGAGGAGCTCTTCGACGACGCCGGGGCCCCGGTCGGGCTCGTGCGAGCCCTGGCCCCCGAGGGCGAGCTGCGGATGAGCGCCAGCCCGCACGCCAACGGCGGGGTCCTGACGAAGGACCTGGACATCCCCGACTTCCGCAAGTACGCCGTGGACGTGCCCGAACCCGGCACGACCCGCGCCGAGTCCACCCGCCGCCTCGGCGAGATGCTCCGCGACATCTACAGCGACAACCCCGACCGGTTCCGCCTGTTCTGCCCCGACGAGACCAACAGCAACCGCCTCGGCGCGGTGTTCGAGGTCTCCGACCGCGCCTTCGCCGAGCGGGTCACCGACGACGACGTGGCGATCGGGCGCGACGGGCGGGTCATGGAGGTGCTGTCGGAGCACAACTGCCACGGCTGGCTGGAGGGCTACAACCTGACCGGCCGGCACGGCATGTTCGCCACCTACGAGGCATTCGCGATGGTGTCGGCGTCGCAGACCGTCCAGCACGGCAAGTGGCTGCAGGAGGCCAAGCGGCTGGCGTGGCGGGCGAAGGTGCCCAGCCTCAACGTGCTGCTCACGTCCACCGCCTGGCGCAACGACCACAACGGCTTCTCCCACCAGGGTCCCGGCCTCATCCAGGTGGTGCTGACCCAGCGCGGCGACGTCGCCCGGGTCTACCTGCCGCCGGACGCCAACACCCTGCTGTCGGTGGCCGACCACTGCCTGCGGTCACGCTCGTACATCAACCTCATCGTCATCGACAAGCAGCCCCAGCTGCAGTGGCTGTCCATGGACGAGGCGGTCGAGCACTGCACCCGCGGCGCCGGCATCTGGCAGTGGGCCGGCACCGACGACGGCTCCACCGACCCGGACATCGTGCTGGCCTGCGCCGGCGACGTGGTCACGATGGAGACCGTCGCCGCCGCGCAGATCATCCGGGAGCGGCTGCCGAAGTTCCGGGTCCGGGTCGTCAACGTCGTGGACCTCATGACGCTGCCGCGGGTCAAGGACCACCCGCATGGCATGAGCGAGACCCAGTTCACGGAGCTGTTCACCGACACCGTCGACGTGGTGTTCGCCTTCCACGGCTACCCGGGCGCCATCCACCACCTGGTGCACGGCCGCCCCGACGCCGACCGCTTCCGGGTTCGCGGGTTCGTCGAGGAGGGCACCACCACGACGCCGTTCGACATGACGGTGCGCAACCGGGTGTCGCGCTACCACCTCGTCATGGACGCCCTCAACAACGCCAAGCGGCTCCCGCCCGGCGCGACCGAGCTCAAGGCGTGGTGCGAGCGCAAGCTCGCCGAGCACGAGGCCTACGTCGTCGAGCACCTCGAGGACATGCCGGACGTGCGGGACTGGAGCCTGCGAGGAGGGGTGCAAGCGTGACCGTTCCGGTCACCGACGCGCTGGCCGCGGCGGCGGATGCCGCCCGGCTGGCGCCGTCGATCCACAACACGCAGCCGTGGCGGTGGGTCGTGCGCGGCGACCGGCTGGAGCTCTACGCCGTGGCGGACCGGCAGCTGCGCGAGCAGGACCCGGACGGCCGGCTGATGGTGCTCAGCTGCGGTGCCGCCCTGCACCACGCCCTCGTCGGGCTCGACGCCGAGGGCTGGACCGGCCGCGTCGAGCGACCTGCCGGCGAGCCCCTCGCCGTGGTGCACGCCGAGCGGCACGACCCCGCCGACCCGCACGCCATGCGGCGCATGCAGTTGCTGCGTGTGCGGCACACCGACCGCCGCGTGGTCAGCGACGAGCCGGTGCCGGCGGACGTGCGGCAGGCCCTCGTCGACGCGGCGCGGCGGGGCGGCGCCCGGCTGCACATCCTCAACCGCGACCAGGTGCTGCAGCTGGCGGTGATGATCGAGCACTCGGGCGAGGCCCAGCAGCACGACGAACGGATGCGGGCCGAGACCGCGACGTGGGTCGGCGGTTCCCGGCCCGAGGGCACCGGCCTGCCGGACGAGGTCATCCCGGTCGAGCTCCCGCTCACCACCGTCGCCGAGCGCGACTTCGGCGTCGCCGGCAGCCTCACCGCCGGTGCCGGTCACGACACCGCGGCGTCCTACGCCGTGCTGTACGGCGACGGCGACGAGCCGGTGGACTGGCTGCGGGCTGGAGAGTCCTTGAGCGAGCTGTGGCTGTCGGCCACCACCAACGGCGCGACCGTCCTGCCGCTGAGCAGCCCGGTGGAGCTGGACTTCACCCGGCAGGCGCTGCGGCGCATGCTCGGTGAGACCGGTTATCCCTATCTGGTGCTGCGGCTGGGGACCGCGGACCCGGACCACGCCGGTCCGCCGCACACCCCGCGCCTGCCGGCCGAGCAAGTCATCGAGACCGTCGAGTGACGACGTTTGCGTGACCTGAAAATACAACAGCAGTACAACAGCAAATACAGCGGCGGTGCGGGCACCCCCCCGGTGCCCGCACCGCCGGTTTCCGCGCCGGCCCGGCCGTTACCGGTGGGCGTGCGCGTGGGTGTTGTGCCGGTCCAGCCGGGTCTGCAGCCGGTCCTGAAGCAGGTCCAGCGCCTCATAGGGCGTGTCGGCGGCCGCTTCGGCGTGCAGGACGTGGCCGTTGAGGTCGATCTCGGCCCGTGCCGTCACCGGCCGCAGCGCGGCGGGGTTGCCGATCCGGTCCAGCCGGACCCGCGCGTACAGCACCGGCCGCGCCGTGTGCCCGAGCACGGCGGTGACCTTCTCACGGGCGTACTGCTGCAACCGCGGCTCCATGCCGTCCTGCAGTTGCACGTTGACCTCGACCTCGTCGTGAGTGCGGGACATCGTCATCGTCCTTTCGCAGCCCCGGCGGCGGGGATCCGGCCGCTCGAGATCAATTTGATCTCCAACGCCCGGGCCGGCTCCAGGGTCTTCCGGCCCGACCGCACGGACGTAAGGCCTGTTCCGGAGGGTCGTTTCGTTACTCCGGCCGGCTGGTGAGGTAGCCGCCCATCGTCCGGAAGTAGTCGACGGCGGGCAATTCGGATCCGTCGGCCGTGCGCACCCGCTCGACGGCCAGCCCGTGGCTGCCGCCGCGGCGGGCGCGGGCTCCCGCGACGATGACGACGGCGTCGCCCTCGCGGATGAAGATCCGGCCGGGCGTGCCGCCGTACCGTCCATTGGAGACGGACGCGGCCACGATGCGGATCCGCTCGCCCTTGTGGTAGGTGAACGCGTTCGGATACGGGTCGGACTGCGCCCGCACGAGCCGGTCGAGCTCCTCGGCCGACCAGGTCCAGTCGATGCGGCTGTCCTCCTCCGCCCGCTTGTGGAAGAAGCTGGCCCGCGTGCGGTCCTGTGGCGTCCAGTCGGTGCGTCCGGAGGCGATGAGCGCGAGCGCGTCGACGGTGATCGGGCCGAACAGCGCGAGGGTCTTGTGGAACAGGTCGGTCGTCGTGTCGCGGGGGCCGACCGGCACGGCGCGCTGCAGGACGATGTCGCCGGCGTCGAGCTCGCCGTCCATCATGTGCGCGGTGACCCCGACCTCGGGCTCGCCGTTGATGAGCGCCCAGATGAGCGGGGAGAAGCCGCCGTAGGCCGGCAGCAGCGAGTCGTGGACGTTCAGGGTGCCGAGGCGGGGCAGCTCGAAGATGCGCGGGGGAATCCAGGTCCGCCAGTTCGTCGCGACGATGACGTCCGGGTCGGCCCGCTTGAGCGCGTCGAACAGTTCGTCGTCGTCCGGACGGTCGCGGACGAGCAGGTTGACGTCGTGCCCGGCGGCGAGGTCGGCGACCGAGTCGCTCCAGATCCGTTCGTACGGGTGGTCGCTCGCCGGGTGGGTCACGACCAGTGTCACCTCGTGCTCGGACGCCAGCAGCGCCTGTAGGGTGCGGTGCCCCCAGGTCTGATACCCGAACATGACGATGCGCATGGCTCCTCCTGCGAGCGGTCCGAGAGCGTTACTGCCATCGATCGGCGAGTTAGGTTAGTCTAACCTCACTTCACCCCGTGACAGGTGGCGAAAGTAAGGTTAGGCTACCTTAACTTCGCACCGTGGGTGCCGGGGTTGAGGTCGCCGAGCCGGGCTCGGCGTGACGATGGGACTGCGATGCCACAGACGCGTCACGATGGCGCTGTGCCCGTATACGACCTCGTCGGGGTCGGTTTCGGTCCGTCCAATCTGGCCCTGGCGATCGCCGTGCTCGAACACAACGCCGAGGCGGACGAGGCGTCCGCCGCCGGCGCCGTGTTCCTGGAGCGCCAGCCCGGGTTCGGCTGGCACCGCGGCATGCTCATCGAGGACGCGACGATGCAGGTGTCCTTCCTGAAAGACCTGGTCACGCTGCGAAACCCGCAGAGCTCGTTCAGCTTCCTGTGCTACCTGCGCGAGCGCGGCCGCCTGATCGACTTCGTCAACCACAAGAGCCTGTTCCCGCTGCGGGTCGAGTTCCACGACTACCTCGAATGGGCCGCCACGCGCGTCGACGCCATGGTCCGCTACGGCCACGAGATGACCCGCGTCGTACCGGTGATCTCCGACGGCGTGGTCGAGGCGTTCGACGTCGAGGCCCGCGACGGCACGGGAGCCGTCACCGTGTTCCGCACCCGCAACGTCGTGCTCGCCGGCGGGCTGAGCCCGGCGCTCCCGCCCGGCGTGACGCCCTCACCGCGGGTGTGGCACAGCCGCGACCTGCTGACCAAGGCCGACCAGCTCGCCGGCGCCGACCCGTCCCGGTTCGTCGTGGTCGGGGCCGGCCAGAGCGCCGCCGAGGTCACCGCGTTCCTGCACGAACGGTTCCCGGACGCCGAGGTCTGCGGAGTCCTGAGCCGGTACGGCTACAGCCCCGCCGATGACAGCCCGTTCGCCAACCGCATCTTCGACCCCGGCGCGGTGGACGAGTTCTTCGACGCCTCGGCGCAGGTCAAGGCGATGCTGCTGGCCTACCACGGCAACACCAACTACTCGGTCGTGGACACCGACCTCATCGAGGCGCTCTACCGCCGCGTGTACCAGGAGAAGGTCCTGGGCCGCCAGCGGCTCCGGCTGCTCAACGTGACCCGGCTGGTGGCCGCCGCCGACCAGGGCGAGCGGGTCGCGGTGACCCTCGAGGCGATGCTCACCGGCGAGCGGACCGTCCTTACGGCCGACGTGCTCGTCTGCGCCACCGGCTACCACCAGGCCGACCCGTTCGCGCTGCTCGGCGACTTCGCCGAGCGCTGCGAGCGGGACGAGCACGGCCGGGCCAGCGTCGAGCGGGACTACCGCCTGCGCACCGACGACGGGGTGCGGGCCGGGGTCTACCTGCAGGGCGGCACCGAGCACACGCACGGCCTCAGCTCGTCGCTGCTGTCCAACACCGCAACCCGGTGCGCGGAGATCCTCCAGTCGGCCCTCGCCCGCCGCGACGCCGGGCCCGTCATGTCCGGCCCGGCCCGGGCCGGCACCTTCGCGTGAGCCGGCCGGGTCCCCAGGTCGCCCCGCCGGTCACCTCGCCCGCCCCGACCACTGCGGCGGCCGGCGACGGCTCGCCACAACCGCGGCCACGACCGGCGACCGGGCTCGCGGCGACGAACGCCCGCCGCTTCCTGTGGCTCGCCTGGGCCGTCGCGGCGCTCGGCGTCTGCTGCCTGCTCAGCATCGTCGTCGGTACCAGGAATCTCTCCCTGGGCACGATCTGGGACGCGTTCGCGCACTACACCGGGACGGCCGACCAGTCGATCGTGCGGGACCTGCGGGTGCCGCGCACGCTGCTCGCGCTGCTCGTCGGCGGCGCGCTCGGCATCGCCGGAGCGGTGATCCAGGGCGTCACCCGCAACCCGCTCGCCGACACCCAGGTGCTCGCGATCAACGCCGGCGCCGGGCTGTTCGTGGCGGTCGCGATCGCCCTGTTCGGGCTCTCCGGGATCACCGCGTACGTCTGGTTCGCCTTCGCCGGCGCGGCGGCCGCCATGGTCCTGGTGTATGCGCTCGCCGCCGTCGGCCGGGGCGCCCTCACCCCGGTCCGGCTGCTGCTGGCCGGCGTCGCGCTCGGCGCGGTCCTCGACGGCGCCTCCGCCGGCATCCGCCTGCTGCGCCCCCGCGCCTTCGACTCCCTGCGCTTCTGGGACGTCGGCGCGCTGACCGGGCGCGGATTCGACGTCATCTCCGCGGTCGCCCCGTTCATCGTGGCCGGGCTCGCGCTGGCACTGTTCGTCGCCCGGTCCCTCAACACGGTCGCCCTCGGCGAGGATCTGGCCCGCTCGCTCGGCGCGAACATCGCCCGCACCCGCGCCGCCGCGGTGCTGTCGGTGACGCTGCTGGCCGGTGCGGCGACCGCCGCCGTCGGGCCGATCGGCTTCGTCGGCCTGATGGTCCCGCACGTCGCCCGCTGGATCGTCGGGCCGGACCAGCGCTGGATCTTCGCCTTCACGCTCGTCGGCGGCCCCGTCCTGCTGCTCGCCGCGGACATCACCGGCCGGCTGGTGCTGCGCCCGGGCGAGCTGCAGGCCGGGATCGTGACAGCCTTCGTCGGCGCACCCGTGCTCATCTGGCTGGTCCGCCGGCGCAATGCGAGCGCGCTGTGAAGCGGACGGGCGCCGCCGTCGACTTCGGCCGCCGGGTGCTCGTGCTGCGCGCCGGCCGGGCCGCGTCCTCGCGCGTCGGGCTGCGCGCCGCCGCGACCTGTGCCGTCCTGCTCGTCGCCGCCGTGGCGGTGGCGGTGCTCGCGCTCGGCAGCGGCGAGTTCACCGCGTCGCCCGCGGAGGTGCTGCGGGCGCTGGCCGGCGACGGCTCGCGCGCCGTACGGCTGGTCGTCGTCGAGTGGCGCCTGCCCCGGGTACTGCTGGCGCTGCTGGTCGGTGCGGCGATGGGCCTGGCCGGCGCGATCTTCCAGGCCCTGACCCGCAACCCGCTGGGCAGCCCCGACGTGATGGGGTTCAGCACCGGCGCCTACACCGGCGTGCTGGTCTGCATCGTCTTCGTCGGGCGCGGCTATCCCCAGATCGCCACCGCCGCCTTCATCGGCGGCGTCGTCACCGCGGCGCTCGTCTACCTGTTCGCCCGCCGCGGCGGGGTCCAGGGATTCCGGCTCATCGTCGTCGGCATCGCGGTCAGCGCCGTGCTCGCCTCGCTCAACCAGTGGTTCATCATCAAAGTCGGCCTGCACACCGCGATCACCGCGACCGTGTGGAGCCAGGGCACCCTCAACGGTGTCGGCTGGGACCGGGTGGCACCCGCCGCCGTCACGGTCGGCGCCCTCGGCGCGGCCCTGCTCGCGCTCGGACCCCGGCTCGGGCTGCTCGAGCTGGGTGACGACGCGGCCGCGGCCCTCGGCGTGCGCGTCGAGGGCATCCGGCTGGCCTACCTCGGGCTCGGCGTGGCCCTGACCGCGGCCGCGACCGCCGTCGCCGGGCCGATCTCGTTCGTGGCGCTCGCCGCGCCGCAGCTCGCGCGCCGGCTGGCCCGCACCGCCGGCATCGCCCTGGCGCCGTCGGCCGCGATGGGCGCGCTGCTGCTCATCACCGGCGACTGGGTGGCGCAGCACGCGTTCGCCCCGACCCAATTGCCGGTCGGCGTGGTGACCGCGTCGCTCGGCGGCCTGTACTTCGTGTGGCTGCTCCTACGGCAAGCGAGGAGACAACCGTGACCCGGCTGCGCGCCGAGAACATCACCGTCGGCTACCAGCGCCGGACCGTCAGCACCGGCCTCGACCTGGAGATCCCCGACGGCCGGTTCACCGTGATCGTCGGGCCGAACGCGTGCGGCAAGTCCACCCTCCTGCGCGCCCTCGCCCGGCTGCTCACGCCCGCCGCCGGGCAGGTCGTCCTCGACGGCAAGGCGATCCACGCCTACCCGGCCAAAGAGGTGGCGCGCCGCCTCGGGCTGCTGCCGCAGTCGTCGGTCGCGCCCGAGGGCATCTCGGTCGCGGAGCTCGTCGCGCGGGGCCGCTTCCCGCACCAGCGGCTGCTGCAGCAGTGGTCCCGCGAGGACGAGGCCGCCGTCGTGGCCGCGATGGCGGCGACCGGCGTCGCGGACCTGTCCGGCGAGCCGGTCGACACGCTGTCGGGCGGGCAGCGCCAGCGGGTGTGGGTCGCGATGGTGCTCGCCCAGCAGACGCCGATCGTGCTGCTCGACGAGCCGACCACGTTCCTGGACATCGCCCACCAGGTCGAGCTGCTCGAACTGTGCCTGCGGCTCAACCGCGAGCAGAACACCACCATGGTCGCCGTCCTGCACGACCTCAACCACGCCTGCCGCTACGCCGACCACCTCGTGCTCATGAAGAACGGGCGGGTCGTGGCCGAGGGCGAGCCCGGCCGGGTCGTCACGGCCGAACGCATCGAGGCGGTGTTCGGGCTGCGCTGCCTGATCATTCCCGACCCCGAGACCCGCACCCCGTTGGTGATTCCCCGCGCCGGCGACCTGCACCGCACGCCGGCATCAGCAGAAAGGACGCATGAGAATGTCCAGCAACCCGTTCGATGACGAGAACGGCACGTTCTTCGTTCTGATCAACGACGAGGACCAGCACTCGCTGTGGCCGACCTTCGCCGTCGTACCCGCCGGCTGGCGCATCGTCTTCGGTGAGGGCGGCGCGACCGCGCGCCAGGAGTGCCTCGACTACGTCGAGCGGCACTGGGCCGACCTGCGCCCTCGCAGCCTGCGCGAGAGCATGGCGCGGGACTCGGCCCCAGCCGCATGAGCCGGTCGCGCGTGATGCCGCCGGTGACCGGATCCCGGATCCTGTGGCGCGCCGTCACCCGCAACCGGAAGCGGCTCGTCGCCGGCAGCGGCCTCATCTGCCTGCACCAGCTCGCCGAGGCGGCGGTGCCGATCCTCATCGGCGTCGGCATCGACCGGGCCGTCGCGCCGGGCGACGGCCGCGCGCTGCTGGTGTGGGTCGCGGCGCTCGGCGGGCTGTTCGTCGCGGTGACCACCTGCTACCGCTTCGGCGCGCGCCAGCTCATGCTCGCCATCGCCAACGAGGGGTACCTCATGCGAGGCGAGGTAGCCGCGAAGATCATGCATCCGAGGGGCATCCGCACCGAGCTGCGCGCGGGCGAGCTGCTGACGGTGTCGAGCACCGACGCCGACAACGTCTCCTACCTGCTGGACTACATCCCGCGCATCGCCGGGGCGGTCACCGCCACCATCGCCTGCGCCGGCGTGCTGCTGTCCATCGACGTGCCGCTCGGCGTCCTCGTGCTCGCCGGCACGCCGCTGGTGCTGCTCGGCATGCAGGCCGCCGCGCCGCGGATCACCCGCCGGGTGACCCGCCAGCAGGAGCTCGCCGGCCGGGCCAGCGCCCTGGCCACAGACCTGGTCACCGGGATCCGCCCGCTGCGCGGCCTCGGCGCCGAGCGGGCCGCCGACCAGCGCTACCGCGACATCAGCCGCCAGTCGCTCGGCGCCGCGCTGGCGGCCGCCCGCGCGCAGGGCTGGAACCTGGCCGCATCGACCGCCGGCAGCGCCCTGCTGGCCAGCGGCGTGGCCGTGCTGGCCGGTTGGTTCGCGCTCGACGGGCGGATCAGCGTCGGCGAGTTCATCGCCGTCATCGGGCTCGCGCAGTTCCTGCTCGAACCGCTCGGGCTGCTCGCGATCGTGCCCAGCTGGGTCGCGGAGGCCCGCGCGTCGGCCGATCGCACCGCCCTCGTGCTCGCCGCCGACGTACGCCTGCCGGAGGGCACCGCGCCCGTCGGCTTGGTCGAGGGAGCCGCGCCGCGGCTGGACGTCGTCCGGCTGCGCCACGGCTCCCTCGACGGGCTCGACCTGACGGTGCGCCCCGGCGAACTCGTCGGCGTCGTCGCGGCGCGCTCCGCCGACGCGGAGGCGCTGATGCGGGTGCTGTCCGGCGGGGCGTCGCCGGACGAGTACGACGGCACCGTGTCGCTCGGCGGCACCGTCCTGCACGAGCTCGACCTCGACCGGGCCCGCGCCGCGCTGCTCGTGGAGCCGCACCGCACCGACCTGTTCACCGGCACCGTGGCGACCAACGTCGCCGCCACGACCGGCAGCGGCGCCGCCGCCGGAACGACCGCGCGGCCCGACGGGTTCGACGAGGCGCTGGCGGCCTCGGCGGCGAACGAAGTCGTCGCCGACCACCCGGACGGCGCCGAGCGCGCCGTCGCCGAGCGGGGGATGAGCCTGTCCGGCGGGCAGCGACAGCGACTCGCCCTCGCCCGCGCGCTGCTGGCCCGCCCGCCCGTCCTGGTGCTGCACGACCCGACCACCGCCGTGGACGCCGTCACCGAGCACGCGATCGCCCGGGCCGTGCGGGCACTGCGGCACGGCGAGGACAGCGGCGAGCGGTACGCGACGCTCGTCGTCACCAGCAGCCCGGCCCTGCTCGCCGTCGCCGACCGGGTCGTGGTGCTCGACGCCGGCCGGGCCCGCGCCGAGGGCCGCCACGCCGAGCTCGGCACCGCCGACGAGGACTACCGCAGGATGGTGCTTCGATGAGTATCGACTCCTCGCTGCCGATCGCCGATCGGCGGGAGACGCTGCGCTGGCTGCGCGGCGAGCTGGGACGGCGCCGGGGCGGCGCGATCCTCGCGGCCGGGATTGGCGTGCTCGCCGCCGCGGCCGCGGTGACCCCGGCGTACGCGCTCGGCGTGCTCGTCGATCGGGTCCGCGCCGGCGCCGGCGCCGCGGCGGTCGTGCCGATCGCCGTGGTCATCGCGGCCGCCGCGGTCGTGGCCGGCGTGACGGCCGGCCTGTCGAGCTACCGCATCGCCCGCCTGGGCGGCGACATCCTGGCCACGCTGCGGGAGCGCGTCGTCGCGCGGGCGCTGACCCTGCCCGCCAACCGGCTCGAACGCGCCGGCGCCGGCGAGCTGCTCTCCCGGGTCGGGCCGGACGTCGCGGCGGTCGGCAAGGCGGTGACCGACGTGGTGCCGACGATGATCGCCTCGCTGCTGCTCGGCACGCTGAGCCTGCTCGCGATGGTCGGCATCGACTGGCGGCTCGGCCTGGCCGGGCTGCTGGCGGTGCCCCTGTACGTGCTGGCCCTGCGCTGGTACCTGCCGCGCTCGGCGCCCGTCTACGCCCGGGAGCGGGTGGCGGTCGCCGAACGCTCCCAGCTGCTGCTGGAGAGCGTGCAGGGCCGGCGCACCGTGCACGCCTACCGCCTGGAGGCGCCGCACCTGGCCGGGATCGACACCGCGTCGGCGCGCGCCCGGGACCTGTCGGTGTCGGTGTTCACGCTGTTCACCAGGTTTGTCGGCCGGGTCAACCGGGCCGAGTTCGTCGGCCTCACCGCGATCGTCGTGACCGGCTTCCTGCTCGTGCGCGCCGGCCAGGTGACGGTCGGCGGTACGGCCGCCGCAGCGGTGCTGTTCCACCGGCTGTTCAACCCGATCGGCATGCTGCTGTACACGTTCGACGAGCTCCAGGCGGCCGGCGCGAGCCTGGCCCGGCTGGTCGGCGTCGCCGGCATGCCGGACGAGCCGCGGCCCCAGGAACCGGCCGCCCCACCCTCGGGCGCGCTGCTGGAGGTCCGCGACGTGCGGTACCGCTACCCCGGCGGGCCGGACGTGCTGCACGGCGTGAGCCTGCGCATCGAGCCGGGTGAACGGGTCGCCCTGGTCGGCTCGACCGGCGCCGGCAAGTCGACGCTCGCCGCGATCGCCGCGGGAATCCTGCGACCGGCGGCCGGACTCGCGGCGATCGGCGGGGTGCCGCTCGCCGACCTCGACCCGCCGGCCCTGCGCTCCCGGGTGGCGATCATCAGCCAGGAGACCCACGTCTTCGCCGGGCCGCTGGTCGAGGACCTGCGGCTGGCCCGGCCCCGCGCCACGGAGGCGGAGGTCACGGCCGCGCTGGCGACGGTGGGCGCGGCGGCCTGGGTCGCCGACCTGCCCGACGGGCAGCACACGGTCGTCGGCGAGGGCGGGCACGAGCTGACCGCCGCGCAGGCCCAGCAGATCGCCCTCGCCCGGCTCGTCCTGGCCGGCCCCGCGGTGGCGATCCTCGACGAGGCCACCGCCGAGGCCGGCAGCTTCGGCGCCCGCGACCTCGAGGCCGCGGCGCTCGCGGCGACCGCCGGCCGCACCACGCTGGTGGTCGCGCACCGGCTCACCCAGGCCCGCGCCGCGGACCGGGTCGTCGTGCTGGAGCACGGCCGCGTCGTGGAGGAGGGCACCCACGACGAGCTGCTGGCCGCGGGCGGGCGTTACGCCGCGCTGTGGGCCGCCTGGGAGGCGCGCACCCCTGGACCCCGCCCTACCGCTGTTTCCCTGAGCACTGACTGAAGGCGAGCGACGATGGCTGTGGAGCGCACCGTGGACCTGCTGCGGCGGCTGGACGAGTGGAACGACGCGACCGAACCCGAGCGCCGCGCGGACGTGGCCACACTGTTCACCGAACAGGTCCGCCGCACGCCGCACGCCCTCGCGCTGGTCGCCGGCGACGTCCGGCTCGACTACGCCGAGCTGGGCGCCAAGGTGTTCCAGCTGGCCCGCGCCCTGCGCCGGCAGGGCCTGACCGACGAGGGCATGGTCGGCATCGCGGCACCCCGCTCGGCCGAGATGGTCATCGGCGTGCTCGCCGCGATGGTCGCGGGCGGCGCCTTCGTGCCGGTCGACCCGGCCTGGCCCGCCGAGCGGCGCCGCCAGGTCCTCGCCGACGCCCGGGTCACCCACGTGCTCGACGACCTCGACCTCGCCCGGTGGGCCCACGCCGGCGAGTCCGCCGAGCCGCTGGAGGTGGACATCGCCCCCGGCCGGCTCGCCTACGTGATCTTCACGTCGGGCTCCACCGGCCGGCCGAAGGGTGCGATGATCCGGCACGAGGCGATCTGCGAGCGGCTGCGCTGGCAGATCGAGGAGATCCTGCGCTTCGGCCCCGGCGACGCCACCCTGTTCAAGGCGCCGCTCGCGTTCGACATCTCGGTGAACGAGATCCTGCTGCCGCTCGTCAGCGGGGGCTACGTCGTGGTCGCCGAACCGGGCGGCGAGCGCGATCCGCAGTACCTGCTGGATCTCATCGCCCGCGAGCGGGTCACCTTCGTGTACCTCGTCTCGTCCATGCTCGACGTGCTGCTGGAGATGGACCGCGGCATCGGCCGGCTCGCCGGGCTCAAGCACGTCTGGTGCGGCGGGGAGGTGCTCACCCCCGAGCTGTTCGAGCGCTTCCGCTCCCAGCTGGCCACCACGATGTACCACGGCTACGGCCCCGCCGAGGCCACCATCGGCGTCTCGCACGTCGTCTACCGCGACTCGGCCGAGCGGATCGCCAGCTCCATCGGCCGGCCCAACCCGCACACCCAGCTGTACGTCCTGGACGACGCGCTCGTCCCGCTGCCGCCCGGCGCGACCGGCGAGCTGTACGCGGCCGGGTTCCTGCTCGGCCGCGGCTACGTCAACGCGCCGGCGCTGACGGCCTCGCGGTTCGTCGCCAACCCGTTCGACGCGCGCGGGGCCCGCCTGTACCGCACCGGCGACCTGGCGCGCTGGATGCCGGACGGCACGCTGGAGTTCGTCGGCCGCGCCGACAACCAGGTGAAGATCCGCGGCATGCGGCTCGAACTCGAGGAGGTCGAGGCCGTCCTCGCCGCGCACCCGGCGGTGCGGCAGGCGGCCGTCACGCTGCGGCACAGCCCGGCGGGCGCGGCGTACCTCGCCGGCTACGCCATCGCCGAGGCCGCCGGCCCCGAGCCGGCGGCGGGCCTGGCGTCAGATCTGGCCTCAGACCTGGAATCATGGTGCGCCGACCGGCTGCCGGAGCACGCCGTCCCGTCCGCCTTCGTCCTGCTCGACGCGTTCCCGGTCACCGCCAACGGCAAGGTGGACCGGGCCGCGCTGCCCGCCCCGGCGCCGGCGGCCGGCGAGCAGGCCGCGGGCCGCGCCCCCGCCACCGGCCGCGAGCGGGCACTGTGTGACGTCTTCGCCGAGGTGCTGGGCCTGCCGTCGGTAACGGCCGACGACGACTTCTTCGCCCTCGGCGGCGACAGCATCGTGGCCATCGGCGTCGTGCGGCAGGCCCGGCGGGCCGGGCTCGTGCTGCGCCCGCGCGACCTCTTCGCCCACCGCACCCCGGCCGCGCTGGCAGCGGTGATCGAGGCGCCCTCGGAGCCGCCGGCCGGACCACCGGTCGAGCCCACCGGCGCGGTCGCGGACACGCCGATCGTGGCCTGGCTGCGCGAGCACGGACCGGCGCTCGACGGGTTCTTCCAGGCGATCACGCTGCACACCCCGGCCGGGCTGACCCTCGACGGGCTGGAGCGGATCGCGGCCGCGCTGCTGGACACCCACGACGTCCTGCGGGCCGTCGTCGACGACCGGGGCGGCCTCACCATCCCACCGGCCGGCATCCGCCCCGCCGTCCTCAGGGTGGCGGCGGACGCCGACCACGAGGCCGCGACGGCCCGTGAGACCGCCGCCGCGGTCGCCCGCCTCGACCCGCGCGCGGGCGTGATGGCCGCCTTCACCTGGCTCGACGCCGGGCCCGGCACCCCCGGCCGGCTCGTCGTCGCCGTCCACCACATCGTGGTCGACGGGGTCTCGCTGCGCATCCTCGCGGAGGACCTGCGCACGGCCTGGGACGCCGTCGCCGCCGGTCGCCCGATCGCGCTGGAGCCGGCCGCCACCTCGTACCGGCAGTGGGCCGCCGCCCTCGCCGCCGCCCCCGAGCGGTTCACCGGCCACGAGGAGTACTGGCGAGCCGTGGCCGCCACCCCCGACCCGCCGCTGGGCCGCCGCCCGCTCGACCCGGCCCGCGACGTCGTCGCCAACGAGGAACGGCTCACCGTCACCCTGCCGGCCGACGTCACCTCCCGGCTCCTCGGGCCGGTGCCCGCGGCCGTGCACGGCGGTGTCGACGACGTGCTGGTCACCGCGGCCGCGCTGGCGGTGCGGCGCTGGCGCGGCGGCGACGGGCACTCGGCCGTGCTGCTGGAGCTGGAGGGGCACGGCCGGGAGGAGCACCTCGTCGGCGACCTCGACCTGTCCCGGACGTTCGGCTGGTTCACCACCCTGTACCCGGTCGCGGTCGACCCGGGCGACGGCGTCGACCTCGGCGCCGCGGTGAAGGCCGTCAAGGAGCAGCTGCGGGCCGTGCCGGGCCGCGGGCTCAGCCACGGCGTCCTGCGTCACCTCGCCGGCCGGCCCGGCCTCGCCGTGTCGCCCCAGGTGCTCGTGCACTACCTCGGCCGGTTCGGCGCCGGCACCGGCGAGCCGTGGACCGCCACGGGTGGCGGCCCGGTCGTCGCCGAGGACCGCGACCCGAAGATGCCGATGCCGCGCGTGCTGGAGCTCAACGCCGTCGCGGTCGACACCGTCGACGGGCCGCGGCTGTCGGCCACCTTCAGCTGGCCGGCGGGCGTGCTCGCGGCCGCCGACGTGGCCGCGCTCGCCGAGCACTGGACCGGCCTGCTCACCGCGATCGCCGCCGACCCGGGCGTCGGCGGACACACCCCGAGCGACTTCCCGCTCGTCGCGCTGGCCCAGGCCGACGTGGACCGGTTCGACGGACCCGCCCTCCGCGACATCCTGCCGCTCGCCCCGCTGCAGGCCGGCCTGTACTTCCACCACCTGCGGGCCGGCCGCGCCGCCGACCCCTACATCGTGCAGCAGCTCGTCCAGCTCGCCGGCCCGCTCGACGCGCAACGGCTGCGCGCCGCCGCCGACCGGCTCCTTGAGCGCCACCCGAACCTCGCCGCCGCGTTCCGGCCCGTCGGCGACGGCAGCGTCGTCGCCGTCCACACCGCCGGGACCCGAGCGCCGTGGCGATACGTCGAGCTGCCCGGCACCGCCGAGCTCGACGGCATCGCCGCCGCCGACCGGACCCGGCCGTTCGACCTCGCCGAGCCGCCCGCCATGCGCTTCACGCTGGTGCGCCTCGCCGCCGACCGGCACGTGCTCGTCCACACCGTCCACCACATCCTCGCCGACGGCTGGTCGGTGCCGATCATGCTCGACGACCTGCTCGCCGGGTACGCCGGCGCCGAACAGCCGTCGCCAGTGCCGTTCCGCGCGTTCCTCAGCGCCGTCGCCGCACGCGACGCTGAGGGCGACCGGGCCGTGTGGGACCGCGTCCTCGACGGCGTCCACGAGCCGACCCGGCTGCTCACCGCGCTGGCCCCGCCCGCCGGCGCCGCCGCCGGGTTCGGCCGCGTCGTGCGTGATCTACCCGCCGGGCTCGCCGACCGGCTGCGCGCCTTCGCCACCGCACAGGGCCTGACCCCCGGCAACGTCGTGGCCGGCGCGTGGGGCGTCCTCGTCGGCCGTCTCACCGGCCGGCCCGACGTCACGTTCGGCTCGACCGTCGCCGGACGGGCGCTCGCCGTGCCGGGCATCGAGCGGATCGCCGGCCTGCTCATCAACACCGTGCCGGCCCGGGTCCGGTGGGCGCCGGGGGAGCGGCTCGCCGCCGTGCTCGCCCGCCTCGCCGCCGACCAGCGCGAGACGATCGAGCACGAACACGTGCCGCTCTCCGACCTGCACCGGCGGCTCGGCCCAGCCCACTCGACCGGCCCGGCCGAACTGTTCGACACGCTGGTCGTCGTCGAGAACTACCCGGCCGCCGAGGTCGGCCGCGGCGGCGTGCGGGTGGCCGGCATCGACGTCGTCGAGGCGCCGCACTACCCGGTCACCCTCATGGTGCGCCCGGCCGGACCGTTCACGGTCACGCTCACCCACGACCGCGCGCACATCGACGCCGCCACCGCCGAGCGGCTGCTGGAGCACTATCTGCGGCTGCTCGACGCGGTGGCCGCCGACGCGACCTGCGCGGCGCCGCTGGCCGATGGTGCCGGCGAGCCCCCGCAGCGCGCCGGGGCGCCCGAGGCGACCGTCCTGGACCTGCTGCGCTACCCGGATCGCACCGCCGTCGTATGCGGCGCGGAGGAGCTCGGATATCGGGAGCTGGACCGCCGCTCGGGGCGGCTCGCCCACGCGCTCGCCGCGGCCGGCGTGCGCCGCGGCGACGTCGTCGCGGTGGCGCTGCCGCGCGGCACCGACCTCGCCGTCGCGCTCCTCGGGGCGCTGCGGGCCGGCGCGACCGTCCTGCCGCTCGACCCGGGCTACCCGGCCGCGCGGCTGCGGTACATGATCGAGGACGCGGCACCCGTGTGCGTGCTCACCGGCGGGCCCGCCGCCACGGCCCTGCCGCCGCACGGCCGGCCCGAGCTGGCCGTGGGCGACGCCGTGGCGGGCGCGGCGGGTGAGCTGAGCGCCGCCGGGCTGACCGGGGCGGATGCCGCGACCCTGCTGTACACGTCGGGCTCCACCGGCCGCCCGAAGGGGGTCCTCGGCACGCACGCCGCACTGGCCAACCGGCTCGCCTGGGCGCGCGCCGCGTGGCCGGGCGAGCGGCGCGTCGCCAAGAGCTCGCTCAGCTTCGTCGACGGCGTGACCGAGCTGCTCGGCGGCCTCGTCGCGGGCGCCACACTGGTCCTCGCCGATGACACCACCGCCGCCGACGGGGCCGCGCTCGGCCGGCTCGTCGAGGCAACCGGCGCCACCCAGCTCCTCGCCGTGCCCAGCCTCGCCGCCGCGCTCGCCGACAGCGCACCGGGCCGGGTCCGCGCCCTGCGCCGCTGGATCATCAGCGGGGAGGCGCTGACGCCGCCGGTCGTGCGGGCGCTGGCCGCCGCGTCGCCGGACGCCGAGATCGTGAACTCCTACGGTTCGTCGGAGGTCGCCGGCGACGTGCTCACCGCGGTCGTCGGCGTGCTCCCCGGCCCGGTGCCGCTCGGCGCCCCGGTGCCAGGGGTCCGCGTCCACCTGCTCGACAGCGCGCTCGACCGGGTCCCGGCGGGGGTCACCGGCGAGATCTACGTCGGCGGCGTGCAGAACGCCCGCGGCTACCTCGGCCGGGCCGCGGCGACGGCCGAGCGGTTCGTCGCCGACCCGTTCGGCGCGCCCGGCGACCGGCTGTACCGCACCGGCGACCTCGGCCGGTGGACCGCCGACGGGCAGGTCGAGTTCCTCGGCCGCGCCGACGACCAGGTGAAGATCAACGGATTCCGGGTGGAGCTCGGCGAGATCGAGGCGGCCCTGACCCGGCTGCCGGGCGTGCGCGACGCCGTCGCCGCGAGGGTCGGCGGCGCCCTGGCCGCCTACGTCACCGGCGACACCCAGCCCCGCGACGCCCAGCCCGGCGAGATCCTCGCGGCGCTGCGCGCCGAACTGCCCGCCCACCTGGTCCCGGCCACCGTCACCGTTCTCGACGCGATCCCGCTGCTGCCCAACGGCAAACGCGACCGGGCCTGCCTTCCCGCGCCCACCCTGCCCGCGCCCACCCGGGCGGCCGCCCGCGCCGCCGCGGCGCCGACACCGCGCCAGGCCCGCATCGGCGCCCAGTTCACCGCCGTGCTCGGCGTCGAGACCGGCCCCGACGACGACTTCTTCGCGCTCGGCGGGGACAGCATCGCCGCGATCCGCGTCGTCAACCGCCTCGCCGAGGAGGGTATCGTGCTCACCACCGGCGACGTGCTTCAGCTGCGCACCCCCAGGGCGATCGACGGCCACCTCACCGGCGCGGCGGCACCGGCCGCCGACCCCGACGGAGGCGACCTCACCGTCATCGACGCCGGCACGGTCACCTCGACCCTGCGGCACCTGCCCGGCGCGGACGGCACCGCCGTCGCCGAGACCTGGCCCCTGTCGCCGCTGCAACGGGGCGTCTACTACCAGGCCACCTTCGACCAGGGCGACGAGGGCCGGGCCGCCGGCACGTACCTCGCGCAGAACGTGTTCGAACTCGACCGGCCGGTCGACGTCGAGGCGATGACCGCCGCGTTCGCGGCGCTGCTGCGCCGCCATCCGACGCTGCGGGCCGGGTTCACCGACACCGGCCTCGCCGAGCCGGTCCAGGTCATCGCCGGCGAGGTGCCCGCCCGCGTCGCGGTCGTCGACGTCACCGGCGACGACGCCGCGTTCGCCGAGCTGGTGCGCCGCGACGGCGCCGAGCCGTTCGACCTGGCCGCCCCGCCGCTGGTACGGCTCACCGTCGCCCGCCGCGGCGACCGCGACTCGCTCCTGCTGACCAGCCACTTCCTGCTCTGGGACGGGTGGTCCCGGGAACTGGTGCTGCGCGACCTCTTCGCCCTCTACGCCGGGCGGACACCCGCGCCGCCGGCCGCGTCCTTCACCGACTACCTCGGCTGGCTCGCCACCCGCGACACCGGCGCCACGACGCGCGCCTGGCGCGACGCGCTCGACGGCGTCACCGAACCGACCCTGATGGTCCCGGCCGCCGCCGGGCGCGCGCCGATGCTGTCCGAGCGGGTCCTCGCCGCCGTGCCCGCCGACGTCACCGCCCGCCTCACCGGCCGGGCCCGCGACGCCGGGCTGACGCTGAACTCGGTCCTCACCGCCGCCCTCGGCCTCGTCCTCGGCTACCACACCGGCCGCGCCGACGTCGTGTTCGGCATCACCGTCGCGGGCCGGCCCACCGGCCTGCCCGGCATCGAGGACGTGATCGGCCTCTTCCTCAACACCGTGCCCGCCCGGGTCTCGGCCACGGCCGGCACGACCGTGCTCGACCTGGCCCGCCGCGCCCAGCGCGACCGCATCGACCTCGCCGCGCACGAGCACCTCGGCCTCGGCGAGATCCACCGGGCCGCCGGCCACGAGCAGCTCTTCGACACCCTCTACGTGCTGCAGAACTTCCTCGCCGACGACACGTTCGCCGACCTGGAGCGCGAGCACGGCATCGTCGGCGTCGAGTACACCGACACCACCCACTACCCGCTGACGTGGGTGGTGACGCCCGGCGCGCGGCTGCGCGTGAAGCTGGAGTACCGCCCCGACGTCGTCACCGAGGCGCAGGCCACCGCCCTCGTCGAGCGGTTCACCGGCCTGCTGTCCACCCTCGCCGACGGGTTCGACGTCCCGGCCGGCGCGCTGGAACTGGTCCTGCCCGCCGAGGCCGGCGCCCGGCGCGCCGCGTGGCGGGCGGGCGAGCACCCGATCGGCGAGGCGACCATCGCCGACCTGCTCGCCGAGCGGGCCGCCGCCCAGCCCGCGGCGACCGCCCTCGTCTTCGGCGGCGAGTCGCTCACCTACGCCGAGCTCGACGCGCGGGTCAACCGGACGGCGCGGCTGCTGCTGGCGGGCGGCGCCGGACCGGAGCGGATCGTCGCCCTCGCCCTGCCCCGAGGCATCGACATGGTGGTGGCACTGTTCGCGGTGCTGCGCGCCGGCGCCGCCTACCTGCCGCTGGAGCTCGACCACCCGCTGGAGCGGCTCGCCGGCATGCTCGACGACGCCCGGCCGGCGCTGCTCGTCGCGCTGCCGGACGCGCCCATCCGGGACCGGTACCGCGGCACCGCCGTCGCACCGCACGAGGCCGCCGGCTACCCGGCCGACCCGCCGCCCGCCGCGCCCGACCGGCACCGGCTCGACCGGCCCGCCTACGTCATCTACACGTCGGGGTCCACCGGCCGGCCGAAGGGCGTCGTCACGCCGTACCGCGGCCTCACCAACATGCAGCTCAACCACCGCGCCGAGATCTTCGGCCCCGCGGTCGCCCGCGCCCGGGCCGCCGGACGGGAACGGCTGCGGATCGCGCACACGGTGTCGTTCTCCTTCGACATGTCGTGGGAGGAACTGCTGTGGCTGGTCGAGGGCCACGAGGTGCACGTCTGCGACGAGGAGTTGCGCCGTGACGCGGTCGCCCTCGTCGCCTACTGCCGCGCGCAGGGCATCGACGTCGTCAACGTGACCCCGACCTACGCGCACCACCTGTTCGACGAGGGGCTGCTCGACCCGGCCGGCCACCCGCCGACGCTCGTCCTGCTGGGCGGGGAGGCGGTCTCCGACACGGTCTGGGCCCGGCTGCGCACGCCCGGCGGGCCGAGCGGCTACAACCTCTACGGCCCCACCGAGTACACGATCAACACCCTCGGCGCCGGCACCGGCGACAGCCCCACGCCCACGGTGGGCCGGCCGATCTGGAACACCCGCGGCTACGTCCTCGACGCCTTCCTGCGCCCCGTGCCGACCGGTACCGCCGGCGAGCTGTACATCGCCGGCGCCGGCCTGGCCCGCGGCTACCTGCACGCGCCGGGCCTCACCGCGTCCCGGTTCGTGGCCGACCCGTTCGTGCCCGGCGGGCGCATGTACCGCACCGGCGACCTCGTCCGCGAGCGCCCGAGCGAGATCCTCGACTTCCTCGGCCGCGACGACGACCAGGTGAAGATCCGCGGCTACCGCGTCGAGCTCGGCGAGGTCGAGGCCGCCGTCGCCGCCCTGCCGCAGGTCCGGCAGGCGGCCGTCGTCGCCCGGCCCGGCCCGGCCGGCACCCGGCGTCTCGCCGCCTACCTGGTGCCCGACGGCGCCGCCGGGGCCGACCTGCCCGCCGTGGTGCGGGCCGCGCTCGCCGAGCGGCTGCCGTCCTACATGGTCCCGGCCCTCTACGGCGTCGTGGCCGCGCTGCCGCTCACCGTCAACGGCAAGCTCGACGTCGCGGCCCTGCCCGAGCCGTCGGCCCCGTCGGCCGGCGCGGTGCTCGGTCCGCGCGACGAACGGGAACGCGCCCTCTGCGCGATCTACGCCGAGGTCCTCGGCATGCCCGAGGTCGGCGTCGACGAGGACTTCTTCGCCGCCGGCGGCGACAGCATCTCCTCGATCGCCGTCGCCGGGCGGGCCCGCGCCGCCGGCCTGCCGGTGACGCCCCGCGACATCTTCCGCCGCCGCACCGTCCGGGCCGTGGCCGCCGCGCTGCCCGCCGCCGCGCCCGCGCCGGTCACCGCCCCCGGCGACGGCACGGGACCGGTCCGGCTGACCGCGATGCTCGCCGAGACCCGCGACGCGCAGACCCCGCTCGGCCACTTCTACCAGGCGATGGCCCTGCGCACCCCGGCCGGGCTGACCCGCGCCGCGCTCGACGCCGCGCTGCGCGCCCTGGTCGGCACCCATGACCTGCTGCGCGCCGTCCTCGGTCCGGACTGGACCGTCACCGTGCCCGCCGCCACCGCCGGCGTCGAGGTCCCGGTGACCGAGGGCGACACCGGCGCCGCCGGGCTCCAGGCCGCCGCCGCCCGGCTCGACCCCCACGCCGGCCGCATGGTCGCGGCGGTCTGGTCGAGCGCCGCACGGGAGCTGCTGCTCGTCGTCCACCACCTCGTCATCGACGGCGTCTCCTGGCGCATCATCGGTGCCGACCTCGCCCGCGCTTGGGCTAACCTTCAGGCCGGCTTCGAGGCCGGCGGCCCGGCCGCCCTCGACCCGGTGCCCGTGTCGTTCGCCGCCTGGTCCCGCCTCGCCGACACCGACCGGTTCGACGGCGAGGAGCCCCACTGGCGCGAGGTGCTCGACACCCCCGACCCGATCCTCGGCGCCCGGCCGGTCGACGCCGCCGTCGACACCGCGGCCACGGTCCGGTCGGTCACCCTGACCCTGCCGAGCGAGGTGAGCGGCGCGCTGCTGTCCCAGGTGCCCGCCGCGTTCCACGGCACCGTCAACGACGTGCTGCTCACCGCGTTCGCGCTCGCCGTGCGGGCCTGGCGGCCGGCGCAGAGCACGGCGGTCCTGCTCAGCCTCGAAGGCCACGGCCGCGACGGGGACGTGTTCGGCGCGCCAGACGCCGACCTGTCCCGCACGGTCGGCTGGTTCACGGCCATCCACCCGGTGCGGGTCGACCCCGGGGCGCTGGGCTGGGCCGAGGTGCTCGCCGCCGGCCCGGCGCTCGCGGCCGCCGCCAAGGCGGTCAAGGAGCAGCTGCGTTCGGTGCCGTCGCGCGGCGCCGGCTACGGCGTGCTGCGCCACCTGCGGCATCGGCTCACCGGCGCGGTACCACAGATCCTGTTCAACTACCTCGGCCGCTTCCCGGCCGGCGCCGGCGCCGACTGGGCGCCCACCGGACCGCTGCGCGAGGGCGTCGACCCCACCAACCCGGCGATGACCCTGGAGGTCAACGCGTTCGCCGCCGACAGCGCCGAGGGCACCACGTTCACGGCGACCCTGTCCTACCCGGCCGGCCTGTTCGCCGAGGCCGACGTGACCGCGCTCGCCGTGCGCTGGCGCGCCGCGCTGGAGGCACTGACCCGCTGCACCGACCACGCCGGGCACACCCCGTCGGACTTCCCGCTCGTCGCCCTGATCCAGGCCGACGTCGACGACCTCACCGGCGACCTCGGCGCCGTCGAGGACGTCCTGCCGATGCTGCCGCTGCAGCAGGGCATGTACGTGCACCACCTGGTCGCCGAACGGGGCGCCGACACCTACCTGGTCCAGCAGGTCGCCCGGCTGTCCGGACCGGTCGACCCCGAGGCGCTGCGCCGCGCCGTCGAGGCGACCGTGCACCGCCACGCGGCCCTGCGCGCCGGGTTCCGCGAGCTGCGCGATGGGCGTGTCGTGCAGGCCGTCGCCGCCTCCGTCCGGGTGCCGTGGCGGGCCACGTCCGTGCGCTTCGCCGACGAGCTGGCCGCCTTCTGCGCGGCCGAGCTCGCCGAGCCGTTCGATCTGGCCAGCCCGCCCGCGCTGCGCTACGCGCTGGTGTCGCTCGGCCCCACCGACCACCGGCTGGTCGAGACGATGCACCACATCCTCGCCGACGGCTGGTCCTACCCGCTGGTCTTCGACGACATCGTCACCGCCTACCGGCAGGGCACCGGCCTTCCCGCGACCGCCGTGACCTACCGCGACCACGTCGAGTCCGTGCTCGCCCGCGACCCGGCCGCCGCGCGCGAGGTCTGGGCCCGCACGCTCGCGGGCGTCACGCCGGCGCTGCTCTACCCGGCCGGCAGCCGAGTCGCGGCGCACGACAGCGTCCACAGTGCACTGCCCGCGCAGCGCACCGCGGCCCTCGCAGCCCTGGCCCGCGCCCATGGCATCACCCTGTCCACCGCCGTGCACGCCGCCTGGGGTCTGCTCCTAGGCAGCCTGCTCGGCCGCGACCGGGTCGTGTTCGGCTCCACCGTCTCCGGCCGCGGCGGCGACCTGCCCGGCGTCGAAACCGTCGTCGGGCTGCTCATCAACACCGTGCCGCTGCCGATGTCGTGGGATCCGGGCGAGCCGGCCGGCGCCGTGCTCACCCGGCTGCAGGAGCAGCAGACGGAGGTCCTGGACGCCCAGCACGTCGGCCTCGCCGAACTGGCCCGGCTGGCCGGCACCCGCGACCTGTTCGACTCGCTGGTCGTGGTGGAGAACTTCCCCGCCGTCCGCGCGGACGAGGACGCCGGGCTGACCGTGCTCGGCTTCACCGGCACCGACTCGCCGCACTACCCGCTCGCCCTGGTCGCGTTCCCCGGCGAGCAGTTGACCCTGGAGGTCAAGTACGACACAGCGCTCGTCGGCGCGGCGCGGGCCCGGATCCTGCTGGCCGCGGTCGAGTCGATCCTCGACCGGCTCGCCGACGGGTTCGCCACGCCGGTCGCCGACCTGCCCGGCCTCGACTCCGGCTCCGGCTCCGGCGCCGCGCTGCGGCCGCTCGCCGCCGGTGTCACCGGGACCCTCGCCGCGCGGTTCACCGCCGACCCGGCCGCCGTCGCGGTCAGCCACGGCGCCGACCGGCTCACCTACGCCGAGCTCGACGCCCGCGCCGATCGGCTCGCCCACGAGCTGGCCGCGCGCGGCGTGCGGCCCGAGTCGCGGGTCGCCGTCGCGCTGCCCCGCGGCAGCGGCCTGATCGTCGCGCTGCTCGCCGTCGTGCGCTCCGGCGGCTGCTACGTCCCGGTCGACCTCGGCGCGCCGGCCGCGCGGGTGGCGTACATCCTCGACGACGCCGCACCCGTCTGCGTGCTCACCGACCGGGCCACCGCACCCGGGCTCGCGGTGCCCGGCGGGATACCGGTCGTCCTCCTCGACGATCCGCTGCCCGCCCACCCGGCCGGACCGGTCGCCGGCGCGGATCCCCGCCCGGACAACACCGCCTACGTCATCTACACCTCCGGGTCGACGGGGCAGCCGAAGGGCGTCGCGGTCACCCACCGCAACGTGCTGACGCTGTTCGCCGCCGCCCGCGAGCTGTTCACCTTCGGCCCCGACGACGTGTGGACGATGTTCCACTCCTCGGCGTTCGACTTCTCCGTGTGGGAGCTGTGGGGCGCGCTGCTGCACGGCGGCCGGCTCGTCATCGTCGGCGGCGACGTGACCCGCGACCCGCGCCGCTTCGCCGCCCTGCTGCGCGACGAGCGGGTCACGGTGCTCAACCAGACGCCGTCGGCGTTCTACCCGCTCACCGGCGAGGACACCGCGGGACTCGCGCTGCGCTACGTCGTCTTCGGCGGCGAGGCGCTCGACCTCTCCCGGTTGGCGCCGTGGTACGCCCGGCACGCCGACGACGCGCCGCTGCTGGTCAACATGTACGGCATCACCGAGACCACGGTGCACGTCACGTTCCGTGCCCTGGCCAGAGCCGACACCGCAGCCGGCAGCGTCATCGGCGCGCCGCTGCCGGGCCTGCGCGTCCACGTCCTCGACGACCGCCTGCTCCCCGCCCCGGCCGGCGTCACCGGCGAGATCTACGTCGAGGGCGAGCAGCTCGCCCGCGGCTACCTCGACCGGCCCGGCCTCACCGCGGCCCGGTTCGTGGCCAACCCGTTCGGGCCCGGACGGCTGTACCGCAGCGGCGACCTCGCCCGCCGCACCCCGACCGGCGACCTCGTCTACGCCGGCCGCTCCGACCAGCAGGTGAAGGTCCGCGGCCACCGCATCGAGCTCGGCGAGGTCGAGTCGGCGCTGTCGGCGCTCGACGGCGTCGTCACCGCCGCGGCCGCGCTGCACGACGGGCGGCTCGTCGCCTACCTCGTCGGCCGCCGCGGCGCGGACGACACGATCCGGGACGCCCTCGCCCGGCGGCTGCCCGCATACATGCTGCCGTCCGCCTACGAGTGGCTGGACGCGCTACCGCTGACCGTCAACGGCAAGCTCGACCGCGCCGCCCTCCCGGCGCCCAGCGGCGACCGCGGCCCGGTCGAGGTCGACGGCGACGAGCCGCCGGCCCAGCGGCTCCTGCGGGAGCTGGTCGCCGAAGTCGTCGGCGTGCGCGCGGTCGCGGCCGACGAGGACTTCTTCACCGTCGGTGGCGACAGCATCATCGCGATCCAGCTCGTCAACCGCGCCCGCCGCGCCGGGCTCACGCTGACCCCGCGCGACGTCTTCACGCACCGCACCCCGGCGGCTCTGGCTGCCCTGGCGACGCAGGCCGCGTCGGCTAATCCGGCCGAGCCGCTCGCCGCGCCCCCGGCAGCACCCACCGGCGGGGACGGTGACGGCGTCGGTGAGGTGCCGCTGCTGCCGATCGTGCAGCGGCTCGCCGAACTCGGCGGCCGCATCCACCGGCACAACCAGGCCGAGCTGCTGCTCACCCCGGCCGGCAGCACCCGCGAGGGGATCGCGGACCGACTGCGTGCCCTGGTCCGCCGGCACGACGCCCTTCGCCTGCGGCTGCACCGCCCCTCGCCGCTGCTGTGGTCGCTGGAGGCCCGGCCCGCCACCGACGCCGTGCTGGACGGCGCGCTGGAGCTGCGCCGGGTCGACGCGGCCGGCCTCGGCGACGAGGCGCTGCGCGAGCGGATCGGCGCCGAGTCCGACGCCGCCGCCGACCGCCTCGACCCGGACGCCGGCGCGACGCTGCAGGCCGTGTGGTTCGACCGCGGCCCGGACCGGCAGGGGCGGCTCCTGCTCGTCGCGCACCACCTCGTGGTCGACGGCGTGTCCTGGCGCATCCTCACCGACGAACTACGCGACCCGGAACCCGGCCCGGCCGGCACCTCCCTGCGCGCCTACGCGCGGCTGCTGCACGAGCAGGCCGGGCAGGCGGCCCGGATGGGCGAGTTCGAGCACTGGAGCCGGACCCTCGCCCCGGGCGGCGACCTCGACCCCGCCCGGCACACGGTCGGGCTCACCGTCGGCGCGACCCGCGACCACGAGTTGCGGCTGCCGCCCGCCGTCACCGAGGCACTGCTCGCCGCCGCCGGCGGCGACGTCACCGGCCTGCTCGTGGCCGGCCTGCGCCTCGCCGTCACCCGGTGGCGCGCGGCCCGCGGGGCGGACCCGTCCGCCGAGCTCACCCTCGACCTGGAGCGGCACGGCCGGGAACCGTTCCCCGGCACCGACCTGTCCCGCACGATCGGCTGGTTCACCGCCATCGCACCGGTGCGGCTGCCGGCGGTCCCGGGCACGCCGGCCGAGGCGCTCGCCGACGTCCGCGAGCGGCTCGCCGCCGCCCCCGACAACGGCATCGGCTTCGGCCTGCTGCGCTACGCCAACGCCCGTACGGCCCCCGCGCTCGCCCGGCTCGGCACCCCGCAGGTGCTGTTCAACTACCTCGGCCGCTTCGGCGGCGGGACCGCCGACTGGGACACCGCGCCCGAGGCCGGCGCCCTGCGCGCCGCGCCGGACCCGGATCTGGGCACCCCGTATCTGCTGGAGATCAACGCGGCCTGCCACGCCACCCCGGACGGCCCGCAGCTGCGCGCCGTGCTCACCTACGCCGACGACGGCCTCGACGTCGACGGCCTGGCCGGCGAGTGGGCCACCGCGCTGGGCGAGTTGTCCGGCGGCGGCATCCAGGCGTGGCCGCTCTCGCCGCTGCAGGAGGGCCTGTTCGTCCAGGCCCGCCTCGCCGGAGACGCCGACGTGTACGTCGCCCAGAACGCCTTCGACTTCGCGGACCGGATCGACCCGGACCGGCTCGCGCGGGCCTGGACCCGGGTCCTGCGGCGGCACCCGGCGATCCGGCTCGGCTTCACCGCCGACGGCCGGCCGCGCCCGGTCGCGCTGCTCGGCACCGGGCTCACCGGCCGGGTCGACGCCGTCGAGGCGGACGGAGACGCCGACCTCGACCGCATCATGGCCGCGGACCGGTCCCAGCCGTTCGACCTCGCCCAGCCGCCGCTGGCCCGGCTCACCGTCGTACGCCGGCCCGACGGCACCGACCGGCTGCTGTTCACCTACCACCTCCTGCTCTGGGACGGCTGGTCCCGCGAGCTGGTCCTGCGCGACCTGTTCGCGCACTACGCCGGCCAGACCCCACCCGAACCCGCTGGGCGGTTCACCGACTACCTCGAGTGGCTCGCCCGGCAGGACACCGCCGCCTCCGCCGCCGCCTGGGCCGCGGAACTGGCCGGACTCGCCGAACCGACCCTGCTCTACCCGCAGGCCGCCGGCACCCGGCCCGTGCTCGCCACGAGCCTCGCCCGGCAGCTGACCGAGGAGCGGACCGCGCGGCTCGTCGCGCGGGCCCGCGGTGCCGGCGTCACCCTCAACGCGATGCTCAGCACGGCCCTCGGCCTGGTGCTCGCCCACGCGACCGGCCGCGCGGAGGCGGTCTTCGGCACCACCGTGGCCGGCCGCCCGACCGAGCTCGACGGCATCGACGAGGTCGTCGGCGTGTTCCTCAACACCGTGCCCGCCCGGATCGCGTTCGCACCGGGGGAGCCGGTGCGCGACGTGCTGCACCGGGTCCAGGCCGCCCGGGTCGCGATGATGCCGCACGAGTACCTCGGGCTCGGCGACATCCAGCGCGCCGCCGGCAGCGGTGGTGGCACGCTGTTCGACAGCCTCTACGTGCTGCAGAACTTCCTCGGCGACGACACGTTCACCGACCTGGAGGCCGAGCACGGCATCGTCGGCGTCACCGCGGTCGACGCCACCCACTACCCGCTGACCTGGGTCGCCACCCCGGGCCGGCGGCTACGGCTGCGGCTGGAGTACCGCGCCGACGTGGTAGCGCACGCGGAGGCCGAGGCGTTGCTGGAGCGGCTGGAGCGCATCGTGCTGTGCCTCGCCGACGACATCGACTCGCCCGTCGCCATGCTGCCCGTCGCAGGCCAGGCCGGACAGCCCGCCGCCCTCGCCGGCCTGGCCGGTGTCGACCGCCCGGTGCTGCCCGACACGATCGCGGAGCTGATGGCCGCCCAGGCGGACCGCACCCCGCACGCACCGGCGCTCACCGCCGGCGCGACCACCCTCACCTACGCCGAGCTCGACGCGCGGGTCAACCGGCTCGCCCGCTACCTGCTCGCCGCGGGCGCCGGCCCGGAACGGGTCGTGGGGCTGGCCCTGCCGCGCTCCCTCGACATGGTGGTGGCGCTGTTCGCGGTGCTGCGCACCGGCGCCGCCTACCTGCCGCTGGAGCTCGACCACCCCGACGAGCGCCTGCGGGTCATGGTCGAGGACGCCCGGCCGATGCTCGTGCTCAGCGCCGGCCGGCTCGGCGGCACCCGCCTGGACACGCTCGACCTGTCGGCGTATCCGGACACCCCGCTGACCGCGCGGGAGCTGGGCCCGTTCGCGCCCGGCACGCCTGGGCGGCTCGCGCATCCCGCGTACGTCATCTACACCTCCGGCTCGACCGGCCGGCCGAAGGGCGTCGTCACGCCGTACCTCGGCCTGACCAACATGCAGCAGAACCACCGGCAGGCCATCTTCGGACCGGCCATCGCCGCGGCCGGCGGCCGGACGCTCACCATCGCCCACACCGTGTCGTTCTCCTTCGACATGTCCTGGGAGGAGCTGCTGTGGCTCGTCGAGGGCCACCACGTACACGTCTGCGACGAGCAGCTGCGCCGCGACGCGGCCGCCCTGACCGCCTACTGCCGGCGGCACCGTGTCGACGTCGTCAACGTGACCCCGACGTACGCGCAGCACCTGCTCGACCAGGGCCTGCTCGACGGGCCGCACCGGCCGGCGCTGGTGCTGCTCGGCGGCGAGGACGTGCCGCAGCCGCTGTGGAGCACGCTGCGCGAGGCGGACGGCGTGCTCGGCTACAACCTGTACGGCCCCACCGAGTACACCATCAACACCCTCGGCGGCGGCACCACCGGCAGCACCACCTCGACGGTCGGCACCCCGATCTGGAACACCCGCGCCCACATCCTCGACGGCTGGCTGCGCCCCGTCCCGCCGGGCGTGCCCGGGGAGCTGTACGTCACCGGCGCCGGCCTCGCCCGCGGCTACCTCAACCGGCCGGCGCTGACCGCCGAGCGGTTCGTCGCCGACCCGTTCACGCCGGGCGGGCGCATGTACCGCACCGGCGACCTCGTCCGGCTGCGCCCCGACGGAAACCTCGACTTCCTCGGCCGCACCGACGACCAGGTGAAGATCCGCGGCCACCGGGTCGAGCTGGGGGAGGTGCAGGCGGCGGTCGCGGCCCGGCCGGGCGTGCGGCAGGCGGCCGTCCTCGCGGCGCCCGACGCGACCGGCGGCAAGCGTCTCGTCGCCTACGTGGTGCCCGCCGGCGACGACGTCGACGGCTTCGACCTCGCGGCGCTGCGCGACGGGCTCAAGGCCGCGCTGCCGGGCCACCTGGTCCCGGCCGCCTACGCGGTCGTGGCGGCGCTGCCGCTGACCGTCAACGGCAAGCTCGACACCGCCGCGCTGCCCGAGCCGCGCACCGTGGCCACCGCCGGGCGGGCCGCCGCCACCGACGCCGAGCGGCGGCTGTGCGCGATCTTCGGCGAGGTGCTCGGCGTCGCCGATTTCGGCGTCGAGGACGACTTCTTCGACCGCGGCGGGCACTCGCTCGTCGCGATGCGGCTGCTCGGCCGGCTGCGCACCGAGCTCGGCGCCGACCTGCCGCTGCGGGAGCTGTTCGACGCGCCGACCCCGGCGCGGCTGGCGCCCCGGCTCGGCACCGGCCCGGTCCGCCCGCCGCTGCTCCCGCGGCCGCGAGCGGCACTGGCCGAGCAGCCGCCGCTGTCGCCGGCCCAGCAGCGGCTCCTGCTGCTGCAGCACCTCGACCCGGCCTCGACCGCCTACAACTACCCGCTGCTCGTGCGGCTGCGCGGCCGGATCGACCGGGCCGCGCTCGCCGCCGCGCTCGGCGACGTGCTCGCCCGGCACGAGGTGCTGCGCACCCTCGTCACCCTCGACGGGCAGCGCATCGTCCCGCCCGAGCGGGCGCGGGTCGACGTCGGCGACGCCATCGACCCGCTGCTGTCCCGCCCGTTCGACCTGGGCGCCGAACTGCCGGTGCGGGCCGCCGTCGTCGAGGAGCCAGGCGGGAGCTCGATCCTGGGCCTGGTGCTGCACCACATCGCGATGGACGAGTGGTCCGACCGGCCGCTGCTGCGCGACCTCAGCGACGCCTACCTCGCGCGCCTCGCCGGTCGCGCCCCGGACTGGCGGCCGCTGCCGGTGCAGTACGCCGACTACGCCGCCTGGCACGCCGACGTGCTGGGCGACCCGGCCACGGAGCGGGAGTTCTGGCACAGCTGCCTGCACGGGCTGCCCGACGAGATCCCGTTGCCCGGCACCCGGCCCCGCACCGGGCGCCCCGGCCGGGCCGGCCTGGTCAGTGCGACGCTCCCGGCCGAGCTGGTCGCCCGGCTGCGCGGCCTCGCCGCCGCCGGGTCGGCGACGCTGTTCATGGCCCTGCACGCGGGCCTCGCCGTGCTGCTGCACCGGCACGGCGCCGGCGACGACGTGCCGATCGGCACCCCGACCTCCGGCCGCACCGACCCGGCCCTGAGCGACCTCGTCGGGTTCTTCGTCAACACCGTGGTGCTGCGCGCCGACCTGTCCGGGGCGCCGACGTTCACCGATCTGCTGCGCCGCGTCCGCGCCGCCGACCTTGCCGCGTTCGAGCACGCGGAGCTGCCGTTCCAGCAGGTCGTCGAGGCCGTCAACCCACCGCGCGCGGCCGGGCGCAACCCGCTGTTCCAGGTGATGATCGGCTACCACCACCGCACTGCCGGCGACGGCACGCTGCTCGGCCTGCCCCTCGGCGACGAACCGGACTCCGCCACCGACCCGAAGGTCGACCTCAACGTCACCTTCGTCGACGCCGGACCGGCCGTCGACCTGACCGTCGAGTACGACACCGGCCGGTTCGAGGACGGCACCGCGCGCCGGCTGGCGAGCCGCCTGGTCCGGCTGCTGACCGACCTTGCCGAGCATCCGGACCGGCCGGTCGGCGACGCCGCCCTGCTGTCCGGCGACGACGAGCGGGACCTGGCACGGTGGCACACCGGCGGCCCGCTGCCGGCCCTTGACGCGGCCTCTGAACCGGGCTCGGAGCCGTGGGTGGCCGCGTTGCGCCGGCACGCGCGGGACACCCCGGACGCCGTCGCCGTGCGCGGTGCGGACCGGACCCTCAGCTACGCGGCGCTCGACGCGGCGTCGGACGCCCTCGCCGCCCGGCTCGCGGCGTGCGGCGCCGGCCCGGAGCGGCTCGTCGGCATCGCCCTGCCGCGCACCGTGGACCTCGTCGTCGCGGTCGTCGCCGTGCACAAGACCGGTGCGGCGTACCTGCCGCTCGACCCGGCGTATCCGGCGGAGCGGTTGCGGTACATGATCGACGACGCCCGGCCGGTCGTGGTTCTCTCCGCCGACCCCGGTTTCGCCGGCGGCGCCTGCCCGGTCATCGGCCCGGACCCCGCGGCCGAACCCGCGGCGGACACCGGGACGCCGCCGCCGTACGTGGCCCCCGACCCGGGCACCGCCGCGTACGTCATCTACACGTCGGGCTCGACCGGACGGCCGAAGGGCGTCGTCGTCACCCACCGCGATCTGGGCGCGTTCCTCGCCGCGGTCGACACGGTGGCGCCGGTGACCGCCGGCGACCGGGTGCTCGCCGTGACCACCCTGTCGTTCGACATCGCCGTGCTGGAGCTGCTGCAGCCGCTGCGCCGTGGCGGCGGCGTGATCCTGGCCTCCGGGGAGCAGGTGCGTGATCCGGCGCTGCTGGCCCCGCTGGTGGCCGAGGCGACGGTGATGCAGGCGACCCCGTCACTGTGGACCGCGCTGCTGGAGGCGGCCGACACCGACCTGTCCGGGCTGCGGGTCCTGGTCGGCGGCGAGGCGCTGCCGCCCGCGCTCGGCGCCGAACTGCACCGGCGTGCGCGCGGCGTGACCAACCTCTACGGGCCGACCGAGGTCACCGTCTGGGCCACCGCCGCCCCGGTCGGAGCCGGCCGTCCGACGATCGGGCGGCCGCTGCCCGGCACCACCGCCCACGTCCTGGACGCCGCGCTGCGGCCGGTCCCGCCGGGCGTCCCGGGCGAGCTGTACCTCGGCGGCGCCCAGGTGACCCGCGGCTACCACGGCCGCCCCGCGCTCACCGCGACCCGGTTCGTCGCCGACCCCACCGGACCCGGGCGGCTATACCGCACCGGCGACCTGGCCCGCTGGACGCCCGACGGCGACCTGGAGTTCCTCGGCCGCACCGACCATCAGGTCAAGGTCCGCGGGCACCGCATCGAGCTGGGCGAGGTCGAGGCGGCCCTCGCCGCCCACCCCCTGGTCGGCCGGGCGGTCGTCGTCGCGCGCGGCGATCACCTCGTCGGCTACGCCACCGGCGACGCGGCGCGGGTAACCCCGGCCGAGCTGCGCGACCACCTCGCCGATCGGCTGCCGGGCTACCTGGTGCCGTCCGCGTTCGTGGTGCTCGACGAGCTGCCGCAGACGCCGAACGGCAAGATCGATCGGGCGGCGCTGCCCGAGCCCGCGGGCGCCACGGCGGCCGCGCCGGCGCTGCCGCGTAGCCGCGTCGAGGCCCGGCTGTGCGCGATCGTCGCGGATCTGCTCGGCGCCGCACGGGTCGGGGTGAACGACGACCTGTTCGCGCTGGGTGCCCACTCGCTGCTGCTGGTGCGGCTCGCCGCCGCGATCCGCCGGGACCTCGGCGCCGACCTGCCGGTCGCGGACCTCTTCACGGCGCCGACGGTGGCGCAGCTGGCCCGGCGGATCGCCGGCGACGCCCCGCCCGGCGACGCGCTCGCCCCGGTCGTCGTGCTGCACGCCGGCCTGCAACCAGGCCTCCAAGCTGGCACGGATCGGCCGCCGCTGTTCTGCCTGCCGCCGGCGAGCGGTCTCGTGTGGCAGTTCGCCGGCCTGAAGCGGTACCTGCCGCAGGACATCCCGCTGATCGGGCTGCAGTCGCCGCGGCTCGGCCGGGACGCGGACCTGCCGGCCACGATGGCCGAGCTGGCGGCGCAGCACGCGGCGCGGATCGCGGAACTGGCGCCGGCCGGCCCGGTCCGGCTACTCGGCTGGTCGTTCGGCGGCGCGCTCGCGCACGTCATCGCCGAGCGGCTCGTCGCGACCGGGCGGGAGGTGACGTTCGTCGGGATGCTCGACGCGCGCGCCGACGCGACACCCGCGGCGACGGGGGAGTGGGACGGGCCGGCGGCGATCGCCGCGCTGCTGACCGAGCTGGGCTACCGGGTGCCGGCGGCGGTGTCGCTCCCCGAAGCGGTGGCGCTCGTGCGGGGCCTCGGCGGTGCGCTCGGCGCGCTCACCGACGCGCAGATCGCCCGAGTGGTCGAGAACTACCTCGACAGCGACCGGATGATGGCGGGCGCGCGCTACGGCGTCCTCGACGCGGACGTGTTCTTCGTCGACGCCACGGTCCCGGAGCCCGGCCACACCGGCGACGCCTCCGAGGGCTGGCGGGCCCACGTGGCGGGCCGGCTGCGCACGGCCGCGATCGCCTGCGGCCACTCGGAGCTGCTTGACCCGGACGTGCTGGAGCGGCTCGGCCCGCTCATCGCCCGCGAGCTATGACAGTCGCGGACATGCGAAAGGTGCGGCGTCCCGTCCGGGACGCCGCACCCGTCTGTCTCCCGCGCGTCGCGCTACAGGGGGCCGACCTTCGTCGCGGGGTTGTTGTCGGTCGCGGCGGCCAGCTGCGGCACCAGCTGGTCGAGCGCGAAGAGCAGCGCGTTGGGCCCGCTGTAGGACAGCGCGCCGGCCAGCGGAGTCTCGAAGGTGGTGTACAGCGTCCGGTCCTCGGTGACGACCTTCAGCTTCGCGAAGACCGGCGACTTGAGCATGGTCTCCTTCGTCGCCCCGTTGACGAACAGCACGTCACGGTCGAGCAGGTCGAGCCGCTCCTCGCTGATCTCGTCCTTCTCCTGCTGCGCGGCGAAGCCCAGCGCGTCGAACAGCGCCCGGCGCGGGTCGCCCGCCGGGATGAGCCAGTGCTGGCCGTTCTCCGGGCCGAAGTCCTCAACGAGCACCTTGCCGGCGAACTCCGGGTGCGCCTTGCGCACCTCGGCGATCTTCGCCTTCACCTTGTCCACGAGGGCCTGCGCCTCGGCCTGCTTGCCCAGCGCCTTGCCGGTGGTCAGCGTCTGGACGTCCCAGGGCGTCTGCTCGTCGGCGTAGTCCTTGGACTGCACGACCGTCGGCGCGATCTGGTTCAGCCGGTCGTACGTCTCCCGGTTGATCGTCTCGTAGATGGCGAGGATGAGGTCGGGCTTCTGCTGCAGGATCGCCTCGAAGTTGATCTCGGCCGAGAACGTCGGCAGCGGCTTGCCGCCGAGCACGGGGGCCACCCACGGGTACTTCGGGTACTCGGTGAACCACTCCCGGGTACTGACCGGGACGACCCCGAGCGCGATCGCGAAGTCCTGGTCGCTCCAGCCGACGGTGACGACCCGCTTCGGCTCGGCATCGATCTTCGTCGTGCCGAACTTGTGCTCGATCGTGACGGGGAAGGCGGCGGCCCGCGCCGGCGCCGCCGAACCGCTCGGCGCCGCCGCCGGCTCGTCCTTGCCGCCGCAGGCCGTGAGCGCGGTCGCCGCCAGCAGCGCGGCGGCGGCGATGGCGACGCGGCCGAGTCGGGCGCCTGGTCGTCGGGGGGCGCGAAGGGTGCCCGGTCGGATCATCTGTACTCCTTCGTCAGGTCGGGTCCGCGGTGGGGCAGCGCGGCGAAGCCAACGTAGGTTAGCATTGCCTAACTTAGGTTTGGCTATCCTATCTTGATATCGATCGCGCTGCGATTGGCGTGGCATCGATCGATGGCCCCGGTGCCGCGCCGGCCCGTTCGGCGACCGGTCCGGAGGCCGGTTCCAAGACCCCCGCATCCATCCGGAGAGGACGACATGCAGCGCACCCTGATCGGCGGCAAGATCCATCGAGCCACGGTGACCCAGGCCGACCTGCACTACGTGGGATCGATTACCATTGATGGCACGCTCATGGACGCCGCGAACCTCGTCGAGGGCGAACAGGTGCACGTGGTCGACATCGACACCGGCGCCCGCCTCGTGACCTACGTCATCGAGGGCCCACGGGACACCGGCGTCATCGGCATCAACGGAGCGGCGGCCCGGCTCGTGTCCCCGGGCGACCTCGTCATCATCATGTCGTTCAACGTCGTCGACGAGGCCGAGGTGGCCGGGCACCGCCCGCACGTCGTGCACGTGGACCGGGACAACCGCATCGTCGAGCTCGGCACCGACCCGGCGGCACCCGTGCCGGGCGAGCCGGACCAGCGCTCGGGCCGGGTGCTGGCGCCGGCCGGCGCCGGCGGGCCCGGCGGAGCGGTGCACCAGACCCGGTGAACCAGGACGATGCCTGCACCCTCACCGTGTGCCGGGACTGTTGCTGCGGCAGCCCAGACAAGCACCCCGGCGTCGACCACGACGCGCTGCTGAGCGCCCTGCGCGCCGCGGACGGTCATCGGGTCCGGGTCAGCGAGTGCCTGTCGGTGTGCGAGCGCTCCAATGTGGTCGTCGTGCAGCCGTCCCGCGCGGGCCGCCGTCGCGGGGGCCGCCCGGTGTACCTCGGCGAGGTGCTGCACGACACCGCGGTCGCCGAGGTCCTGTCCTGGTTGAGCGCCGGCGGCCCGGGCCGGTCCCCGATGCCGCCGGCCCTGCACGCGCACCAGTTCGACCAGACGGCCGCCGACGGCTGTTGACTCAGGCCGGGCTCGGCCGGCTCCCGGCCGAGCCCGGCGCTGGGAGCGTATCGGTGCCCAGGTCGATTGTGCGGTCCCAGCGCCATGGGCCGGGCCGCTTACGACGCCTTGCGCTCGTGCGCGATGAGCACCGGGCACTCCGCGTGGTGCATGAGCTGCTGGCCGACGGAGCCGAGCAGCAGGCCGGCGAACCCGCCGTGGCCGCGGCTGCCGACGACGACGAGCTGTGCGGTGTGCGAGACGCCGACGAGCACCTTGGCCGCGCGGCCGTCGGCGACGAGGGCCTCGACCTTGACGTCCGGGTACTTCTCCTGCCAACCGGCCAGCGAGGCGTCCAGCGCGGCCCGCTCCTGCGCGTCGATGTGCTCGACGGGCAGCGCGGGCTGAGCCGGCATGACGTGGGCACGGACGGCGACCACCTCGGCCCCGCGCACCCGGGCGGCCTCGAACGCCAGCGCCAGCGCGGCGTCACTGGACGCCGAGCCGTCCACGCCGACCACGACCGGGCCGTCGAGGGCGCCGGAGCGGCCGCGGACGACCACGACCGGGACGTGGGAGTGGGTGGCGACCTGCTGGCTGACGGACCCCATGACCAGGTTGGTCAGCCCGCCGGCGCCGCGGTTGCCCACGACGATCATCCGGGCGCCGGCGTCGCCGAGGTCCAGCAGCGTGGACGCGGGCGGCGCCTCGACCGAGACGCCGAAGACGTCGATGCCGGTGCCGCGCTCGCGGACCCGCGTGACGATCTCGGCGACGAGCTGTTCGGCGGCCTCCCGCGCGGCCGTGATCTGCTCCGCGACGGCGATGTAGTAGGCGCCCGGCCAGGCGATCTGGTAGGCGTTGACGATCTGCAACTGGCTGCCCGTGCGTTCGGCCTCGGCAGCGGCCCAGTCGACCGCCCACCGCGCCTCGTCGGACCCGTCGTAGCCGACGACGATCCGGTGCTCGCTCACGATCGCGTTCATCGCATCCTCCTCGATGATTCCTACCTTCAGCCTGGATCGAGCGGCGCCGGCGGACCAGGGAACATGGGCGCGACGGCTCCGGGTCCTAAGTCCCGGAGCCGCCGGGCTCAGCGGGTGTCCGAGCAGGTGGCGGTGACGGCGCTACGGCCGGCCTCGAGCCGGGCCGCGGGCACCCGGAACGGCGAGCAGGACACGTAGTCCAGGCCCAGCTCGAGGTAGCGGGTGAAGAACGCGCCCTCGACATCGTCGCGGGAGAAGCCCCAGCCCTTGGTCATCCCGCACCTCCACAGGGTCCGGACCGACGCTGGGCACGGGTCGGGCCGTCGTGGCAGGGTCGATGGACCCGCTACGACAGGCCGATCCGCGACCAGGCGTAGGGCTCAGCGGCCGGCGTCATGAGATCCCGCGCGGTGGCACCGCCGATGCGGTCGCGGCGGCGGCGCTGGCGGGGCGTGCCCGCCACGCGTGGCCCATCGGCCTCGAACAGCTGCGGGTAGGCGCCGGGATCGACCATGCCGAGCAGCCGGCCCGATCCGTCCACCACCGCCACCGCCCGGGCGCCGGCGCCCTCGACGGCGTCGACCACCTGCTGCAGCTCGGCGTCGGCACCGACGGTCACGACACCAACCGCCCCGTCCGATCCGATCGACGCTTCCGACACGAGCGACCCACCTCCTCCGGCCTCAAGCACAGCGTAGGCACCTCTGCCGGGCCGGGGCAGGCGCGGACGGCCCCCGCGCCCGGGACTTCGGGCCCTGCCTGAACGGCGCCGCAGCGGCGACGCTGAAGGGGAAGCGAACCGACTCAGGAGGAACGATGACCACCACCAGCGTCCCCGCCGGCACCGGACTCGCCGCCTGGCGCGGCTTCCGCGGCGGACGGTGGCGCGACGAGGTCGACGTCGCCGGCTTCGTACGCGCCAACGTCTCGCCGTACGAGGGCGACGGGGCCTTCCTCGCCGGCCCGACCGAGCGGACCCGGCACATCTGGGGCCTGCTGACCGAGATGTTCCCGGCCGAGCGCGAGCGCGGCATCTACGACGTCGACGCCCGCACGCCGGCCTCGATCACCGCCCACGCGCCCGGCTACATCGACCGCGACCGCGAGCTGATCGTCGGCCTGCAGACCGACGCGCCGCTGCGGCGGGCCATCATGCCCTTCGGCGGACTGCGGATGGTCGAGAACGGGCTGCGCGCCTACGGCTACGAGCTCGACGCGAGCGTCAAGGAGGTCTTCACGCGGTACCGCAAGACCCACAACGCCGCGGTCTTCGACGCCTACACGCCGCAGATCCTGGCGGCGCGCAAGGCCGGCGTCATCACCGGGCTGCCCGACGCGTACGGCCGCGGCCGGATCATCGGCGACTACCGGCGGGTTCCGCTGTACGGCGTGGACTTCCTCATCGAGGCCAAGCGGCGGGACAAGGCGTCGCTGGACGAGCACGCGGCGACCGCCGACGTGGTGCGCGACCGCGAGGAACTCGCCGAGCAGCTGCGCGCCCTCGACGAGCTCAAGGCGATGGCCGCCTCCTACGGGTACGACATCTCCAAGCCGGCGCGGACCGCGCGCGAGGCGGTGCAGTGGCTGTACTTCGCCTACCTCGCCGCCACCAAGGAGCAGAACGGCGCGGCGATGTCGCTCGGGCGCACCTCGACGTTCCTCGACGTGTACCTCGAGCGCGACCTCGCCGACGGCACGCTGAGCGAGACCGAGGCGCAGGAGCTCGTCGACGACTTCGTCATCAAGCTGCGCATCATCCGGTTCCTGCGCACGCCCGAGTACGACGAGCTGTTCTCCGGCGACCCGACCTGGGTCACCGAGTCGATCGGCGGGATGGGCAGTGAGGGCGCTGACGGGCGGACCCTGGTGACCCGGACCTCGTTCCGGTACCTGCAGACGCTGTACAACCTCGGCCCGGCACCCGAGCCGAACCTGACCGTGCTGTGGTCCCCGGCGCTGCCGGAGCCGTTCAAGCGCTTCTGCGCCAAGGTGTCGCTGGACACCAGCGCGATCCAGTACGAGAACGACGACCTGCTGCGCGGCTACTGCGACGACGACACCGCGATCGCCTGCTGCGTCTCGGCGATGCGGACCGGCAAGGACATGCAGTTCTTCGGCGCCCGGGTCAACGTGGCCAAGGCGTTGCTGTACGCCATCAACGGCGGTCGCGACGAGATGACCGGCGCGCAGGTGTCGCCGCGCACCGAGCCGATCCCCGGCGACGTGCTGGACTACGAGCAGGTGATGGCCGCGTTCGACCGCACCCTGGACTGGCTCGCCCGCACCTACGTCGACGCGCTGAACATCATCCACTACATGCACGACAAGTACGCGTACGAGCGGATCGAGATGGCGCTGCACGACTACCCGGTGCGCCGCTTCCTCGCCTGCGGCATCGCCGGGCTCTCGGTGGCCGCCGACAGCCTGTCGGCGATCCGCTACGCCACGGTGCGCCCCGTGCGCGACGAGACCGGGCTCGTCGTCGACTACCGCGTCGAGGGCGAGTACCCCGCGTACGGCAACGGCGACGACCGCGCCGACAGCATCGCGGTGTGGCTCGTCGAGGCGTTCATGGACAAGGTGCGCAGCAACCCCGCATACCGCGAGGCGATCCACACCCAGTCGGTGCTCACCATCACCTCGAACGTGGTGTACGGCAAGCACACCGGCAACACGCCCGACGGCCGCCGCGCCGGCGAGCCGTTCGCGCCGGGCGCCAACCCGATGAACGGCCGCGACGTGCACGGCATGGTCGCCTCGGCGCTGTCGGTGGCGAAGCTGCCCTACGCCGCCGCGCGCGACGGCATCTCACTCACCAGCACCGTCACGCCCGACGGCCTGGGCCGCGCCGACGAGGAGCGGATCGGCAACCTGGCCGGGATCCTCGACGCCTACACCTCGTCCGGCGGCTTCCACCTCAACGTCAACGTGCTCGACCGGGCGAGGTTGGTGGACGCGATGGCGCATCCGGAGCGCTACCCGCAGCTGACCATCCGCGTCTCCGGCTACGCGGTCAACTTCGTCAAGCTCACCCCGGAGCAGCAGCGCGACGTCATCAACCGCACCTTCCACGGCGCGCGATGAACAATCTCGAGGTGCCCGGGCGGCTGCACTCGTGGGACGTCTCCACGGGCGTGGACGGCCCGGGCACCCGCTTCGTCGCGTTCCTGAGCGGCTGCCCGCTGCGCTGCCTGTACTGCCAGAACCCGGACACCTGGCGGATGCGCGACGGCACCGCGACCACGGCCGGCGCGGTGCTGGACACGGCTCGGGGCTTCGCGGCCTTCGCCCGTAGCACCGGCGGGGGGATGACGGTCAGCGGCGGCGAGCCGCTGCTGCAACCGGCGTTCACCCGCGCGCTGTTCGCCGGCGCGAAGGAGCTCGGCCTGCACACCGCGCTGGACACCTCGGGCGCGCTGGGCGCCCGGGCCGGCGAGGACCTGCTCGACCTGACCGACCTCGTGCTGCTGGACATCAAGTCCTGGGACCCGGCCCACTACCGCCGGCTCACCGGCGGCGAGGTCCGGCCCACCCTGGAATTCGCCCGCCGGCTGGCCGCCCGCGGCACGCCCGTGTGGGTCCGCTACGTCCTCGTCCCCGGTGTCACCGACGACCCGGGCGACGTCGACGGGGTCGCCGGGTTCGCCGCCGGCCTCGGCAACGTGGAGCGCGTCGACGTGCTGCCGTTCCACCGGCTCGGCGCGGCCAAGTACGACCGGCTCGGCATCCGGTTCCCGCTGCGCGACACGGCGCCGCCGGACCCGGACCTGGTCGAGCGGGTCCGCGGCCGGTTCCGCGACGCCGGGCTGGTGGCCTACTGACACCCGGCCCCGACGACGGCAATGACAAACAGCGACGGTCCGCACCCCAGGGTGCGGACCGTCGCTCGTCCCGGCGCCGGCTACCGGTCCGCGGCGGAGAAGACCAGTGCGAGGTCGACGAGCCGGTTGGTGTAACCCCACTCGTTGTCGTACCAGCCGAAGACCTTCACCAGGTGGCCGTCGGCGGCGGTGAGGCCGGCGTCGAAGACGCACGAGGCCGGGTCGCCGATGCTGTCGCGGGACACCAGCGGCGCCTCGCTGTAGCGCAGGATCCCCGCGAGCGGCCCGGCCGCGGCAGCGGCGAACGCCGCGTTGACCTGCTCGACGGTCGCTGCCTGGGACAGCCGCACGGTCAGGTCGGTCATCGAGCCGTTCTCGACCGGCACCCGCAGCGCGACGCCGCCGAGCCGGCCGGCCAGTTGCGGCAGCACCAGGCCGATCGCCTTGGCCGCCCCGGTGCTGGTGGGGATGATGTTCGTGGCGGCGGTGCGGGCCCGGCGCAGGTCCTTGTGCGGCGCGTCGAGCACGACCTGGTCGTTGGTGTAGGCGTGCACGGTGGTCAGGTAGCCCTGTTCGATGCCGAACGCGTTGTGCAGCACCTGGGCCATCGGGGCGGCGCAGTTGGTGGTGCACGACGCCGCGGAGACGACCTCGTGCGCCTGCGGATCGTACGACTGGCCGTTGACGCCGAGCACGAGCGTCGCGTCGACGTCCTTGCCTGGCGCTGAGATGAGCACCCTCCGGGCGCCGGACTTGAGGTGCACCACCGCGTCGTCGCGGCTGCGGAACCGCCCGGTCGACTCGATGACGAGGTCGACGTCGAGGTCGGCCCACGGCAGGACGGCCGGGTCGCGCTGGCGCAGCACCTCGATGAACTGGCCGCCGACGGTCATACCGCCGCCGGACGGTTCGACGTCCACCGTCGCGCGCAGCCGGCCGAACGTGGAATCGTGCTGCAGCAGGTGCGCGAGTGCGCCCGTGTCGAACAGGTCGTTGATCGCGACGACGGTGATCGCCCGGCCGAGCAGGTCCCGTTCGACGAGACACCGGATGAAGTCCCGGCCGATCCGGCCGAACCCGTTGATGGCGATGCGGTACGTCATGGTTTTCCTCCTCCGGCCCCGCGGGGCATGCCGACCCCACACTCCCCACCTTGGACCGGCTCGCTCGCGCGCACACGGGCCGAACGTCACCCGCGGACCGGGCCGAGGTCACCCCCGTCGGGTGACGGGCGCGCACCCCGCCGCTTCGTGATGGACGGACCGGGTCCCGGGACGTCCGGAGGGTCACTGGCGCATCCGCGGCACGTCGAGCGGCCGTTCGGCGTCCTCCCGCTGCGCCATCGCGGCCACCCGGGCGCGGTACTCCGCCCGGCCGAGCCGGCCCGCCAGCAGCGCCCGCGTGGCACGGCGCTCGGCCAGGTAGCGCCGATGCGCGGCCGTGGCCAGCAGCCACACGGCGAACCGCGGGTAGGACCGGCCGCCGGCCGATCCTCGCCGCCGGATCGCCACGGTGTGCAGGACGATCAGCGTGACGCACGTGCTCACCAAGAGCGCGACGACGACAATGGCTACGGCCATCGGACTTCACCCCTCCCGGCATCCCTCCCCACCGGATACGGCCTTCTCACCACGCTAGGCGGTCAGCGCCGCCGGCCGCCTCACGTGGTAGTCATGGCGGGGGTGACGACCGGCTCGGCGTGAGCCCGGCTCGGGCCGTGGGCGATGAGGACGGGACAGGCGGCGACCCGCAGGACCCGGTCCGTCACCGAAGGGTTCGGCGGCTGGACGCGGTCGGCCGGGCAGCGGGTACCGAGGACCAGCAGGCTCGCCCACTGCGACACCACGGCGAGCGCGTGCACCGGGTCGCCCGGCTCGCTGCGCACCTCGACATCGAGCAGCGGGTACTTGGCGCACCAGGGCGCGGCGGCATCCCGCAGCGCCTCCCGGACGAGGGTGTCGTCGGCGCTGAGGTCGGCGCCGCGCACCGATCCCGGGTGCCACAGTCGCGGGTGCGGCCACGCCTGCACGATGACGAGCCGGCTGCAGCGGACGGACGACTCCTCGAAGGCGAGGCGCAGGGCGCGCCGGGCCGAGTCGGAGCCGTCGAAGCCGACGACGACCGGCCCGCAGTGGGGCAGCGCCGCGTCGGCGCCGGCCCATCGGCGGGCGTCGTGCACGATCAGCACCGGGGCGTCCGCCCGGGTGCCGAGCGCCTGGCTGACGGAGCCAAGTGGCTTGTCGCCGTCTCCGCCGGTGCCGCGGCCACCGACCACGAGGAGGCGGGCCTCGGCGGCGAGTTCGCGCAGGACCGCCACGGGGGAGCCGTAGCGGGTCTGGGCCTCGGCCGCCACGCCGACCCGCCATCGCCGGGCCTCGTCGGCCGCGTCCGCCGCGATGTCCGGCCGCACCGGTGAGGCCGGCCCAGTCGTACCGTCCCCTGGCAGCACGGCCACGGCCCGGAGCATCCGGGTCCACCGGCAGGCCTCGTCGGCGCCCCAGCGCAGCGCGCCGATGCTGTGTGCCGATCCGTCGACGCCGACGACGATCGGCCCGAATTCGTAAGCCATCGCCAAACCTCCGTCCCGCGCGGCGCGGCGGACGGCGCCGCGCCGCCGACTCGCTGGCACCGGCTGCGATCCACACGGCCTGTGCCCGATCTTTACGCGCCGACCTTCACGTGCCGAGGCGCACAGGGTGCCCGACGACGGCCCGAAGGTCGGCGGCGGTGGTCACCAGCAGCTGATGGCCCAGATCCGACAGCGCCCGCGCCGCGGCGAGCTCGTCGCCGATCGCCGGGACGTCGGTGTCGGCCGGATTCAGCCGCGCGTCCCCGACGCCGGTGAGCCGAGCGGTCTCGCCGCTGTGCAGGCGCGCCTCCGCGTGCGTACGTCCGCCGCGCTCGTCGATGCGCACGTCGACCGTCCAGCGTTTCACGGTGGCCATGACGTGATCGTCTCCTCCCGTGCCGAACGGGTACTCCACTGCCAATGCTCCCTCGCGCCGACGCCCCGGTCGCAGGGCCGAAAGTCCCGGCGTCTCCCGGCATCCACGGCGGCATAGGACGCGACGGCCGGGGAATCGTTGCCACCGGTACCACGACCGGGTACGACGGCGAAGGGGACGGCCGATGAGAGCGCACGTAGGCGATCGCATCATCGAAGAGGGCAAGCGCGTCGGTGACCACCGGCGCATCGGCGTCATCACCGGGGTCAGAAGGGACGACGGCACTCCGCCATACGTCGTGCGCTGGCTGGACACCCAGCACGAGGCGCTGGTGTTCCCCGGCTCCGACTGCAGGATCGAGGCGGCGCGCGCGGGGGACCCCGCCAGCTGAGCGGCCGGGCCTGGCGACCGCGAATTCGGGCTGCCTACGCTGGGCTGATGGCGCGGACGAACGACACCGTCGCGGCGCTGCTGCAGGAGTACGCCGATCTGATCGCGGTGACCGGCGGGGACGAGGCGTTCAAGGCTCGGGTGTACGAGAAGGCGGCCCGGGCCGTCGCCGGGCACCCGGCCGACATCGCCAGCCTGGACGCCGACGGGCTGCGGCGGATTCCCAACGTCGGCGCGTCGATCGCCTGCAAGGTCGTCGAGTATCTGCGCACCGGCCACATCGCCGCGGTGGACGCGCTGCGGATGAAGGTGCCGTCCGGCGTGCTGGAACTGACCCGGATCCCGACCCTCGGGCCGAAACGTGCCGTGCGGCTGCACGAGGAGCTGGGCGTCGCCTCCATCGACGGGCTGCGCGACGCGATCCTCGCCGGCCGGCTCAGCGGCCGCCCGGGTTTCGGGGCGAGGGCGGCCGAGAACATCCTGCACGGCATCGACGTGCTGGAGCGCAGCCACGGCCGCACCCTCATCTCGGCGGCGACGGACGCCGCGGAGCAGATCGTCGCCGCGCTGTGCGCCGTGCCGGGGTGCCTGCGCTGCACCTGGGCCGGCTCGCTGCGCCGGTTCCGCGAGAGCATCGGCGACGTCGACGTCCTCGCCGCGGCGATGGAGCCGGGCGCGCTGATGGACGCCTTCACGCGGCTGCCGGAGGTCGTCGACGTGCTGGCCCGCGGACCGACGAAGTCCTCGGTCCGGCTCCGCGGCGACCTGCAGGTGGACCTGCGGGTGGTCGACGCCGTGGCCTGGGGCGCGGCGCTGCAGTACTTCACCGGGGCCAAGGCCCACAACGTGCGCCTCCGCGAGCTCGCCGCCCGCGCCGGGTTCAAGCTCTCCGAGTACGGGCTGTTCCGCATCGTGGACGGCTGCCTCGTCGCGGCGCGTTCCGAGGAGGAGGTGTACGCGCGGCTCGGCCTGCAGTGGATCCCGCCCCCGCTGCGGGAGGACCGGGGCGAGCTCGCCGCGGCCCGGGAGGGCACGCTGCCGGATCTGGTGACCGGCACCGACATCCGCGGCGACCTGCACACGCACACCGACCTCACCGACGGTGTCGCGCCGCTCGCCGAGATGGTCGCCGCGGCCCGGGAACGGGGCTACGAGTACTACGCGGTCACCGACCACGCGAAGAACATGCCCATGCAGCGCATGACCGACGAGAAGATGCTCGCCCAGCGCGAACGGCTGCGCGAGCTGGCCTCGCCGGACGGTCCGGTGCTGCTGCACGGCACGGAGCTCAACATCGGCCCGGACGGCGAACTGGACTGGGACGACGCGTTCCTCAGCGGGTTCGACCTGTGCGTGGCCTCGGTGCACTCGCACTTCACGCAGCCGGCTGCTGAGCTCACCCGGCGGCTCGTGCGCGCCTGCGAGAACCCGTTCGTCACGATCCTCGGCCACCCGACGACCCGCCTGATCGGGAAGCGGCCGCCGCTGGACGCCGACTACGACGCGGTGTTCGCCGCCGCGGCCCGCACCGGCACGGTGCTGGAGATCAACGCCTTCCCCGACCGGCTGGACCTGCCCGACGAGCTCATCCTGCGCGCCCGGCGCCTCGGCGCCAAGTTCGCCGTCGACACCGACGCACACGCACCGGTACACCTGGATCACCTGCGCTACGGCATCGGCACCGCCCAGCGCGGCTGGCTCACCGCCGCCGACGTCGTCAACACCTGGCCGATCGGTCGCCTGCGCGCCTTCTTCGCCGCGAAACGGGCGGTCGCGGGCCGGCGGTGACCCCCGCGGGGAGGTCGTGCCGATCTTGCAGTTGTGGTGCCGTGACACGCCCTGAATGCCCGGTTTGTCAGGCACCACAAGTGCAAGATCAACGCACGGCGGGTCGGGCGCGGGAGGCGGGGAGAGGGAGGGGGAGGGGACGGATGGAGACGATGAGCGCGTGGCGGGTTGAGCGGCCCGGTCCGATCGCGACCCGTCCGCTGCGCCGCGTGACGCTGCCGATCCCGGAGCCGGCCGACGACGAGGTACTCATCCGGGTGCGCGCGTGCGCGGTCTGCCGCACCGATCTCCACCTGGCCGAGGGCGACCTGCCGCCGCACCGGCCGGGCACCGTTCCCGGCCACGAGGTGGTCGGCACGGTGGAGCGGCTGGGCGCGGGCGTGTCCGATCCGGTGGTGGGTGACCGGGTCGGGGTGGCCTGGCTGCGCCGGACGTGCGGCACCTGCCGGTACTGCCGTCGGGGCGCGGAGAACCTGTGCCCCGGCTCGCGGTACACCGGGTGGGACGCCGACGGCGGATACGCCGAGTTCTGCGTCGCCCCCGCCGCCTACGTGTACCGGCTGCCGGACGGATACGCCGACGACGAGGTCGCGCCGCTGCTGTGCGCCGGGATCATCGGCTACCGGGCGCTGCGCCGCTGCGAGCTGCCGCCGGGCGGGCGGCTGGGCGTCTACGGGTTCGGCGGGTCGGGGCATCTCGCCGCGCAGGTCGCGATCGCCGAGGGCGCCACCGTGCATGTGGTCACGCGATCGCGGGCCGCCCGGGAGCTGGCGCTGTCCCTCGGCGCCGCGTCGGCCTCGGCCGACGGCCCGCCGCCCGAGCCGCTCGACGCCGCGATCCTGTTCGCCCCGGTCGGCACGCTGGTGCCCCCGGCGCTGGCCGCGCTGGACCGGGGCGGCACGCTGGCGATCGCCGGGATCCACCTGACCGACATCCCGCCGCTGCACTACGCCGAGCACCTCTTCCAGGAGCGGCGGCTGTGCAGCGTGACGGCGAACACCCGCGAGGACGGCCGCCAGTTCCTCGACCTCGCGCGGCGGCACCGGTTGCGGGTGAGCGTCACCGGATATCCCCTGGCCGAGGCGGACACGGCCCTGGCTGACCTGGCGGCGGAGCGGTTCCGCGGCGCGGCCGTGCTGCACAGCACGACGGCCTAAACTCGTCGCGCTCCGGCGCTATCCGCTCAAGCGTCGGGCCCAACTACAGCTACGTGATCACGATATACAGCTGTTCCGCGTACAACGGCTTTGCGGAGGCGAGACGGCAGGTATACCCGGCGACAACACAGCCGCCCATCGACACGGCGGCGGTTGCCGACGAGGCGACCAAGAAGACCAGCCGGGCAGTCTCGGTCGCGGTCCTGCCGACGCTGCAGTTCTGACCCGACATGGTGCGAGCAGCCGGCCTCCGGCGGTAGAGCCCTATAGGTGGCGGCGGCGCTTGCGTGCGTCGCCACCTATAGGCAGCCGAATGTGGAGAGCCACCCCCGCCGCGACATAGTCTTCAGCAGTGGACACACCGGCCCTCACACCCCGCGTGCTTGTGATCGGACTCGATCCGTATCGGGTGCCCGGGCCTTGGGACCCCAAGCCGGTAGCAGACGGCATCGAAGCCGGACGGACCCGCTTCGCCGAACACGGCGTGGCGGCTGAGTTCTGTTTGTTCGGTCTCGACGGCAGTGACGACATAGAGGCAGTCGTCACCGCCGCCCTTCGCGCGCAGCCTTGGGAATGCGTCGTCATCGGTGGCGGCGTGCGCAATCAGCTGGATCTGCTCGAACGCGTGGTCAACCTAGTGCGTCGGCATGCTCCCGACGCGGCGATTGCATTCAACGCCACCCCCGAGGACACCTTCGAGGCGGCCACCCGCTGGGTGGAGATTCCCGGATGATTGCCCATTCCGCCGAGTGGGTGGCCGATAGCGCCGCCAAGCGTGATCGGCATGGCAGCGACCCTACGACCCGTCAGGGGCGACCGGGGGGTGGCAGCGGCGTCAGAGCGTGATGGCCCACTTCGCCCGTTCGATGGACTCCTCGGCCGCCGGCGCGCCCAGGTTCTCGGTGGCGAGTGCCTGGTTCAGCTCGGCGAACGGGCGCATCCGGGCCTCGTAGCGGCCCAGCGCCGCTCGGGGATCGCCGCCGGAGCGGGCCAGCTCATCGGCGACGACGTACGCGCCGACGAGCGCGAGGCTGGTGCCCTGCCCCGACATCGGCGACGCGCAGTAGGCGGCGTCGCCGACGAGCGTGATCCGGCCGTTCGACCATGAGTCCAACCGGACCTGGGCCATCGCGTCGAAGTAGAAGTCGGGCGCGTGCCACATCGCCTTGAGCAGCCGGGGCATCTCCCAGCCCAGCGACGCGGCACGCTCGGCGACGAGCTGCCGCTGAGCGTCGAGGTCGCGGTGGTCGTAGTCGATCGGATCGGCGAAGAAACCGACGTTGACCCGCAACTCGGTGTTGTCGCGGGCCGGGTAGATCCCGGCGCCGGCCGTGTCGTCGCGTAGCCAGATCTGCCAGTTGTCCAGGCCGAGCATGTTGTCGGTGGTGTACACGGCCAGGTACATGCCGAGGTGGTGCACGTGCCGCGACTGTGGGTCGAACGCCAGCCGCCGCACCTTCGAGTGCAGCCCGTCGGCGCCGACGACGAGGTCGAACCGGCGCGGCCCGCCCCGCTCGAACGTCACGTCGACGCCGTCGTCGTCCTGGCTCAGGGCCGCGATCGAGTCCCCGAAGACGTACTCCACGCCGGTGGTCCGCTCGGTGAGCAGGCCGGTCAGGTCCTCGCGCAGGATCTCCAGGTCGTCGCTGTCGAGGCGGCCGCTGCTGGGCGCGTGCTCGGTCGAGCGGAACAGCTCGTTGCCGTCGGCGTCGAGCATCGACGAGCCCCGCATCCGAGTGCGCACCGCGCGCAGCGGCTCTAGCAGGCCCATGCGTTCGACGACGCCGAGCGCGACGCCGCGCACGTCGATCGCCTGCCCGCCGGTGCGCGGCGCCGGTGCGCGCTCGACGACGGTGACCTCGGCGCAGTGGCCGTGCAGCCAGTAGGCGAGGGCGGGCCCGGCCACACTCGAGCCGGAGATGAGCACCTTCATGATTTCCCCCTTTGCTCGTACGCTGTACGCAAGCTGAATGTACGGCGTACGAACTGGACAAACAAGCATGTATGTGTACTATGACAGGCGTTGCTGTACTAGGACAGGGGTCGACCAATGACCGAGCCGCCGTACCTGCGCATCGTCACGGAGCTGCGCGGGCGGATCGCCGATGGGCGGCTCGCGCCGGGCGACCGGGTGCCGTCGACGCGGCAGCTGGCGAGGCAGTGGGGCGTGGCCCTGGCCACCGCGACGAAGGCCCTGACCGTGCTGAAGCAGGAGGGATGGGTGACCGCCCGGCCACGGGCGGGGACCGTGGTCGCGGCGAACCTGCCTGGGGTACCCGTCAGCGGCCTACCGGCGGGTGAAGCCGCGCGCGTGACCGGCAGCGCCGAGGTAAGCCCAGCGAATGAGCCGGCCGGGGGTGGCACGCGCCGAGCCTTCCACGGCGAGCGGGGGCCGAACCGGGAGTCGACCCCCACGCCGACCCGGGAGCCCAATCGGGAACTGAACCGGGATCAGGTCGTCCGGGCCGCGATCGAGATCGCCGACGCGGAAGGGCTCGACGCGCTGTCGATGCGCGGCGTCGCGGCGCGGCTCGGAGTGTCGACGATGTCGACGTACCGGCACGTCGTGAGCAAGGACCAGCTCGTCGTCCTGATGGCGGACGCCACGTTCGGCGAACTGGGTTACGCGCCGCCCCACCCGGCTGGCTGGCGGCCGCTGCTGGAGCGGGTAGCGCGCACCATGTGGGCGCTGTACCGCCGGCATCCATGGCTCGCCCAGGTGACTCCACTGACGAGGCCGCTTCCCTTGCCGAACCTGCTGCTGCACGGCGAGCAGATGATGGCCGCGCTCGACGGCCACGGGTTCGACGCGACCGTCCGGCTGGATCTGCAGGTGATGCTGTACAGCCACGTGCAGGGCCTGGCGGTACAGCTCGAGGGCGAGGTGCAGGCACAGGCGCGCAGCGGGCTGACTGAGGACGAGTGGATGGAGGTGCATGGCCCGGCCCTCGGCGAGATCGCCGCCTCCGGCCGCTACCCCGGCTTCACCGCGTTGATGTCGGGGTTCGCCGAGACCGGCGGTTACGACCTCGACCTGGACAAGATTTTCGAGCTGGGGCTACGCACGATGCTCGACGGCCTGGCGCTCCAGCTGGACCGGCCCGCTACACCGGCCTAGTCCTAGCGGTCGCCGGCACCGCTGCGGCACCGAGCTGGGGATCGCCGAGTCCGCCCGGGCGCGGCGCCTACTCGACCGGGGTGACCAGGCCGGCGCCGCCGTCGTAGCGGCGGTACAGCAGGTTGCCGCGGCCGGTACGCGCCTCGGTGAAGAACAGGAACGGCAGCCAGCCCTCCGTCAGGTGGGCGACGGCCTCGTCCGGGGTCAGCACGGGCGTGCGGCGTGGGTTGACGGTCGGCACCGGGGTGCCGTGCACGGCCGGCGGGTGCATGCTGCGCTGCCGGGACAGCTGCAGCCCGGTCGGCCCGGCGCGGTGGACGACCGCCTCCTCGCCGGTCTCGGCGTCGGTGAACAGGTACACGTCGTAGTCCATCGCGGCGAGGTACGCCCCGGCCTGGCAGCTGTCGCGCCGGTGCAGCCGCACCGCCTTGTGCCGGGTGACCCGCGCCTGGCCGGGCACGGCGAGTGCGCGGCGTTCGGGGTCGGGCCACGGCCACGGCTCCCAGGCCGTGCTCAGCCGGCGGATCTGGCGTTCCAGCCGCACCGTGCCGGCGGCGAGCGCCGTCGCGGGGAAGAACCCGGGCACCTGGATGCGCGCGGGCGCGCCGAACACCCGCAGATTGACCTGGACGATCATCGGGCCGCCCGAGCACGCCGCCGCCGTCAGCCGGACGCGGACGCCGCCGGTCAGGTCGTGACGGGCCGCCACCGCGGTGAACATCGCCCGGGCCGTCTCGAGCTCCTCGGGCTGCACCGGGCCACGGTGCAGAACCTCGACGGCGCTGGCCGCGGTACGCGTGTCCGACATGGCGATTCCCCCTCTTGCGGTGTGCGGACCGTACCACTGTGCAACCGCGGTGGACCGGCGGGCCAGTGCCGAAAGTCCCGTTTCGGGGGCCATGACACCTGTGATACCGGCGACACCGGTGCGGTATCCGGTGTCAGGACGCGCTGTGGGCGACCACCTCGATCACCTCGGCGGCGGGGCGCAGCGGCGGCTTCGGCACGGCGCCGATCCGGCCGGCCACGCCGAAGCGGACCAGGGCGGCCGGGCAGCCGGCGCCGGGCGGCAGGCTTCGCCGCAGCCACGGCGGGACGGCCGCCGGTGGGCAGGCCTCCGCCGAGGTCGCCAGCCCCTCGGCGGTGGCGTTGAGGATCACCGCCGAGAGCGCCTCGCCGGCGACCAGCCAGTCGTGGGGCCGGTCACCGGCCGTGGTGATGACGGCGCGCCGGGCGTGCGGGGCCGTCACGTCGGCCGCCTCCGGGCCGCCGAGCAGGTGCAGGTGGGCGCCGGCATCCTCGGCGACGGCCCGCAGCAGGCGTACCGTCGCGTCGGGGACCGGCTCGTCGGCGATGCCGCGCTGGTCGGTGCGGCGCACCGCGATGGCGCGACGCAGTCGTTCCGCGCGCGGCTCCCGGGCGACCGGACCGGTGTACCGCAGGACCGCCACCGGGCCCGGGATGCGCGGCTGCGCGCAGCGGTTGACCTCGACCCCGATGCCGTCGGCGGCGAGCACGACGAGCGCGTGGTGCAGGGCCGCGCCGCAGCTGATGGTCACCTGTCGCTCGTCCGGGTCCTCCGGCAGCCGGCGGCGATGGTCCGCGGTGAGCTCCGCGCGCTCGCCGTCGATGTGCCAGCGCCACGGCTGGGTGTTGTGGAACGACGGCGCTTCCATGGCAGTCAGGGCCGCCCGCGTCAGAGCCCGGGAGACCTCGCCGAGCCGCACTGCCGCCCCGGTGTCGGTGTAGTGGATCGCAACCATGGCGTGCTCCTCGGCAGACGGGATGGCTGACTCCCACTACCGTGCCGCGTCCGCCGGGCCCCGTTCAGGGGCGAAGGTCCCGCGTTGGGCCCGCAACCGCTGGTTTGTCGCAACCGCGACGCGCGCACCGCCGGCCTCAGAGCGGCACGCGCCAGGCGACCCGGGTGCCGCCGCCGGCGGCCGGCCCGACGGTGCAGTCGCCGCCCAGATCGGCGGCGCGGGCGCGCATGTTCGGCAGGCCGTTGCCGGTCGCCGGATCCGCGTCGTGGCTCTTGGCCGGGCCGCGGCCGTCGTCCTCGACGACGAGGTCGAGCCCCCCGCCGCCGGCCGTGATCGTCACGCGGGCCGCGGCGGCGTGGGCGTGCTTGGCGACGTTGCTCAACGACTCCCGCAGCACCGCCATCAGGGCCGTGCGGGCGGAGTCGGGCACCGCCGTGTCGATCGGCCCGTCGATGTGCAGGACGGGGCGGAAGCCCAGCGCCGGCGCGGCCTCCTCGAGCAGGTCGCGGATCTCCTTGCGCAGGCTGTGCTGGGCCGCGCCGCGCAGCTCGAAGATGGCGCCGCGGATGTCCCGGATCGTCGTGTCGAGGTCATCGGTCACGCGGCCGATGCGCTCGCGCACGTCGTCCTGGCCGGTTCGGTACGCGGCGGCCTGCAGCTGCATGCCGGCGGCGAAGAGCCGCTGGATGACCACGTCGTGCAGGTCGCGGGCGATGCGCTCGCGGTCGCCGACCACGGCGAGCATCTCGCGCTCGTCCTGGGCCCGGGCCCGTTCCAGGGCCAGGGCGGCCTGCCCGGCGAAGGTCTCGACCATGGCGAGTTCCATGCCCTCCGTGATCGGGGTGCCGTCCTTTCCGAACGCGACCACCAGCGCGCCGAGGGCCACGCCGCCGACCGCGAGTGGCACGAGCAGGGCGGTGCCCGTGGGCAGCAGGATCGGCCAGTTCGCGGCGGTGCCGAGGTCGGTGATGACGGCGACGTGGCGGTGCTGGAGGACCTCCGCGAACTCGCTGCCGGCGACCGGGATCGACCAGCCTGCGGCGCCCTCCGGCCCGCCGGAGGCGACCTCGACGGTGAGCCGTTCGCCGTCGTCCCCCGCGAGCAGGACCATGGCCAGCTCGGCCCCGGCGACCTCGCGGGCCCGGTCCGCCACGAGCGCGAGGGCCTCGGTGCGGCGGACCTCGCCCAGCAGCACCGCGGTGATCTCGGCCGCGGCGACCAGCCAGCGCTGCCGTCGTTCGGCCTGCGCGTAGAGGCGGGCGTTGTCGATCGCCGCGCCGGCCGCCACCGACAGCGCCGCCACGAGGTCCTCGTCGTCCTGCGTGAACTGCTCGCCGCCGCGCTTCTCCGCGAGGTACAGATTCCCGAACACCTGGTCCCGGATGCGCACCGGAACCCCGAGGAAGCTGTGCATCGGCGGGTGGTTGGGCGGGAATCCGTAGGCGCGCGGGTGCTTGGTGATGTCCTCCAGCCGGATCGGGCGGGGCTCGTCGATGAGCAGGCCGAGCACGCCGTGGCCGCGGGGCAGGTCACCGATCGAGGAGCGTTGCTCGGCGGTGACGCCGTGGTTGATGAACTCGACCAGCATCCGGTCCGTGCCGATGACGCCCAGCGCACCGTACCGCGCGTCGGCGAGCCGGCAGGCGGCCTCGACGATGCGCTCCAGGGTGCTGCGCAGATCGAGGTCGGAGCCGATGCCCACGACCGCGTCGAGCAGGGCCCGCAGCCGCTCCCGGCTGGTCATCACCTCGCCGACGCGGGCGAGCAGCTCTTGCAGCAGGGCGTCGAGGTGGACCCGGGACAGTTCCGGCAGCGGCAGCGTCACGGCTTCTTTTGTAACAGCCGCGACGCCAGCACCGCCGCCTGCGTGCGTCGTTCCAGGCCCAGCTTGGCCAGGAGGCTGGAGACGTAGTTCTTGACGGTCTTCTCGGCCAGGAACATCCGCTCGGCGATCTCCCGGTTGGTCAGCCCCTCCGCCACCAACAGGAGGATCTTGCGCTCCTGGTCGGTGAGGTCCTTGAACTCGTCCGGCTGCTCCGGGCCGCGCCGGATGCGCTCGAGCACCCGGGCGGTGACGGCGGGGTCGAGCAGCGACTGCCCGGCCGCGACCCGGCGCACGGCGTCGACCAGGTCGGTGCCGTGGATCTGCTTGAGCACATACCCCGACGCGCCCGCCATGATCGCCGCGAACAGCGCCTCGTCGTCGTCGTAGGACGTGAGGATGAGCGCGTTGATCGACGGGTCGACCGACCGGACTTCGCGGCACACGTCGATGCCGCTGCCGTCGGGCAGCCGGCCGTCGAGGACGGCGACGTGCGGCCGCAACGCCGGAATGCGGTGCGCGGCCTCGACCGCCGAGCCGGACTCGCCGACGACCTCGATGTCCCCCTCACGCTCGAGCATCTCGCGCAGGCCGAAGCGGACCACCTCGTGGTCGTCGAGCAGAAACACCCGGATCATGTACTCCTTCTTACCCGTCCATCGTCGCGTCCCGCCAGGCCTAAGGTCCCGATTTCATCGCTTCCCGCCACGTGGACTCCCCGGGCGCCGGGCCGGGCGCGCCGGCGCCCAGGCCGGCGGACGGGCTCCCAGCAGCGAAGACGCGCCGGGACGGGCCCGGCGGCCGCGGTGTCGCGTGATCGGGCGCCGAGGTGTGCGGGCCGGCCGGGCGGCTGCCGTGCTGCGGAGGACAGTGGATCCGGTGGATACCACTTGCCGCCGTGGCCGGCCCGGTCCGAAGCCCACCACGATTCCCGGCCGGCGTGGAACAGGCGCGCCGTGCCGTCGTGTCGGACGCCCGTCGCCCGGCGGTCAGGCTGCGCCGCGTGCGCCGATCGGCGCCGGATGCTGCCCGGTCCGCCGATCACTTCCGGGTTCGTACGGGTGGACGATCCGGCTCTGACCGTCCGTACGTCCGGCCGGGTGACGGTTCACCTACGCTCCGGCGTGGCTACGGCGGGTGGATCCCACGCTGTTGCGGCTTTGTCATATCGTCTCAGTAGGTTCGTCGTACTTCGCGCCAACAATGTCCCATTGTCCCGATGGCGGTGGCGAACGGATGACGGCGTGCTCAGCGACGATGAACGATGGCGTCTGGGGCAGTTGGAGCGGCAGCTAGCCGATGAGGATCCGGCGCTCGCGCGGGCCCTGTCCCGCCACGAGCCGGTGCGCCGGTGGCAGGTCCGCCTGGTGACATGGGCGATGGTGGCCGGCGGGTTCGGGGTCCCGGTGAGCATCATGGTCGGCGACCCGGTGCTGCTGGTCGTGACGCTGCTGGCGTTCGGGGTCTGCTGCGCGTTGATGATGTCCGACGGCCCCGACCGGCCCGCACTCCCGCGGTGCCCGGATCGGCCGCCGGGCTCGCCGAGGATCGGTCGGTGCCTGACCGTGCGGCCTCGCCGCCGTCCGCTGCGGGCACCGGGTGCCACCGGCGCCCGCCGGTCGGCCGCTGCGGGCACCGACCGATCCTCTCGGCGGCGCGCCTGGGCCCGCCGGGCCGCGTTGTGGACGTCGGGGTGGTCCGGGTGAGCGGCCAGGAGCCGTCGGACGGGCCCGTGGCCGAGCGGCAGGTCCGGCCGGTGGCGCCCCGCCTGCGGGTGCACCGCGAGGAGCACGAGGAGTTCGTAGTCCTGCGCCTGGTCGGGCAGTTCGTGGCGCTGACCGCGCTGACCGTGCAGGTGAACCTGGCGCGGTCGCTGGCCGCCCGGCCGCCGAGAATCGTGCTGGAGACCCATGGCGTGCGGGTGATGGACGCCGTCGCCGCCACCATGATCCACGCGGCCGCGCAGGTGGCCGGCGAGCGCGCCGGATACGTGCGCGTCGTCGCGCCGTCGGCGGCGGCGGTCGCGGCCCTGCGGGCACTGCCGCCGGGGTCGGTGAGCGTGCACGTCAGCGTCGCCGACGCCCTGCTCGGCGTCTCGGCAACGCCCGCCGCGGACGCGCAGGAGCGCGGTGCGCCGCCGCGGACCCGCGGTGGCGCGACGAGCACGAGGGCGAGGAGCGGCGATGCACGCGCAACGGTGCGACGAACACGGACCGGCGCGTTGAGCACGGACGGCGAGGAACACGGAGCGACACGATGAGCGCGGGTGGCGTGACCGCGGTGGACGAGGCCGGCAGCCGGACGGTCGTGTCCCACCGGACGCTGGTGGGCGTCTTCCGGCACACGCCCGCCCTGGGCGCGCAGCGGTGGCTGCGGGCGATGCGCGCGCCGAGCGAACGGGCCGGCCGGCTGCTGCTGATGCTCTCGGTCCTGCCGGTGCTGGCGCTGACCGGCTGGCTGCTGGTGGCGGTACCGCTGGCGGCGCTCGGTGGGTTCCACCGCTGGACGGTGCTGCCCGCGGCGGTGCCGGCGATGCTGCTGCTGGTGCGGTGGGCGCTGCCGAGCCTGGCCGCCGTGCGGGTGCGTCCGGCGCCGTGGTGGGCGGTGATCGGCACGCTGGTGGTGGCGGTCGCGTTCGCGGCGCTGGCGATCGCGACGCACAGTCAGCAGGCGGTACTGCACCGGGACGCCGGCACGTACGCGCAGGTCGGGCTGTGGCTGAGCGGAAATCCGGGGCTGACGACGCCGGTGCCGGTGGAGGCGTTCGGCGCCGCCGCCGACTCGGTCACCTACGCCCACCCCGGGTTCTTCGTCCAGGACGGGCTGATCGTGCCGCAGTTCATGACCGGCTGGCCGACGCTGCTGGCGGCCGGCTACTGGTTCGGCGGCTGGACCGGCATGTTCGCGCTGCCCGGGCTGATCGGCGGCCTGGCCGTGCTGGCGGTGGCCGGGCTGGCGGCGCGGCTGTGCGGGCCGCGATGGGCGCTGCTGGCGGCGGCGCTGCTGGCGCTGGCGTGGCCGATGCTGCGGGTGAGCCAGACGACGTACTCGGAGCCGCTGGCGTGCCTGATGCTCGCCGGCGGGCTCAGCCTGCTCGCCGACGGCTGGTCGCTCGGCGCCGGTGCCCACGCCACCGGGCCGGGATCCGCGCGGCGGCGCGGGGCCGGGGTGCTGCTCGGCCTGGCCGGGCTGGTGCTGTCCAGCGGGGAACTGGTCCGGCTGGACATGGCGGTGGACTTCGCGCTGGTGCTGCCCGCGCTGGGCTGGTGGTGGCTGCGCCGCCGGCCAGGCGTCGGGCCGTTCCTGCTCGGCACGTCGGTGGGCGGCGGGCTGGGGTTCCTGCTCTGCCGGTACGTGACGCTGCCGTACGTGATGCTCAACTGGTCCTCCGTCCGGCTCATGATCGTCCTGCTGGTGGCCATGGCCGCCGGGACGGTGGGCGGGGCGCTGCTGCTGCGGCGCCGGAGCTTCCCGATGGACCCGAACCGGCGCCGCATGCTCGCCACCGCGGCGGTGGCGGCGGTGATCGTCGGGGGCGCGCTGCTGGCCGCGCGGCCGCTGCTGTACGTCGATCACTCGATCACCGCACCGTCGACGATCGAGTACGTCGCGTCGCAGCAGGAGCGGTACGGGCTGCCGCTCGACGGGACCCGCGGCTACACCGAGCAGAGCCTGTCCTGGGTGTCGTGGTACCTCGGCTGGCCGGCACTCGTGCTGGCCTGGGCCGGGGTGATGGTCGCGGCGGCGGGTGTCGCGCGCGGCCGGGACTGGCGCCTGCTGCCGGTGCTGCTGGTGTACGCCGGGTCGGGCGTGGCGACGCTGCTGCGTCCGGCGATCACCCCGGATCATCCGTGGGCGGACCGGCGGCTGGTGGTCGAGGTCATCCCGGCGGTCGTCGTGTTCGCCACATTCGCCGTCGCTCGCGGCGTGCGGAGCTGGCGGCTCGGCGCTGCGCCCGGGGCCCGACCGGCGGTGCCCTGGCCGAAGCGGGCCGTGCTGCCCGCGGTGCTGGTGGCGGCGCTGGCACCCGGCGCGGTGGTCACCGCACGGCTCGCGCCGCTGCGGACCGAGCTGGGTGAGCCCGAGGCGGCGGCTGCGGTCTGCGCTGCGCTGCGCCCCACGGACTCGGTGATCGTCATGGATACGCAGTGGTCGCCGACCATCCGCAACCAGTGCGGCGTGCCGGTGGCGGCGCTGGAGGCCCCGACCGTCGATCGGATGCGCGCCACGGTGGCGGCGGTGCGGGCGACCGGCCGGGACCCGGTGCTGCTGTCCTCCTCGACGCTGCCGCTGCTGCCGTACGGGCTGCCGCTGGAGAAGGTGGTGTACCTGGACGAGGAGGAGGACCAGAACCAGCTGGATCGGCGCCCGACCAGCACCCAGACGCGGCGCCTGGAGTGCTGGCTGGTGCGGCCGTGATCGCGTCAGCCGGTGGCGTCGGGGAAAGGTCTGGGGTCGTCGAGGGGCCGGTCACGGCGGCGCCGGGCCGCCGTGGCGGCGCCGCCGGCCAGCACGAGGTCGGCGACGGTCATGACGGCCCGGGACAGCAGGGCCACCGCGGCCGCCTCGCCGGTGTCGAGCTGGGTGGCCAGCAGCGCGATGAGGACCACGTCCCGAGCACCCGCCCCGGCCGGCGCCACGACCAGCAGGAAGCCCAGGCACCAGGCGAGCGCGAACCCGCCGACCGACACGGCGACGGCCGGCCCCGGGTGCCGGGTCAGCGGTACGACCAGCAGCCAGATGTGCACGCCGAACAGCAGCCACGACACGACCGCCCATCCCGTGGCGGCCAGCACGGCCCGCCCGGGCAGCGGCCGGTCCGGCGGCGGCCGCCGGGTCACCCGCAGCGCGACGGCAAGGGCGGCCCGCAGGCAGGCGGGGTGCAGCATGAGGGCGACGACCGGCACCGCGGCGAGCAGCCACAGGTATCGCCGGTCGGCACCGGCCAGCGCCGCGGGCAGCGTCGCGGCCGCGGTCAGCAGCCCGGCGCCCAGCGAGACGACCATGGTCAGCAGCGCGGCGGTGCCGGTGCGGTGCCGGGGCACCCGGTGGGCGCGGGCGAGCTCCATCTGCGCCAGGATCGGCCACACCGATCCGGGCACGTACTTGCCGAGCTGCCCGACGAAGAAGACCTTGGCCGCAGCGACCGGTGGCAGGGCGCTCCCCAGTCCGGCCAGGACGACCCGCCACACCTGCATCGTGGCCAGCAGCCCGGCCACCGTGGCGAACCCACCGCCGAGGACCGCGCCGGCGCCGATGTCCCGGGCCGCCGCGGCGACGGCGTGACGGTGCGGCGCGAGGGCGAGGCCGCCGCCGACCACGGCCGCGGCCAGGAAGGCCCATCTCGTCCACCGGCTGCCCGCGACGGCCTTGGCCAGCCGTACGACCGCCTTGGCCAGCCGCATCGGCACCCGATCCCGCGACGGACGGTTGGCGGCCACCGGCTGCCCGGCCGCAGCCGGCACGGGTGTCGGCGACGGGCGGGGCATCGGCCGAGCCTATCCGTACGCGAAGTCGACCAGCGTGGAGGGACGGATACGGTGGGCGGTATGCGCGTCGTGTTCTTCGGCACCTACGACACCGCCACGCACCCCCGGGTGCTGGTGCTGGCGCAGGGGTTGCGGGCGCAGGGCGCCACGGTGCTGGAGTGCAACGCACCGCTGGGCATCGGCACCGCCGCACGCGTGGCGGCCGTACGCCGGCCGTGGCGGGCGGTGCCGCTGGTGGCGCGCATCGCCCGGCGCTGGTGGAGCCTCGCCCGGGCCGCCCGTGCCGTGCGCCCGCGGCGCGGCGGGACCCCGGTGGACGCGGTCGTCGTGGGCTACCTGGGCCTGTTCGACGTACACCTGGCCCGCCTGCTGTTCGGCCGTACCCCGGTCGTGCTGGACCACATGGCCGGCGCCGCGGACATCGCGGCCGACCGGCGCCTCGGCGGCCGGCTGCGGCACCGGCTGCTGGGCGCCATCGACCGCGCCGCGCTCGCCCGCGCCGACGTGGTCGTCGTCGACACCGACGAGCAGCGCGACACCCTGCCGCGGCACGTGCGGGAGCGGGCGGTGGTGTGCCCGGTCGGCGCGCCCGACGCGTGGTTCGACGCGGGAGCGGGCACGCCGCCCGCGCCGCCGGGCCCGCTGACGGTGGTGTTCTTCGGCCTCTACACGCCCCTGCAGGGCGCGCCGGCGATCGGCGCGGCCGCGCGGCTGCTCGCCGACCGGCCGGTGCGCTTCACGATGATCGGCCACGGCCAGGACGAGGACGCGACCCGGCGCGCCGCCGGTGACGTGCCGGTGCGGTGGGTGCCGTGGGCCGACGCCGCCGAGCTGCCGGCGCTCGTCGCCGGCCACGACGTGTGCCTGGGCATCTTCGGCGACGGCGCGAAGGCCCGGCGGGTCGTGCCCAACAAGGTCTTCCAGGGCGCCGCGGCCGGCTGCGCGATCGTCACCGCCGACACCGCGCCGCAGCGGCGGGCGCTCGGCGACGCCGCGCTGTTCGTGCCGCCCGGAGACCCTGCCGCCCTCGCGGCGGCGCTGGACCGCCTCGCCGCCGACCGCGCGGAGCTGGACCGCCTGCGCGGCGCCGCCCGGGAGCTGGCCGAGCGCGACTTCACCGCGGCCCGGGCCGCGCTGCCGCTGTGGCGGCGACTCGCGCAGAGCCGTCGCGGCGCCGGTGCCGCGGCTGCGGCGGCCGGCGTGGCGGGACGGCCGGGGGAGCCTGGTCCGGGCCGATCAGGCCGAAGCCTCGCCGAGCCGGACCGGGCGGAGCGGCGGTGACCGGCGAGCCGAGCGCGGCCGGGCCGGGCGTGCCTGGTCCGGGTCGATCACCGCGAAGCCCCATCGAGCCAGACTGGGCGAAGGGGCTGGACCGGCTGGCCCCGTTGTCGCTCAACGCGTGGCTGCGCTTCGACGTCGTGTCGCGGCTGTTTCCCACCGGCGTACGTGACGTGCTGGAGATCGGCTGCGGCCAGGGCGGCTTCGGCGCCCGGCTCGCCCAGCGCTACGACTACGTCGGGATCGAACCCGACCCGGCGTCGTTCGCCGTGGCCGAGCGGCGCCTGCGCCTCGCCGGCGCGGGCGGGACCGCCAAGGTCGCCAACATCCGCCTGGAACAGCTGCCCGCGGCCCGCTTCGACGTCGTCTGCGCGTTCGAGGTGCTCGAGCACCTCGACGACGACGCCGCCGCGCTGGCCGCCTGGGCCGCCCGGCTGCGCCCCGGCGGCTGGCTGCTGCTGTCGGTGCCCGCCTACCAGCATCGCTACGGTCCCGCCGACGAGCTCGTCGGGCACTTCCGCCGCTACGACCCGGCGGCGCTGCACGCGCTGCTGACCGGCGCCGGCCTGACCGACGTGCGCCTGCGCCACTACGGCATGCCGCTGGGGTATCTGCTCGAGGCCGCCCGCAACCGGCTGGCGCGCCGGCGGCTGCGCTCCGTCGCCGGCGCGACCGCGCCGCAGCGCAGTGCGGCCTCGGGCCGGCTGTTGCAGCCCTCCGCGCCGCTGCGCGGACTCCTGCACCGGTGGGGCACCGCGCCGTTCCGGTGGACGCAGCGGGCCGCGCCGAACACCGGGCCGGGCCTCATCGCCCTGGCCCGGCTCGCTCCGGACCCTTCGCCCGGTCCGGCTCGATGAGGCTCACGCACTGACCGACCCGGATCAGGCCCGGCCGCCTCACCGGTCGGGGCGGGAGCGCACGATGAGATCGGCGAGCAGTGCCATCGAGGCGATGATCAGCCCGGTCAGGAACAGCATCACCGTGTTGTTGGCCAGCCGCACCGGGTGCGCCACCACGTCGAACACGCTCTTTCCCACGCCAGCCCCGAGCAGCAGCAGCGCCAGGGGCATCAGCGCCTTGAGCGGGTTGAAGTACATCACCATCCGCAGCACCTGCAGCAGGTACCGGTAGGCGTCGCTGACGAACCGGAACTTCGACCGGCCGGCCCGCTTGGCGTAGTCGATCGGTACGTAGGCGATGGCGTGCTGGTTGGACAGGAAGGCCAGGGTGATCGTGGTGACGCAGGAGAAGCCGGGCGGCAGCAGCCGCAGGTAGGGGGCCGCGACGCCGCGCCGGAACGCGCGCAGGCCCGAGTTGAGGTCCGGGATGCGCTGGCCGACGAGCCACTCGGCGATCTTGCGGATCGTCCACTTCGCCGGGATTCGCAGCAGCCGGTGGCTGCCCTGCTCCGACGTGCGGGCACCGACCACCTGGTCGATGCCCGGGTCGTCGCGTAGCCGCTGCACCAGCTCCGGGATGCGCTCGTTCGGGTACGTCATGTCCGCGTCGGTCCACACCACGATCTCGCCGCGGGCCATCCGCGAGCCGAGCCGCCGCACGGTGCCGGCGCCGCCGTTGCGTTCCAGCGCGACCACCTGGACCTGCGGCAGCGACAGCTGGGCCCGGTGCAGCACGTCCAGCGTGGCGTCGGTGGACGCGTCGTCGATCGCGAGCACCTCGTACCGATAGCCGGCCAGGTCCATCGCCGCGCAGATCCGGTCCAGCTCGGCCCGGACGTGCGCGGCCTCGTTGAAGCACGGCAGCACGATCGTCACGTCCAGCGGCGCCGGCTGCTCGCCGGGCCGCGTGGTGTCGTCGCGCGGCACGGTCTCGGTGTCCATGGCGTACCTCTGGGGGTGAGTTGGCGAAGGCATCACACGGGCATGCGCAGTTCGTCGGGATCGGGATCGGGACCGGGGGCGACAGGCCGCGTGGCGTCGGCCGCCGGGGTGGTGCCGCGGCGCCGGTTGCGCCATCGGTTGAGTGGCTCCAGCGATCGGGCCAGGATCGGGCCCATCACCGCGAGCACCAGCACGTAGGCGGCGGCGAGCGGGCCGATCTTGTCGTTGAGGCCGGCGGCCACCGCCAGCCCGGCGATGACGATGTTGAACTCGCCGCGCGGGGTCAGCGCGATGCCGGCCCGGGCGCGCCCGAGGGAGCTGACGCCGGCCCGGCGGGCCGCCCACCAGCCGGTCGCGATCTTCGTCATGATGCCGACGAAGGCGAGCAGCATCGCCACGCCCAGCATCGGGGGCAGGGCGGCGGGGTCGGTTTGCAGGCCGAAGAAGACGAAGAACACGGCGGCGAACAGGTCGCGCAGCGGGCTGAGCAGTTCCCGGGCCGTGTGGGCCAGCGGCCCGGACAGTGCGATGCCGACCAGGAAGGCGCCGACCGCGGCGGAGACCTGCAGCAGCTGGGCGACGCCGGCGACCAGCACCGTGAGCCCCAGGGCCTTGAGCAGCAGGACCTCTTCGTTCGGCGAGGCGACGAACATCTCGACGTAGCGGCCGAACCGCAGCGCGATGACGAGGATCACGGTGATCGTCGCGGCCGCGATGGCCAGCGTGGTGAGGCCGGCGACCAGGCCCACACCGGCCAGCAGGGCGGTGAGGATCGGCAGGTAGACCGCCATGGTGAGGTCCTCGAACACCAGCAGCGACAGCACGACCGGGACCTCGCGGTTACCGAGCCACTGCAGGTCGGCGAGCACCTTCGCGGTGATGCCGGACGAGGTCACGTAGGTCACGCCGCCGAGCGCGACCGCCGCGACCGGCCCCCAGCCGAGTATCAGGGCCGTGGCCACGCCCGGCGCGGCGTTGAGCACCAGGTCGACCACACCCGCGATGGCGTTGTGCCGCAGCGTGCCGACCAGTTCGGGGGCGGTGTACTCCAGGCCCAGCGTGAACAGCAGCAGGATCACGCCGATCTCGGCGCCGGTCGCGGTGAATTCCTCGCTCGTGGCCAGTGGCAGGATGCCGCCCTTGCCGAACGCGAGCCCGGCCAGCAGGTACAGCGGGATCGGCGAGATTCCGAAGCGGGCGGAGATCGCCCCGAGCAGCCCCAGGCTGAGGATGACCGCACCGATCTCGATCAACGCAGTGGCACCGTGCATGCGCTCAGCCGTTATCGAGGATCGAGACGACGGCGGCGGTACCCTCAGCGGTGCCGACCACCACGACCAGGTCCCCGGGTATGAATATGAAGTCCGGACGCGGGCTGGCCAGGATCTGTCCGGCCCTGATCACCGCCACGATCGACGCGCCGGTGCGGCTGCGCGCCTGGGTGGCGCCCAGTGACCGCCCGTCGTAGGGCGACCCGGCGGTGATCGGCACCTGTACCGTCTTCAGCCCGGTCACCTGCCGCTGCAGGTCGGCCAGTCGCTCGACGATCCGGGCGGTGCCCAGCAGTTCCGCCAGGCCGTTGGCCTCGTCGATGCTCAGCGACAGCGTCGCCACCACCGTGTCCGGGTCGTCGATGCTGTAGATCACGATGTCCCGGCGGCCCGACACGTGCGACACCACCGCCGCGTGCTGACCCTTCACGGTGACGAACTCGTGCCGCAGGCCGATTCCGGGCAGCGCGGTGCGTTCGACGTCCACGGATCAGTGCTCCTTCGTTCAGGGGGTCACGCAGCAAAAGGCACACGGGTGGACTCCAGGCAGGGCGCCCGCCGACGTGCACCGCAGGGCTACGCTGCCGAATCGATATGACCGATATGCCACGAAAGTGTGACAGTCCCATGACGATCCCGCCCGTTGAGTGTGACGGGCGGCCGTCCAGCGGTGAGGGACGGTTCTGGCCGGAGTGATTTGCCTAACGTACCGATTGCGGACCGCGGCCGCCAGCCTCAGCCGGCCTCGACCACAGCTCGCCGACAGCCTGCCGGGCACGCCGGATTCGTGAGACGCTATCGGCCGCACGCGCACGCCGCCTTCGCTTGAGGACACTGGGCACGGCGTGAGTGGTGCTGGCACGCTGCCCGGGTTCTTCGGCGCCCCGGCGGACATTCACCCTCGCGAAAGGGGCCGGTGCGTGACGGTCGGGATCGTGGTGGTGGGGAGCGTCAACCTGGACCTGGTGGTCGCCACGCCGAGACTGCCGTCCCCCGGTGAGACGGTGCTCGGCGGGGAGTTCCGCACGGTGCCGGGCGGCAAGGGCGCCAACCAGGCCGTCGCCGCCGCGCGGGCCGGTGCCGCGTGCGCGTTCGTCGGCGCGGTCGGTTCCGACGACTTCGGCCGCATGCTGCGGGACAACCTGGTCGCCGCCGGCGTCGACGTGCGCGGGCTGCGGACCGCCGACGGCCCGTCCGGGGTCGCGCTGATCACCGTCGACGCCGCGGCGGAGAACTGCATCGTCGTCTCACCCGGTGCCAACGCCACCCTTGCCGGTCTCACCGCCGCCGACCGTGCGGCGATCGGCGCGGCGGACGTGCTGCTGCTGCAACTGGAGGTACCACTCCCGGTGGTCGCTGAGGCCGCCGGCTGTGCCAGGGACGGCGGCACGACCGTGGTGCTCAACGCCGCCCCGGCCGCGCCGCTGCCCAGGCACCTGCTTGACCTGGTCGACATGCTGGTGGTCAACGAGCACGAGGCGGCCGTGGTGGCCGGCCTGCCGGCCCACACCGGCACCGCCGCGCTCGTTGACGCGTTGCTCGCGCTCGTGCCGACGGTCGTGCTGACCCTGGGAACCCGGGGCGCCGCCTACGGCGACCGGTGTGGACTGCGGCTGCGGGTGCCGGCGCCGGTGATCGATGCGGTGGACACCACCGCCGCCGGTGACGCCTTCACCGGGGCGCTGGCGGTCGCCTGGGTCGAGCGCGGCACGGCGTCATCCGAGGACGCGCTGCGCTGGGCGTGCGCCGCCGGTGCGGCCTGCGCGCAGCGACCCGGCGCGTCCGTGGCGCTGCCCGAACGGGCCCGGATCGACGCCCTGTTCCACGAGGCCTACCGAAACACCGCGTGAGGCGCGGCTGGTCACAGCCCTGCTGCCCCAAAATGCGAACAGTAAAACGTTACGGTTCAACCTCGAGGCCATGCGGTGTTCATGGCCGGCTCCTACGGTGCCGGGGAAATCCCCAGCTGAACACGACTTCCCGTATCACGAGGAGCACGTATGCAGGAGCCAACCCGTCGCCCGCTGCCGTTCATCGGCTCGGCGCACGCGACCCACGGCGGCCGTGACCGCATGACCTGCCTCTACCGCTGTGGCAACGCCTGCGACCACCCCGTGCCGAACCGGTCGGACAACGAGTACTTCGGCGACCTGGTCACCAGCGTCAGCCGCCGCGGCATCATGCGCGGCGCGCTCGTCATCGGCCTCGCCGGCGCCGGCGTCGCCGCCGGTGGGGTGCCCGCGTTCGCCGCCCCCGCGGCGAAGGCCGGCGAACCCGACGTGCAGCTGCCGGAGGTCGACACGTTCGCGGCGAAGTCACCGCAGCCGTCGCAGCTGAGCTTCAAGGCCGTCACCCCCAACCAGGTCGACGGCATCGTGGTGCCCAACGGCTACGAGCACGCCGTCGTCATCAAGTGGGGCGACGAGGTCGTGCCCGGCGCGCCGCGGTTCAACGTGGCCAGGCAGAGCGCCGAGGCGCAGGCGAAGCAGTTCGGCTACAACAACGACTTCGTCGCCGTGCTGCCGCTGGACCGCCACGGAGAGCGGGCGCTGCTCGTGTGCAACCACGAGTACACCAACGAGGACCTCATGTTCCCCGGCTTCTCCGGCATCGACGGGTTGTCGGTGGAGCAGCTGCGGGTCGCGATGGCCGCCCACGGCATGTCGGTCGTCGAGCTCGAACGGGTCGGCAGGACCGGCCGGTGGGTGCCGGTGTCGAAGGGCCGGCGGCAGTACAACCGCCGGGTCACGGCGCTCGCCACGCACTTCACGGTCGACGGCCCGGCCGCCGGCAGCGCCATGCTGAAGACCAAGGCCGACCCGAGCGGCCGCGACGTCATCGGCACGCTGAACAACTGCGCCGGCGGGGTCACGCCGTGGGGCACGATCCTGTCCGGCGAGGAGAACTTCAACCAGTACTTCGTCGGTGCCGAGAAGTCGACCGGCGCCGACAAGGACCGGTTCAACCGCTACGGGATCGACACCGTCAACCGCTACCCGTCGGGCAGCCGCAAGTGGGACCGCGCCGACGAGCGCTTCGACCTGTCGAAGCACCCCAACGAGGCCAACCGGTTCGGCTGGATCGTCGAGATCGACCCGTTCACCCCGGGCTCGACGCCGCGTAAGCACACGGCCCTCGGCCGGTTCAAGCACGAGGGCGCCAACGTCGTCATCGCCAAGAACGGCAAGGCCGTCGCGTACACGGGCGACGACGAGCGGTTCGACTACCTGTACAAGTTCGTGTCCGACAAGAAGTTCGACGCCGGCAAGTCGTCCGCCGCTCGCCGGCACAACCTGACCCTGCTCGAGTCCGGCACGCTGTATGTGGCGAAGCTCGGCTTCACCTCGGCCGCCGAGATCGACGGCAGCGGCAAGCTTCCCGCCGACGGCGCGTTCAACGGCACGGGCACCTGGGTGCCGCTGGTCAAGGACGGCAAGTCGCAGGTGCCGGGCATGACCACCGAGGAGGTGCTGGTCTTCACCAGGCTCGCCGGCGACGCGGTCGGCGCCACGAAGATGGACCGCCCCGAGGACGTCGAGCCCAACCCGAAGACCGGCAAGATCTACGTCGCGCTGACGAACAACACGGCGCGCGGCCCAGCCGGCAAGGCGCCCGCCGACGAGGCGAACCCGCGCACCAACAACAAGCACGGCCACATCCTCGAGATCACCGAGGACCAGGGCGACCACACGGCGACCACGTTCACCTGGACGATCCCGATCGTCTGCGGCGACCCCAAGGATCCGGCGACGTACTTCATGGGCTTCGATAAGTCCAAGGTCTCGCCGATCTCCTGCCCGGACAACGTCGCGTTCGACGGCGCCGGCAACCTGTGGATCGCGACTGACGGCAACGCGCTGGGCACCAATGACGGCCTGTTCGCGGTGCCGCTGGAGGGCCCGGAGAAGGGCCACCTCAAGCAGTTCCTGACCGTTCCGTACGGCGCCGAGACCTGCGGCCCGTGGATCCACGGCGACAACAAGAGCGCATTCGTCGCCGTCCAGCACCCGGGCGAGATCAGTGGCGCGTCGGTCGAGAACCCGGCCTCGAACTGGCCCGACGGCGACTTCGCCAAGCCCGGCATCGCGGTGGCGTGGCGCGCCGACGGGCGCAACATCGGCATCTGAGCGCACTGCCGGTTCCGGCCGTTCGAGACCGTCAGCGTCCGAACGGCCGGTCCGTGCGAGGTACCGCCGCTAGGCGGCGGCGAGCGGGAACTCCACGAGCAGGCAGGTGCCCACCCCTCGGGGGCTGTCCAGCCGGATCCGCCCGCCGAGCGCCTCCACCCGGTCCTTGAGGCCGAGCAGGCCCGTGCCCCGGGCGAAGTCGGCGCCGCCGACGCCGTCGTCGCGGACCGTGACGCGCAGGACGGCGTCGGTGGCATCCGTGGCATTGGAGGCGTCGGTCTCGACGGTGACCGTGACGGCCGAGGCCTGCGCGTGCTTGGCCGCGTTGGTCAGCGCCTCGGCGACGACGTAGTAGGTGCTGACCTCGTACTGCTCGGGCGGCCGCTCCTTCGTGCGAATGTCGAGCTCAACCGGGACCGGCGAGCGGCGGGCCAGGGTACGCAGCGCCGGGCCGAGGCCGCCGTCGGTCAGGATCGCCGGGTGGATGCCGCGTGAGATCTCGCGCAGTTCGTCCAGCGCCTGGGTTGCCTCGGTGGCGGCGCGGTCGAGCTGGGCGCCGATCCCGTCGAGCTCCGGCGGCAGCGCGGCCTGAGCCGTGCGCACCTGCAGCGCCAGCGAGACCAGCCGCTGCTGGGCGCCGTCGTGCAGGTCCCGCTCGATGCGCCGGCGGGAGTTGTCGGCGGCGGCGACGATCCGCGCCCGCGAGTTGGTGAGCTCGGTCCGGCTCTCGGTGTTGGCGATGGCGCTCGCGAGGAGCTCGGTGAAGTCGGCCAGCCGTTGCTCGGTCTCCGCGGGCAGGCGCCGGCGCCGCGATCCGGCGCCCATGCTGCCCCAGACCCGGCCCTCGACCAGGATCGGGCTGGCGACCCCGGAGCGCAGCTGCACCGGACCGGTCGCGAAGGAGGCCGCCGCCGCGGGGTCTTGCAGGTCACGGCGGGCCGCGCGGCCCGTGGCCCGGACCTCGTGCATGGCCCAGCGGGGGTCCGGCCTGCCGCGTGCGCCCGGCTGGACGTTCTCGAGCCCGTGGCATCCCAGGACGGTCACCTCGCCGTCCGGCTCGAACCGGACGATCGCCGTGACGTCGGCGTCGAAGAGCGCGCCGACCTCGTCGGCCACCGCGGCGAACACGACCTCGGGCCCCGTCCCGCGGGCGACGAGCGTCGCCACCCGCCGCAATGCCGTCTGCTCGTCGGCGATCCGGCGGAACTCGGCGTACAGCTGGACATTGTCGAGCGAGACGGCGAGCTGGCCGGCGATGAGCCGGACGGCCTCGAGTCGCGCGGTGGTGAAGGCGCCGCGGATGAGGCGGTTCTCCAGTATCAGAATCGCCTGGAGCGTGTCGCGGCTGAGGATCGGCACAGCCAGCAGCGAGCAGCACGTGACGCCGGCGAAGTACGGGTCGCGGGCGAAGCGGTCGTCGCGCGTGGCGTCGCCCACGATCAGCGGCTCGCGCGTCCGCTGGGCATAGCGCACCACCGACATCGGCGCGGCGGGCTCATCGCCGGCGCCGGTGACCGGGACGATGCCGTCGCCGCCGGGCAAGGGCCGCAGCCACTCCTGCCGGTCGTCGCCGCGCAGCAACAGGTACACGTCGGTGGCGCCGGTCATCGCGCTGAGCACGTGCGCCACGCGCGAGTGCAGCCGTTCGATGCCGGTCTCCGAGCTCAACGCCTGCGACGCGGACAGGATGCCGAGCAGGTCCAGCGTTCCGGTCGTGACGGCGGCGCGCTGGTACAGGGCGTCGCCGGGCGGGGCGGGTTCCGGCACCGCGGTCGGCTCGGATCGCGGTCGCAGCGCCGGGTAGGCCCAGTCGAGCTGTTCGACCTTCGCGGTGGCGCCCCAGGTGAGGTACTCCTGCCGTGCCTGGGCCATGAGGCCGTGGCCGGCGTGCTCGAGGCCGTTGGTGAGATGGAAACGGGCCGCGCGCTCGGTGATCAGGGCCCGGTGCCATGGACGCTGGTGCCGGGCGACCGCCTCCAGGGCGGCGTCGAAGGCGAGGGCCGCGGCGCGGAAGTCGCCGGCCGCCCACGCCCGCTCGGCCTCGAGTAGCCGCAGCAGGTGCAGGAAGTTCATCGGCGCGTCGGCGGCGCGGGCGGCCAGCCATCCCATCACGTCGTCGAGTTCGGACAGCAGGCCGTCGCGCCCGCCGTCGTGGGCGGCACGGGCCTGCCCGGCCAGGGCGAGCCCGCGCAGGAGGTAGGCCGCGTCGGACGGGTACGGGCCCAGGCCGGTCAGCACCGACATCGCCGCCGTGCTGTGGCGGACCAGGCCGGCCGGATCGTCGAGGATGGCGGCAGCGACCCCGCGGGTGAGATGCGCCGGCAGCGGCGTGGGCGTGTCGGCGGGATACGCGTCGCCCACGGTGCCGGGGCCCTCGCCGCGCAGCACACGGACCAGCCACCGGTATCTGTCGAGCACCTGATCGGTCTGCTCGTTGCCGGTACGCCGGACGAACGCCCGCCCGGCGTCGAGCTCGGCGACGAGGCCGTCGAGCGTCGGCCCGCAGTCCACCAGGCCGGACGCGGTCTGGTAGTAGGTATAGCCGGCGTTGGCCAGGTCGCCGCCGGCGATCAGTCCCTCCCGGGCGCGCTGGCAGGCCCGGACGCCGTCCTCGGCCGGCTCGAACCAATGGCTGTGCGCGGCCAGCATGGCGCGCGCCTGCGAGGTGCCGGGCTCGTAGCCGAGGACCTCGCCCTGCGCCACGATCCGCCGGCCCGCGCGGTATCCCGTCGAGAAGTCCCCGCGCAGCACCGCGGCGGTGCAGCCGATGCTGGCCGGCCCGATCAGCGTGGGGTATGGGCCGTGCTCGACCCAGATCCGCAGCGACTCCAGGCCGAGCCAGCAGTGCGTCGGGTAGTCACCGGCGAAGTACGCCGCCGCGATGACCGCGCTGAGCATGTGCGCCGCGGCGAGGAGCGCGGGATCGGCGATCTCCGGCCGGGCCGGATCGTCGGTCTCGGGGTGATCCAGCCACCACCGCAGATACGCGTACTGGCGGCCGAGATCGTCAACGAGCCGGTCCGCGGCGGGGACGGCGACGCCGAGCTCACGCAGCGACTCGACGCCCAGCCTGCTCGCCTCGGCGAAGCGGCACCGGTGGGTGAGGCTGCTCACCTGCACGCCGGTCGCGTCCGCCCGCTCCAGGACGCCGTCGCAGAGTCGCTCGATCGTCTGGTACTCCTCGTCCGCCTCATCGAGGTGCCCCAGGCCGTACAGCGCGGCGTGGCGTGCGGTGTGCACCTCGACGAGCGTGGCCGTCTCGTCCGGGCCGATCAGCCGCAGCGCGGCCGTCAGCAACGCCTCCACCAGCGCGTGGTCGCCGGTCAGCGTGGCCTGGCCGGCGGCGCGCCGCAGCAGGCCCACGACCCGGCGCCGCTCCGCCGGGTCGTCGACCGCGTCGATCACCGGCAGGTACTGCTCCGCCGCGACCGCGAACAGCTCCGGCTCGTCGGCCAGCCGCCGCGCGACGGACAACCGCAGGGCGCGCCGGCGTTGCGGGTCCATCGCGCGCAGGACCACCTCGCGGGTCTGGTCGTGCCGGAAGCGCACCGCCTCGTTCACCCCGGGCTCCACCACGAGCAGGCCCTCGTCGAGCGCGGGAACGAGCCACTGCTCCGCCGTGTCCACCGTCGCGCCGGTCGCGGCCTGCAGCAGGGAGAGCTCGGCCCGCCCGCCGAGACACGCCATCGCCTCCACCACCTGGCGGGAGCGCACCGGCATGGCCTCGAGCCGCGCCTGCAGCATGCCCGTGACCTCGGACCGGCGCAGGCGGCGGCGCACCTCGGTCTCGTCCCAGTGCCACCCGTCCGCCGCCAAGCTGATCACGCCGTCGCGGCGCAGGGCGTTGAGCAGCTCCACCGTCTCGTGCGGGTTTCCGCGGGTGTGCGAGCCGATCGTCCCGGCCAGGCCCGCCGCCCGGGGCGGGTCCACGTGCAGCATCTCGGCGACCATGCTGACGAGATCGGGGCCGGCCAGGTTGTCCAGCCGCAGCTGCCGCACCCCGGGCTGCTCCCGCCACCGCGACAGCGGCGTCGCCATCGGGTGCGCCGCGTCTACGTCGGCGGCGCGGTAGGCGCCCACGAGCAGCAGGCCTGCGATCGGCTCCTCGCTCAGCACCTCGTCGGCGACGCCGAGTGTCGTGCGCCCCGCCCACTGCAGGTCGTCGACGAACGCCACGATCGGCCGTTGCGGCGAGGCCACCGCGCGCAGCACCTGCACTACCGCGCCCTGCACCCGCACCTTCGCGGTCAGCGGATCCCCGGCATCGGGCGGCACCCCGAGCAGCGCCGCGAACTCCGGCAGCACCGCGCTCAGCAGCCCCGCGTTCGGGCCGACCGCCGTCAGGATCCGCTCGCGTACCTCGGCCAGCGCATCCTCCGGCTCGGCCAGCAACAGCCGGCCCAGCGCGCGAAACGCCTGCTGCACCGCGTCGAACTCCAGGTCCCGCCGGTACTGGTCGAACTTGCCCACCACGAACCAGCCGTCCCGGCCCGTCACCACCGGCCGCAGCTCGTCGACCAGCGCCGTCTTGCCCACGCCCGCCGCCCCGCTGACGAGGACCCCGCGACACCGGCCCGCCAGCGCGTCGCGGAACGCCGCCCGTAGCGCCGCCACCTCGCCGTCGCGCCCGACCAGCCGCGACGGCGGCAGCAACCGCAGCGGGACGTCGTACGCGCCGACCCGCAGCTCGGCTGCCGTGCGCGGCTCCGCGTCGCGCAGCAGCTCGAGGTCGTGGAGCACGCCGTCCGCGGTCTGGTACCGGTCGTCCGGCTCCTTCTCCAGCAGATGCATGATGATCTCGGACAGCGGGCCGGGCACGGCCGGGTTCACCCGCGCCGGCGGCACCGCCACGCGCGCCAGATGGTCGTGCGTGAGCCGCAACGGGTCGCCGGAACCGAACGGCGGTGCGCCGGTCGCCAGCTCGTACAGCGTCGCACCGAGCGCGTACAGGTCGGCTCGCTGATCCACCGAGCGGCCGGTGCGCCCGGTCTGCTCCGGCGCCAGGTACGCCAGGGTGCCGACGATCTCGGTGTGGTGCGTGAACGGCGGCCGGATCTCGGCGAACGACGTCGCCAGGGTGAAGTCCACCAGGCAGGGGGAGCCGTCCCGGGAGATCACGATGTTCGCCGGGGTGATGTCCCGGTGCATCACGCCGCGGTGGTGCATCCCCGCCACGGCCCGGGCCAGCCGCACGGCGAGCTCGATCAGATCGCCGGCGTCCAGCGGCTTCGCCACGGCGGCCAGGCTGGTGTCGCCGACGTCCTCGATCGTGATCGACTCGGGGTCTGCCGGCACCTCCACCAGTTGCGCGACCCCCGCGACGCCACGCAGTCGCTCCAGGATCGCCGACTCGTGCTGCACCCGTCGCTGCGCGTCCGGTCCCAGCGGCTCCTTGCGAATGACCGTGCGCCCGTCGACGTACAGCCGAGTGATGCGTGACCGCATCCCGTCTGTCTGCATCCGACACCTCCGCGCACACGTCACATCGTGCCTATACCGATTTGTGCGCGTGGGCGACCATTCGCAATGGTAGGACGAGAGTGCCGAATTCGCCGGTGGACCCGGTCACCGGCGGGGGGCGGGCCCCTCGCCGCGGGTGAAGGCCGCGCGGGACGGGCCGAGCCGGAGCGAATTTCCGGGAAACGCCGCACCTTTCCCCGAGTTGGGTCCGTACTGGTGGGTAGGCAGGGCAACGGCGGATCGGCGGTGGTAGCCCGGATGTCAGCTCCGCATCATGCACAGGGCACGGGGGTCGCCTCCGTCGGCGGTATGGACCGGTACGGGCCGCGGCGCCGGATCGTCGGCAGCACCCTGCTGGCGGTCCTGCTGGTGGTGCTCGCCGCACTGGTCGGCGTCGCCGGGCTGTCGACGGGCGTGCGGTCGCAGCCACCTGGCCCCCGGCCGTCGGTCGCCGCGCAGGAGAACGCGGCCCCGCCGGCCCTGTTCGGCGATGTGCCGAGCGACCCGCCGAGCGAGGCGGCACCGACGCCGACCGAGGCGCCCGACCCCGCGGCGATCATCTCGTCCGTGAACCGCAGCGTCGTCGACATCAACAGCACGCTGGGCCTGCGCAACGCCCGCGCGGCCGGCACCGGCGTCGTGCTCACCGGCACCGGCCTGGTGCTGACCAACAACCACGTCGTCGCGGGCGCCACCTCGATCACCGCCAGGGCGGTCGCCAACGGCCGGACGTTCCACGCCAGCGTCGTCGGCTACGACCGCTCCCACGACATCGCCGTGATCCAGCTGGCCGGCGCGACCGGGCTGCCCCGGCTCGCGGTGGCCGACTCCTCGTCGGTCAGGGTCGGTGACCCGATCATCGCCGTAGGCAATGCCGGCGGCGTCGGCGGGACGCCGACCGCGGTGACCGGTTCGGTCACGGCGCTGGAGCAGTCGATCACCGCCCAGGAGCCGGACGGCGGCGCGCAGCAGCTCACCGGCCTGATCCAGGTGGCCGCGGACATCCGGTCCGGGGACTCCGGCGGCCCATTGGTCGACCGGTCCGGCCGGCTCATCGGCATCAACACCGCCGCGTCCATCGAGGAACAGGGCCAGGCCGCGGGCGGCACCGGGTTCGCGATCCCGAGCAACACGGCGGTCGGCATCGCCCAGCAGATCCAGGCGGGCAAGGCGTCGCCGACGGTCCACCTCGGCCCGACCGCCCTGCTCGGCGTCGCCGCCGCCGACGCGGAAGGCCGGGCCGCCGGGGCCGCGGTGACCGGGGTGATCGCCGGCAGTCCCGCCGAGCGCGCCGGCCTCAGCGCGGGCGACGTGATCCGGTCGGTGGACGGCCGGCCCGTCGGCTCCGCCCGCGAGCTCACGTCCGTGCTCGACACCTACCACCCGGGCGACCGGGTCACGATCGCCTGGGTGGACCAAGCCGGTCAGTCAGGCACGGCAACGGTGACGCTGGCGGCCGGCCCGGCCGGCTGAGGCGTGCGACCCGGCGGTCAGCGCCCGCGCAGCCACGACATGAGGCCCGTCGACCGCTTCCGGCCGCGTTCGCAGGTGCACCGCTGCGCCTCGGGCACGCCGGCGAGCACCTCGTCGACGTGGTCGCCGCAGCCGGCGTAGGTGGCCTTGCCGCAGGCGCTACAGGCGACGCGCTGACACATCGTGTCGTCCTTCCGTTTCGGTTCCGGTCGACGCCCGGTGCGCCGGCCCACCCGGCGGTGGACGGGCGGGCCCGAGCAGCGTGCTCACCATCGGTGCGGCGCGTGTCGCGCCGGGCGCGGTGCGCATCGCGACCGGTGTGGCACCGACGGTACCCGGCCGGGTCTGCCGCGCCTCGGGACGGGCCGGGGGACGGGTCGCGAGGCGAGCCGGGGGGCGGGCCAGGGGGCGCCCGTCGGGCCGCGGCGTGATCGGCCGGCGGGCCGGCCGAGCCGGCTGGGCCGGCTGGTGGCGCACCAGGTCGCTCCAGGCCGGCGGCGTGAGCGGCCGGCTCGGCGTCTCAGGCTCGGAGCCCGGGCGTTGCGTGCCGGAATGTTCGAGGCTGGATTGTTCGAGGCTGGGCTGCGCGGTGCCCGGTTGATCGGTGTTGTGGCCGTGCTCGTGCAGCGGCCACCCGCGCCCGGCCAGCGCCGCGACGCCGAGGCCGGCAGCGGCCAGCAGCAGCGCCCACTGTAGGCCGAGCTGGTGCGCGCAGCACCCCCAGCCCACCGCGCCGATGCCCTGCCCACCGAAGAGCACGACCTGGTAGAACGCCAGCCCGCGCGCCCGTACGTGTTCGGGCAGGTAGCTCTCGATCGCCGAGTTGGTGCAGGCCAGCGCGATCACCCAGGCCGCGCCGGCGGCGACGAGCACGACGCCGACGGTGACCGGGTCGCGGCTGATGGCCACGATCACGAGCGCCGCCAGGAACACGCCCGCGGCGGCCGCCATGCGGTCCCGGGCGGGCAGCGCGCGCAGCCGCGGCTGGACGATCGCGCCGGCCACGGCGCCGGCGCCGAGCGCGCCGAGCAGCATGCCGAGTCCGCTGACGCCGAGGCCGAGCCGGTTGGCCGCCAGCAGCGGCAGCAGCGCCAGCAGAGCCGAGCCGGGCAGCAGGAACACCAGTGCGTGCCCGAGAATCCGGCGTACGACCGGCGTGCTGCGAACGTATCGCCATCCGGCACCGAGCGCCGCGCCGAAGGGCTCTGTGCAGCGTGGCGCCGACGGGCGCTCGGGACGCCAGGCGGCCAGCACCACGACGAACACGATGACGGTCACGGCGTGCAGCGCGAACACGGCCGACGCGCCGGCCCGTGCGATGAGGAAGCCGGCGGTGGCGGGGCCGGCGGCCCGCGTGACGTTGGCGCTGATCGCCCCGAGCGCCGAGGCTTGTGCCAGGTGCCGGCGTTCCACCAGCTCCGGGGTCAGCGACCCGAACGCGGGCATCGTGAAGGCCGCACCCACGCCGAGGGCGCACTGCAGCGCGAGCAGCGTCATCGACTGCATCCGCCCGTCCATGGCCAGACCCGCGAGCAGCAGGCCGACGAGGGCGGTGCCGAGCTGGACCCGGATGAGCAGGCGCCTGCGGTCCACCAGGTCGGCCAGCACGCCGGCCGGCAGGCCGAGCACCAGGATGGGCAGCATGCCCGCCGCCTGTACCAGCGTGACGAGGATGTCGGCGGCCGAGTGCCGTCCGTTCGCGCCGGCACCGCCGGCGGCGAGCCACTGGGCGCCCACGACCTGCATCGCCATGCCGGCGTTCGCGGCGGCCATGGCGAGCCACAGCGCGCGGAAGGTGCGGCAGCGCAGCGGTGCCCAGGGGGAGTTGGAGTGGGTTGCTTGCGGGTGCGTGGTCGAAGACCGGGAACTCACGGTGACGAGAAACCTTCTCGGGCCGGGGTTGATGCCGACCAGTGTTTCTGAATGCGTATGAGCCGGGCATCGCTGCCACCGGCCGTCCGGGTCGCCCGGCTACCCGCATGCCGCCATACCGGCTGGCAGGTAGGCCTGCGGCGTCCGTTTGCAGGACCCGGTTGAACGCTTGGCAACCCCCGTACCGGCCAGTAGGGTCAGGCGGTCCGGGCTGGTCGTCTGCCATTTCGAAATGGCGCCGGCACGGACCCGCCGAGTCGTGCGAACGAGCCGGGGACCCACGCAGTCCCGGGGTGAATCCGCGGGCGTCAACGCCCGCGGTAGGGCACTTCCAGCCCGAATCCGTCAGCTAACCCGGTAGGCGGCATCGGAAGGAGACTTCAACGGTGTACGACCTCTGGCATGGCGCGCCCCCTAGCCGCGGCACCCGCACAGCACCCCTGCGGGACACCACCGCACGGTAGGACATCGGGCAGCACAAGGCCGCACCGGCCCTGCTGCCTGGCGCTCGACGGCTGAGCTCAGACCCCGTCTCCGGACCCCTCCCCGCACCGCTCGCGGCCCTGCCGCCGCGCAAAGCGGGCGTCTGACGCCGCCGCGATGCCGCCTCTCGAAGAGCCACGACGCTTCCGCGTTCCCGTCGCACGACGGCACGCCCGCCACGGCATCGCCGTGCGGGCCGCCCTCGCCTGCCCTCGTGCCGGTCCGTGCGGCGAACGCCGTGGCTCAGCGTCGCCATTCGAATTCGCCGACCACGTACGGCAGCCTGCTTTGGAGTACCACATGCGTCACCGATCGATTCGTCCACTGCTTCACCGCACCACCACCCACCGCCTGTACCCGGCGGTGCTGGGCTCGGCCGCCCTGCTCGTGGCCGCCGTCACCACCGGAGTGCTGTTCAACCAGACCGAGGCACCGGCCGGGGCCCACGACACCGCCGTCGCCGCGCTGGGGGCCGCGGACGGGAACAACCGCCCGGCGATCGGCGCCGCGCCGGCGAACCCGGAACCGACGACCGCGGCCCCCGACGCGCCGGCGGAGAAGGTCCTGCAGTACGACTTCCAGTTCCAGCCGAACTACTACTACTGCGGGCCCGCCTCGACCCGCATCGTGCTGAGCGCGGACGGCGTCAACATGTCCCAGGACGAGATCGCGAGGAGGCTCGGCACCACGACCAGCGGCACCAACTCGGCCGCCGAGACCACGCGGGTGCTCAACAGCGTGCTGGGCAAGGACGTGTACCAGACCCGGTGGATCCCGGGGCAGCGCGCGACGGACGAGGAGGCCGCGCGCGTTCAGCAGGACGTCGTGCGGGCCATCAGCGGTGACCGCGCGATCGTGGCGAACATCGTCGGCGGGGCGACGGACGAGGTCGGCGTCTATCACGAGTTCCCGGGCGGCCACTTCATCGCGATCGTCGGCTACCGCGACAACGGCCGCGCCGTCCAGGTCGCCGACCCGTCCGGCATGTTCGGCCCGAAGACGTACTGGATGGCGACCAGCAACATGGCGCACTGGCTGGCGGCTCGCGGCTACTCCGCCTGAGTCGCACCGCAGGGCCGGCTCGACGAGCCGGCCCCACCCGGTGCGGCTCCCCGCAACGTGCGTCAGCGGGGCTGCGGCAGGAAACGGTGCCGGGCGAGCGCCGTGGTCGTCTCGGCCGCGAGGCCGACGATGAACGCGGTGATCGCCAGCAGCACCACCCAGACCCAGATCTGGTACGCCGGCGGGCGCGCGTAGGCGAGCCAGTGCAGCCCGAAGGTGGCGAGCGCGGCGTAGGGGAACGCGAACGCCCAGAACCCGGGGGCGAAGCGCAGGCGCCGGTACAGCCCGATGAGGCGTACCTGGACGAGGGCGGTGAGCAGCGTGTAGCCGCCGAGCACGAAGGTGCCGGCGTCGACCCGGCCCCGGGTGACAGCCAGATAGGCGATCCCGGCGAGCGCGGGCGGGGCGACGTCGATCGCCAGCGTCGGCTGCAGCTGCGCAGGCAACGGCGGGCGGAAGTACAGCCGAGCCAGGATGATCGACCCGATGAGCAGCCACGACACCAGGCCGAACCCGAAGAACATGCGGGCGAGTCCCGGCCAGCCGGCCATCGCCGCGCCGATGGCGGCGATCAGCCCCCCGGCGACGGCGGGCAGCACGTATCCGGGATGCAGCCGGTCCAGGTCCAGCCCGCCCATGATCCACTGGCCGGTCAGCCAGCCCGCCAGCACGACCGTGGCCACGGCGAACAGCCCGAACAGCCACCGGCCCGCGGTGGGGGCATGCGGCATCAGCCCGATCGACAACAGCATGCCGACGATCGGGGCCAGCGAGACGAACGGGGCCTGGACCGGATCGCTCAGCTCCGCCGCCCAACTCCCCGGCCGCCGCGGCACGTCGGACACGTAGCCGGCCAGGAGCACCAGCCACACGACACCCGTGATGACGAACAGGACATCGGCCACGGCCCCCGGGGCGAGCCCCAGCAGCGCGGCGTAGGTCCAGCAGCCGGACAGGCCCGCCAGGCCGTACGACATCCCGAACAGATTCGGCGTGATCCCGACAGGTAGGCGGATCATCTGGGTCATCGGCCTGCTCATGCGATCCTGCTCCCCCCGAAGCTCGTCTGTCCCGCACGGCCGAACCGGGGCTACCCGGCGAGCGCGTGCCCATGCCCGCCGCGGGTGCGAAAAAGGCGGCTGCGGGACCCCCGCCGCGCCGGGCCTGCGCGGAGCCGGGCGGCGCCCACCGGTACCGTGAAGGCGTGGCGTACGCGGTGCACGGCAGGCTCGGGCGGACCGCCCGGCTCGCGTTGCTGCTGGCCACCCTGCTGGGCCTGACCGCCATGCACACGCTCGGCCACCACGGCCCGCGGTCGCCCGGCGGCGACGAGCACCCCGCCACGGCCGCCGGGCCTACCGGCGGGTCCACCGCTGTGCCTACCGCCGAACACGCGGCTTGGGCGCCGCTCACGGCCGTGCTGACCGTCGCCGGCGCGTGTTCCGCCGACGGCTGCGGCGCCCCGCTGGCCGGGCCCGCCGGCGATCACGCCGGGATGAGCGACTGGGAGGTCTGCCTGGCTGTCCTGGTCGCCTTCGCCGTCCTGCTGCTCGCCGCCGCCCTCCTGCACGCCCGCCGCGGCACCGCCGCGGCGGCGGCCCGCGCCCGCGTCACGCGGCGCTGCGGGCCGCGGGCACCACCACCCAGACCGGTCGGTCTCACCCTCGCCGCGGTGTCGGTCCTGCGCACATAGGACGCCCCGCACGGCCCGGCAGCATCCGCCGGCGCCGTGCCGCCGAGTCCTGCGCAGCTTCCCGAACCGAAAGGTCTTCAACCGTAATGACACGCACCTTGGTGCGCCGCGCCGTCCTGGCCGGTGCCGCGCTCGCCACCGCGCTGCTGCTGGGCGCCTGCGGCGGCGGGCACGATCCGATGCCCGGCATGCAGTCCGGCCACGCCACCGCACCGGGCGGCAGCGCCTCGCCGGGCCGAGCATCCTCTGCCGCGTTCAACGATGCGGACGTGATGTTCGCCCAGATGATGATCCCGCACCACCAGCAGGCCGTGGAGATGGCCGCGCTGGCCGGCACCCGCGCCGCCGACCCCGAGGTCAAGAGCCTTGCCGCGCGGATCGAGGCGGCGCAGGAGCCGGAGATCAAGACGATGACCGGCTGGCTCGCCGAGTGGGGCCGGCCCGCCCCGATGATGAGCGGCGGCATGAACCACTCCGGCGCGCACTCCGCCATGCCGGGGATGATGTCCGACGCCGACATGGCCAGGCTCAAGGCCGCCACCGGCAAGGACTTCGACCGGCAGTTCTGCACCATGATGATCGCCCACCACCGGGGCGCCATCGCGATGGCCGAGGACGAGCTCGCGGGCGGCGTCAACACCGACGCCAAGGACCTCGCGCGGCAGATCATCACCGCTCAGCAGGCCGAGATCGACACGATGAACACGTTCCTCGCCCGGTCCTGACCGGCCCGCCCCACCCACGGCTCAGCCGTCCGGCCGGGCGGCTGAGCCGTGGCAAGGTCTCGTTCTACCAGGCACGATGGGCGTACCAGTCACCATCACGCGACGGGTTCGCGTTGCCGGGACGGACGGGCGTGTGCTTGAGTCGCGGTGTGTTCAAGGCCCGCAGGACGGTGTCGCGACGGTCGGTGTTGCTGGCGCTCGGTGGCGCTTCACTCCTCGCCGCGTGCGGTCCCGACAAGGGGGCGTGGCACGCCGGCGGCGAGCTTCCCGGCGACTCACACTCCGGCGAGGTGTCCGCCGATCCCATGCCGTCGGTCTTCCCGTCCGTCGCGCCGCCCACCCCCGGGCAGTGCCCGCCGATCACCGGAGCCGGGACGCCCCGGCACGGCGGGCCGCAGTACTACCTGCCGTGCAAGGGCACGCAGATCGCCCTGACCGTCGACGACGGGCCCGACCCGCAGTACACCCCGCACATGCTGGCGCTGTTGGCCAAGTACGACATCCGGGCCACGTTCTGCATGATCGGCCGGTCCGCCGCCGCCCACCCCGACCTCGTCAAGCAGGTCGTCGCCGGTGGCCATCACATCGCCAACCACACCTACACGCACCCGCTCAACCTGACGAAGCAGCCGGCGGCCCAGATCCGGGCCGAGCTGCACCGCGCCAGCGAAGCGATCAGCAACGCGTCCGGCGGGCAACCCACCCTGTTCCGGGCTCCTGGCGGCGCGTGGTCGGATGCCGTGCTCTCCGAGTGCGGCGCCCTCGGCATGCGCCCCCTCGACTGGAGCGTGGACCCGCGCGACTGGAGCCGTCCCGGCGTCCAGCACATCGTCGACACGATCCTGACCCGGACCCGGCCCGGCGCGATCATCCTCGAGCACGACGGCGGCGGCAACCGCGACCAGACCGTCAGCGCCCTCACCATCGCCCTGCCGCGCCTGCTCGACGCCGGCTACGCCTTCGCCCAACCCTGAGCCGGGCCGGTGCACGTCCCGCGCGGTCGGGACGAATGGCCTGACCGCGCCGCCCCGCCCGCCAGGACGCTTGAGACGAAGGCCCGCGGGAGTCCGCGGACTACGACGGGCCGGCCGCCGCCACCGTGGCGGCCGGCCGGCGGGCGGCCGGCAGCGTGACGACGGCGGTGCGGCCCCCGCCGGCCGTCCGTTCGAGCCGCAGGGTGCCGCCGGTGGCCTCGGCGAGGCCCTGCGCCAGGCGGAACGCGGTGTCGGCCGCGACATCGGTGAGGCCGGTGTCGCCCGTGGACTCGGGGGCGTCCGATGTCGCCGCGGCCTCGAGTGCCCCCAGGGCCTCCGGTGCGCAGGAGGCATTCCAAGCGGAGGGTTCCTCGTCCTCGCGGCGGTGATCGACGATCCGGATCTGGACCTGGCCGTTCGCCTTGGCGGCGGTAACGGCGACGGGCCGGTCCGGCGGCCCGCGCCGTACCGCGTCGGCGAGCAGCCCGCCGAGCGCCCGGGTCAGCATCCAGCGGTCGGCGATGACGAGGGGCGGCGGCTCCGGCAGCGTCCACCCCGGCGCGGGCTGCTGCGCGCAGGCTTGGGACCGCACCGCGTCGGCCAGTTCCCCCAGATCGAGCGGGCGCAGGTGGGAGTCCAGCGCCCCGGTCTCGAGCCGGTAGAGGTCGTCGAGGTCGCTGAGCAGCCGGACCGCCTCGTCGAGCGAGGCCCGCGCCGCGCCGGGCCCGCCGTTGCCCGGCTCGCCCGGCGGGGCCGGCTCAACCGGTTCAGTCGGCTCAACCGGCCCGGCCGGCTCAGCCTGTTCGGTCAGCTCGGCCTGGGCGCTGCCCAGCGCCGCGCGCAGCGTCGGTACGGCCGTCGCCAGGGCCTGCTCCAGCGCCGAGGCCGCGGCCTCGGAGTCGGTCCGTTCGGCCAGCAGCGCCGCGACATGGGCGACGTAAGCGGTGAGGATGCGCAGCTCGCCGACGCTGAGGCGGCGGCCCCGCCCGGCGACGACGACTCCGGCGCGCGCCGGCACGGCGACGTCGGCGTCCTCGGGCCGTTCCGGCGGGTCCGGGCCCGCGCTCGCGGCGACGTACCACTCCGGCGTGGGTTCGCCGTTGCGGCGGCGGCGCTCCAGCACGCTCACCGCGTCCAGGCCGAACGCCTCACGCAGCTGCTCCAGCAGCGCGGCCGGGCTGCCCTGGCCACGCAGCACATCCGCGGCCAGGATGCTCAGGATGCTCGCCTGCGTGGACTCGGCGACGGCCTGCCGGGCGCGGTCCGTCGCCCCCTCGAAGGCCAGGCCGGCCACCGCGCCGACGACGAGGAACGCGCCGAGCACGGCCGCCAGCCCGGCGACGAAGGGCGGCGCCGGACCGGTCGGCCCGCCCGGGCGGGTGAGCGCAACGGCGAGCACCGGGAGGAGCACGGCGCCGAGGATGATCGCGTACCAGCGCGGATGCGGGCCCAGCCCCCTGGCGATACGCGGCCACGCCAGGCGCGGCGGGCGGGCGGCACCCTCGTGGGTGACGATGTGGACGTTGATCGGCCCGCACAACCGGATGACCTTCGCCGTGACGTCCTCGCCGGCGAGCAGGCGAGCGCACCGGCCCCGCCGGCTGACCCCGAGCACGATCTGGGTGGCGTTCTGCGCCCGCGCCGCGGACAGCAGGTCGTCGGCGATGTCGTTGCCGACGACCTGCTGATAACGCCCGCCCAGCGACTCCACCAGCGTGCGCTGGCGGGCCAGCAGGGCCGGGTCGGCCCCGAGCAGCCCGCTGCACTCGGTCACGTGCACCGCGGTGAGGTCGCAGCCCGGTGTCCTGGCCGCGATGCGGGCGGCCCGCCGGATGATCGTCTCGCCGCCGACGTCGCCGGCCAGCCCGATCACGATCCGCTCGCGCGCCTCCCACAGAGCGCCGATGCCGTGCTCGGCGCGGTACTGCTGCAGCCCCTCCTCGACCCGGTCCGCGACCCACAGCAGCGCCAGCTCGCGCAGCGCGGCGAGGTTGCCCGGCCGGAAGTAGTGGGTCAGCGCCGCCTCGATCCGGTCGGTCGGGTAGACGTCGCCGTGCGCCAACCGGCGGCGCAACGCCTCGACGGACAGGTCGACCAGCTCGATCTGGTCGGCCCGGCGAGCCACCGCGTCGGGCAGGCGCTCCCGCTGTACCACACCGGTGATCTGTTCCACGGTGTCGTTGAGCGACTCCAGATGCTGCACGTTCAGCGTGGTGATCACGTCGATGCCGGCCGCCAGCAGCTCCTCGACGTCCTGCCACCGCTTGGCGTTGCCGCAGCCGGGGACGTTGGTGTGCGCCAGCTCGTCGACCAGCGCGACCTGCGGGTGCCGGGCCAGTACCGCGTTCAGGTCCATCTCGGCGCAGCGCATCCCGCGATAGGTGGTGCTGCGCCGCGGGACCACCTCCAGCCCCTCCGTCATCTCGGCGATCGGCCGGCGGCCGTGGGTCTCGACGAACGCGACGGCCACGTCGGTGCCCTGCGCCCGGCGATGGTGGCCCTCGACGAGCATGGCGTAGGTCTTGCCCACGCCGGGGGCGGCGCCGACGAAGATCCTCAGGCGCCCCCGGGCCAGGCCCGCCGGGGGCGCGTCCGTCTCGATGCTCATTGTTCGGCTCATCACCCGCCGTCGCCGGTCGCGCGCGCCCGCTCGGATGCGGCCCGCCGGCCGCGGGTGGGCGCGCCCAGGGCATAGAACAGTACGCCGGTCGCGAGCAGCGCGACGACAGGTCCGATCTGGGTGAGCTCGAACGCGGCGCGCCCGACCCCCTGCGGCAGTGCCGCGTCGGGGTCGCCGCCGGCGCCGAACCAGTCGGTGCCCAGCCCGGGCCAGAGCAGCCATACGGTGGCGACGGCGGCCCAGAACGTGGTCAGCCCGCTGGCGAGCCAGGCCCCGGCCGGGCCGCCCGGGACGCGGTACGGCCGCGGCGCGTCCGGGCGCGTGCGGCGCAGCCGGACCAGCGCCGGGAAGATGCCGAGATAGGAGATCGTCGTGGTGGAGACGGCGACGCCGAGTGCGATCGTGAAGTACCGCTCGGCGCTGCCGGCCGACAGGCGGAAGGCCAGCAGCATCACGATCGTCGCCATGACGCCGCTGAGCAGGTTCGCCGCGATCGGGGTGCCGGTCCGGGGCGAGATGCGCCCGAGCCCGCGCGGTGCGGCACCGTCCAGGCCGGCCGCCGCCAGCGCCCGGTCGGCGCCGATGATCCAGGTCGCGCCGCTGGACAGCAGCGCGAAGATGAACCCGGCTGCGGTCACGGCGCCGAGCACCTTCCCGGCGCCGGCCAGGGTCGCGGTGCCGTCGCTGGCCACCGACCCGCCGTAGACGGTGAACACCTCCCGGACTGCGTCGAGGAACCCGCCGACGCCGGTCACCCGATCCCGGGGCAGGACCAGCAGGATGGCCAGGATCGGGGTGCCGTAGAGCAGCACCGCGCCAAGGCCGGACCAGGCGATGGCGCGCGGCACGTCCCGCCGCGGGTCGAGCATCTCCTCACTGGCGGCGCTGGGCAACTCGAACCCGACGTAGTTGAAGACCAGCACGGGTACCACGGCGATGAACACCGCATACCGCGGCGCGAAGTCCGCCGTGCCGAAGCCGCCGACGCCGTTGCGCAGCGCGTACAGCAGCACCGACACCGTGAACAACCCCACGATGGCCACCCGGACGAAGGCCCCCAGGCTGGGCACCCACCGGCCGAGGCGGACCGACACGATCGCCGAGGCCACCGCGAGCCAGATGAACGCCAGCGCGAACAGCAACTGCGCGGTCCCGTGCAGCGGCGTGAAGAACTCCCCGAACGCGGAGACCGCGAGGATGGTCAGCGTCCCGCCCAGCCAGATCGGGTTGGAGCACCAGTACAGCACCGTGACGAGCGCGGCGGCGAACCGGCCGAAGGCGAGCCGGCACCACACGTATGGGCCGCCCTGGACCGGAAAGGCCGCGCCGAGCTCGGCCATCAGCAGGCCGTACGGCAGGAAGAACGCCACGCCGAGAAAGACCAGCCAGGTGAACCCCTGCGCGCCGTTCTTCGCGACCGCGCCGATCGTGTCGAGCCCGACGATCGTGCAGATCAGGAAGAAGAGCAGATCGAAGCGCCGGAGGCTGCGACGGAGCCGGGACTTCTCCCGGATCTCGTCGCTGGTCGTGTCGGCCGTCCTCGGCGCGCTCACCTGTATGGACTTTCCCCGGGGCGGCGGGTCAAACCGGCCCGGCGGTCCTCGCCGGGATGATCGGACACCTGCCGCGCAGTCTTGCCCCACTGCCGAGGGAAGATCCGTTGAATGCTGTTGCGGTGGGCCTCCAGGTCCAGGTCGGCCATGGCATCCGTCGCGAGTGTGACGTGGTAACCGTGTTCGTAGGCGGCGCGGGCGGGGTCAAGTGCGGTGATAGTCATGAATTGGTCCTTTTCTGCATCGGCGGCTCGGCCGCGGTGTCTCACGTGTGGCTCGGGGTCCTCGGGGCCAGTTCGTGCTGTTGTCGCGTGGCTTGCGTCTGTCAGCTGCTGATGGCCCCCTTTCCTGACTTCAAGGGGACCGCTGCCTGTGGTTGGGCATGGGCTGTTGCCGGCTCACGGTCTGGTACAGCTCCGAGACCCGGGCGGCGGGGTAGCAGCAGAGGGCTGGTGAGGATGAGCAGTCCCGCGATCGTGAGGGCGGTACGCGGGCTGGTGGCTTCGGCGAGCAGGCCGCCGAGCGCGCTGAGGATGGCGATGGACGCGCTGCTGCTGATCGACCAGGCCGACAGGGTGCGGGCGGTGCGGTCTTTGGGGGTGTGTTCAAGTCGGTTGGTGGCGAGCACCGGGTTGTACAGGCTCATGCTGATGATGATCGCGAGTTCGACCGCGATCACCGTCGTGAGGCCGACGATTCCGGGCTGGACGAAGGCGAGGCCGATCAGCCAGACCGCGCGCAGCGTGCCGACGGTACGGAGGATGCGGTGTTGGCCGTAGCGGGCCACGACACGAGGGGCCAGGCGTGAGCCGATGAGTCCGCCGAGGCAGGGGGCGGCGAAGGCGAGGCCGTACTGCCAGGGTGGGAAGTCAAGCTCGCCGAGCAGCAGCACGGCCAACAGCGGCTCGGTGGCCATGATCAGTCCGCCGACGAGGAGCTGGTTGAGGTAGAGCGCCCGCAGGCCGGGATGGCTCAGGAGGTGCCGCCAGCCGTCGAGCAGCTCGCCGGTCCGGACCCGGTGCTTGTCGGTGCGCTGCGGGTGTTCTTCTCGGCCGCGGATCGCCGTGATGCCCAGCGCGGAGAAAAGGTAGCTGAGCGCGTCGGCCACCACGGTGGTCACCGGCCCGAACAGGCCGACCGCCGCGCCGCCCAGCGGCGGCCCGATCGCGATGGAGCTCCACGTCGTCGACTCGAACCGCGCGTTGGCCACGAGCAGATCGTCCGGCCGGACCAGGGCCTTGAGGTAGGTGCCGCTCGCCGCGTTGAAGGCGATCTTGGCGGCGGCGACCACGGCCGAGACGACGAGCAATTGGACGAAGGTGAGCCGGCCGAGGGCGTAGGCGACCGGGATCGTCAGCATGACCACGAACCGGGCCAGATCCATCGCGATCATCACCGGCCGCTTGCGGTGAAACTCCACCCACGGCCCGAGCGGCAACGCGATGAGTGCGCCCACTGCCGGCCCCACCGCGGAGAGTGCGGACACCTGAGCGGGGCTGGCATGCAGTACCAGCACGGCGACCAGCGGCAGGGCACCGAATCCCAGCCCAGAGCCATAGGCGCTGACCGCGTACGCCGCCCACAACCATCCGAACTGCCGACCGAGGGACCGTCTCGCCGCCAAGCCCCACACCTCCCGCTATGAACAACTCGTCGTTGACCGCTGTGATCAAAGCAAGGCCGTAAAGGGCGAATCAAACAACCGCATCTCCGGTGAGCCACAACCAAATGTTGTGAGAGTAGGGTTCGGTGCGTGGATCTCGACGCCGTGCGTACCTTCGTCGCCGCCGCGGATGCCGGCCAGTTCCAGGACGCCGCCGCCGCGCTGTCGATCACCCAGCAGGCCGTGTCCAAGCGCATCGCCGCACTGGAGAAGGATTTGGAGGTTCGGCTGTTCACCCGCACGGCTCGCGGCGTTCAACTCACGATCGACGGCCAGGCCTTCCTGCCCCACGCCCGTGAACTGCTCCGGGTGCAAGCGCGCGCCGACGCTGCCGTGCGCCCCGGTCGGCGCGCCCTGCGCGTCGACGTCCACAGTCGCCGGATCGCGCCGGCGGTGCTGCTGCAGGACTTCCACCGTACGCATCCGCGGATCGAGCTGGATGTCGTGACCCTCGA
>NZ_JBFAZX010000024.1:0-119990 GCF_040689395.1 Dactylosporangium sp. NPDC051484 | reverse complement strand
CCAACCACGGACGACGAGCCATCCGCCTCAACGACGGCATGCTCGAATGGCGCCTCGCCGACCTCCCCATCACCACCGGGGAACACCCGTGACCGACTTGGAGCGAAACGTGACCGCGGGCCCGCCACCGCATCCAGGCCTCGCCGGCGGACCGATCTACCTGGACTACAACGCCACCACGCCGGTCGATCCGCGGGTCGCCGACGCCATGCTGCCTCACCTGACTGAGCTGTTCGGCAACCCGTCCAGCACCCATCCGTACGGCGACCGCCCCCGCACGGCTCTGCGGCGGGCCCGCGGCCAGGTCGCCACGCTTGTCGGAGCCCGCCCGGCCGAGATCGTGTTCACCGGCTCGGGCTCCGAGGCGAACCTCCTCGCCATCCGCGGCGCGGCCCTCGCCGCCGGACCGGCCCGCCCGCACGTGATCACCCAGGCCACCGAGCACCCGGCCGTGCTGGAGACCTGCCGCGCCCTGCGGCGGCTGCACAGCATCCGGGTCACCGTGCTGCCGGTCGACGGGGTCCGGCTCGAGCCGGTCGTCTACGGCGGCGGGCAGGAACGCGGGCTGCGGGCCGGCACCGAGAACGTCGCCCTCGCGGTAGCGCTGGGCGCCGCCGCCGACCTCGCCGCCCGTGACCTCGCCGACGGCGCCCCGGCGCGGATCGCGGCGCTGCGCGACGACCTGCACCGCCGGCTCGACACCGGACTACCGGGGCGGGTGCACCGCAACGGGTCCACGGACCGGTGCCTGCCCAACACGCTCAACGTCAGCATCGACGGCGCCCGCGGCCACGACCTGCTCGCCGCCGTGCCCCGGATCGCCGCGTCCACCGGCTCGGCCTGTCACAGCGGCACCCACACCCCCTCGCCGGTCCTGACCGCCATGGGCGTGCACCCCGAGCGGGCGCTCGGCGCACTGCGCCTGTCGCTGGGCCGCTGGACCTCGCCCGACGACATCACCGCGGCCGCGGTCGCGCTCATCGCCGCCGCCACCACCTGAGCAGCGACCCCGCTCGCCATCCGCCCGCCGGCCGGCGGTGCCCAAACACGTACCGCCCGCCAACCCCGCACCCGAACCGGCCCCGCCCGAGCACCGCCCGGGCCGGCTGGACGATCGCGTCACCCGAACGAAAGAGCACATCCGTGACCCGCACCGCACCACCCGAACCCACCACCGGCACCAGCGCCCAGGCCACGACGCAGCGCCGCATCCTGACTGTCCTCGTCTGCTCCCAGGTGCTCAGCGGCGCGGGCCTGGCCGCCGGCATCACCGTCGGCGCCTTCCTCGCCCAGGACATGCTCGGCACCACCAGCCTCGCCGGGCTGCCCTCCGCGCTGTACACCGCCGGCTCCGCCATCGCCGCCGTCGCGGTCGGGCGGCTGTCCAACGCCCGCGGTCGCCGCCCCGGCCTCGCCGCCGGCTACCTCACCGGCGCCCTCGGCAGCGCCGGCGTCATCACGGCCGCCGCCATCGACAGCCCGGCCCTGCTCTTCGCCGCCCTGTTCGTCTACGGCGCCGGCACCGCCACCAACCTCCAGGCCCGCTACGCCGGAGCCGACCTCGCCGACCCCGCGCACCGCGCCCGCGCCATCTCCACGGTCCTGGTCGCCACCACCCTCGGCGGCGTCGTCGGCCCCAACCTCGCCGCGCCGACCGGCACGCTCGCCGAGCACCTCGGCCTGCCGCCGCTGACCGGGCCGTTCCTGCTCGCCGGCGCCGCCTACGCGCTCGCCGCGCTCGTCCTGGCCCTCTGGCTGCGCCCGGACCCGCTGCTGCTCGCCCGCACCCAGGCCGCCGCGGCTGCCGCCGCCCCCGCGGACGCTCCCCAGCGGCCCGGGACCGGCCTGCGGCTCGGGGTCCTCATCCTGGTCCTCACCCAGCTCGTCATGGTCGCGGTCATGACCATGACTCCGGTCCACCTGCGCGACCACGGCCACGGCACCGCCGCGGCCGGCTTCGTCATCGCCCTGCACGTCGCCGCGATGTACCTGCCGTCCCCGCTCACCGGCCGGCTCGTCGACCGTTACGGCAGCCGTCCGATCGCCGCCGCCTCCGCCGGCACTCTGCTCGCCGCCGGGCTCGTCGCCGCGACCGCCCCCGGCGAGTCCGTCGCCCTGCTGGCCGTCGCCCTCGTGCTGCTCGGCATCGGCTGGAACCTCGGCCTCGTCTCCGGCACCACCCTCATCACCGCCGCCGTCCCCCTCGCCACCCGCGCGAAGACCCAGGGCGCCGTCGACGTCGCGATCGCCGTCGCCGGCACCACCGGCGGCATGGGCTCCGGGCTGCTCGTCGCAGCCACCGGCTATCCGGTCCTCGCACTCGCCGGCGGCGTCCTCGCCATGCTCATCCTCCCCGCCGTCGCCGCGGCCGCCCGCCGAGCGTGACCGGACGCCGTGACGGCGAAATGGGCTCACGCCCCTGCCGCGGTCGGGTCAGCGCCGGCAGGGGCGGGTGGCCGGCGGGCAGGCCCCGCCGCGCGCAGGGCCTGGCGGAGCAGGCGCAAGCCCTGCGCCGGCGTGAGGCGCGGCAGGTAGGCACGTGTCACGGCGTTACAGATCGTCGGAAGGGCGGCCGGGTCGGGGTAGGCCAGCAGCAGCGGCCGGTATTCCGGCTGGAACTTCGCCTTGAACGCGAGCAGGGAGCGGAAGCCGTACATCGGTTCGAGGGTGCCGCCCAGCCGGTGCAGCAGGTGCGCCAGACCGCTCGGGGGCGGGGCGTCGCGGCGGGCGAGCGGAGCGCCGGACAGGCTCAGGAACTCCGCGCCCTCCTCCTGGCACCGCAGGGCCGCGGAGGCGATGAGCAGCTCCATGACGCCGTTGAAGCCGTCCGGGCGGCGGCGCATCATGTCCAGCGTCCAGCCGACCACCCGACCCTGGCGGTACACCGGCAGCCAGCTCGTGACGGCGTGAACGCGCCCGTCCTGGTCGACCGCCACCAGGCACCGCACCTCGTCGTCGTGCAGCTCGTCGAGGCCGCCCAGGGTGAACCCCATCTCCGGCAGGCCCTTGGCCACGACCCAGGCGTCGGAGATCGTCCGCACCTGCGCGGCGATCTCCGGCGGCGCCTCGCTGAAGCGGTACCACCGTGCCTCGATGCCCTCGCGACTGGCACGGTTGAGCGCGGTACGCACGTCCTGCCACCGCCGGCCGCGGAAGGCCAGCCCGGGCAGGGGCAGCACCGTCTCCTCCGCGACCTGGACCAGGCCCCAGCCGTTGTCGCGCAACGGGTCCGCGCACGGCTCGGTGATGCCGTAGAAGCACGGCGTCCAGCCGCGTTCGAGGCAGTACCGGCTGTACCCCTGCATGGCGGCGGCGCGCGCGGCCGGGTCGCCGACCGGTCCGCCGAGAGTGAGGGCGACGGACGAGATGAGGCGGTACGCCAGCACCGCGCGCCCGTCGTCGCTGAACCAGTAGCTGTTGCCGCGCCAGGTAAGCATGTACGACAGCGAGTCGCCGCCGTGCTCGACCAGCAGGCGCCGGGCCCGGGCCGCGTCGCCGCCCGCCTGTTCGGGCTCGTCGCCGAAGTAGCTGCGCGCGATCCCGGTGAGCAGCGCCAGCCAGGCTGCCGTGCCGATCCAGCCGTGCAGCACCTGCGCCAGCGCCCCGCGGGGCACGAACGCGGGCGAGAAGAGGTCGAGGTACCCGATCGGCAGGAACCGCAGCGGCAGGTCGGCCAGCAGCTGCCCGAGCGTCGGCGCCGGGTCGAACTGGTGGCGCAGCACGTACCCGCCGACGAGGTAGGCGACGGCCGCCGCCGCGGCTGCGCCGGCACCGAGCAGCCACAGCGCCCGGCGCCGCGACAGTGCGGGCACGAGCGGGAAGCTGCCACGCGACGCCAGCAGCAGGCCCGCGACCAGCAGTGGCTGTGCCACGGCGGCGACGACGGACACCGTCTCCGCTGGGGCCTCGGGCGGCAGCGCGGAGTCGTCCAGCCGCAGTACCAGATCGAACGCCAGCGCGCCGAGGCCGGCGAGCGCGAGGTTGGTGACCACGGCGAGACGCAGCGCGAAGCGCCGTCCGCGCCGCAGGCCCTCGGCGGCGAGCAGCAGCAGGGCGGCGGGCAGTATCGACAGCAGCAACGACCCCAGGCCGGTGGCGTCGCGCAGCTGGGCCAGCATCGTGTGGCACTGGTCGATCAGCTCCGGATCGCCGCAGGCGGCGTTCACGTCGGCGAGCTCGGGCGGCAGGGCGAGCACGATGTACCGAAGCGGCGCGAGCGGCCCGCTCGGGCGCGCGATCAGCGTGGCGACCAGGGGCCCGACCGCACAGGCCGCGACCGTCAGCGCCAGCTGCACCCGGACCTCGGGGCGGGTGGGCGGCCCGGCGGCCGGGGGATCGCCGCGCCGCAGCAGCCGCCCCAGCGCCAGGCCAGCCAGGCCGGCGACGAACGCCACCAGGTCGACGGGGCGGCCGGCGTACAGGACAAGCATGACCAGCGCGACCACGAGCACCAGCCGTAGCCGCCGGCGCCACAACGGTGCCAGCACGGCGCTGCCGGCGAGGGCGAGCCCGATCGCCGCCGGCGCCGGCCCGACCATCGTCGGCCCGTCCGGCGCGGGGATCCACCAGCCGGGCACGGAGGGCGCGGACGCGAGCACGAGCACCCCCAGCGGTACCGCCACGACCTGCAACGCCAGCCAGACGGCCGCCGTGCGCAGGGTGCCGATCCGGCGCTCCATGGGGGCCACGAGCGCGACGACGGCCAGCGTGGCGACCACGTACCCAGTCAGGTCCGGGCAGTACAGCGCGGAGGTCAGCGGTGTCCACCAGCGCTGCGGCCATTGCCCGATGCCGACGGCGGCGGCCAGCCCGCCGCCCGGCCCGTGCCGCAGCGTGCCGGAGGCGGCGCCCACCAGCCACATTACGAGGAGCAGCGCCGTGCAGAACGGGGCGGACCGTAGCACCGAGCGGTTCATCCGGCGGTGAGCCCGATCCGTACCGACAGCTGCGGCAGGGCGGCGACCAGGCCCGCGCCGCCCACCTGCCAGGCGTGCCCGCCCGGCACCTCCCACCACTGCACGGCCATCCCCGCGCGCTCGCACGCGGCCCGGACGGTCCGCTGCTGCGGCCCGTACAGGCTGTCGTCCCGCCCGGCGACCAGCAGCGCCGCAGTGGCCGGAAAACGTTGCGCGGCAAGGATGTCGAGCGGGTTGACCCGGGCAAAGGCCGCGGCGTCCCCGCCGAACGCCGCGGCGACGGTCGTGGCCCGGTCGCCCAGGGTCGGCTCGTTCTGGCCCGAGATGTCCAGCAGCGTCAGGTACCGGTCGGGCCGTCGCACGCCCAGCTGGAGCGCGCAGGTGCCGCCGTAGGAGAAACCGCCGATGGCCCAGTGCCGGACGTCCGGGTCGACGTCGAAGTGCGACCGGATCCAGGCGGGCACGTCGTCGCTGAGGTACGTCTCGACGTTGCCGAGGCGGGAGTCGAGGCAGAGCGGATTCGCCATCGTGGAGCCCAGGGCGTCGGGCATCACCACCAGCGGTGCCAGGCCGTCGTGTTCGCGGGCGAAACGGTCCATCACCTCGTCGACCCGGCCACCGTCGAGCCAGTCGCGCGAGCTGCCCGGCTGACCGGCGAGCAGCACCAGCACCGGCAGCACGGCGCGCTCGGTCGCGAGGTAGGCCGGCGGGAGGTACACCCAGGCCGGCCGCGCGGCGAAGCCCGACTTCTCGCCGGGGACGGGCGCGCTCAGCAGCCGCCCGGCGGCGGGCAGGTAGGCCGGCCGGTGCCAAACCGCGGCCAGCGGCCGGTCCGGCACCGGCTCGACGCTGCGGCGGGCGTGCGGCTCCACGTCCTCCAGCCGGATCTTGTTGGCCGGTCGCAGGCCGAGCGCGGCGCGCACCGTGCTGTACTCGCCGTACAGGCCGTTGATCGCCAGCCCGCTGCCCAGCACGGTCGCCGCCGCGGCCAGCACCGCCACGCAGCGCCGCCGCCATCCCGTGCCCGGCCAGCACACCACTGCCAGCCCGGCACCGGCGAGCCCGAACGCGACCCAGCCGAGGACCTCGGCCGGGAGGCGGTCGGGGAACGGCCGCCACACGCGGTCGACGTACCATCCGCCGGCGGCGCTGAGCGCCACGGCCGACCCGCAGGCGATCAGTCCCCGGCGGATCCGCCCGCGCGCCGCGCGGTACAGCAGCAGCCCCATCCCGGCCGCGGCGGTTACCCCAACGGCGATCGGCAGCCCGCCGTGCAGCAGTGACCAATCCAGCGGCGACGTCATCGGGCGTATCCCTGCGTGGATCGGGCGGCGAGCGGCGGCACCCTGGTCGCGTCCGGCGAGGGTTGGCGCTTGTACGACGGGTGCCGCCTCGGGCAGTGCCATCTCAGCCGCCGGTCGGGTGCCGGGCCCGCGTGGTGCGGCTCGCCCGGCCGGCCTGCCGCGGGTGATGCGTGCGTGCAGGCCGACCGGCGGCAGGACGGCCGGGGCGAGGCGGTTGTGACCGACGGACCGGCGCAGACGGCCGTCGTGTGATCGGTGAACACCATTGCCGGGCCGTGCCATCCGCCCACGTCGCCGGCCAGGTCCACCCCCACGCCCAGCGTGACGACGACGCCTAACATCGCCGCTACGGTACGTGTTCGCATGCCTTCTCCTCAACCCCCACCGGCGTATCCCGTTGATAGACGAATGAGTGGTGCGGATCGGTTCCCCTCGGCGTGCGAACGGCGAGTCTCCGCCCTTTTGCGGCGATGTGCCGACGCCGGCCATCGGCGCGCGGTTCACGGTGGGATCCTGCCGGCCCAGACACGTCGTTCAGTATGCCGATACATACGGTGATCATTTCGCCGATCGACCGCGCTGAACGTTCGCCATGTGCCTAGCACGGCATCTTGAAGCTCCCGACGACCTGCGCCCAGCTGATCCGGCATCAGCGAGGGCGCGCGGCGCGGTGCTGCGTCGGCGCTGGCACCGCGCATACAGCCAAAGCCATCTCGGCAACGAGATGTGGCGCATCTGTCGTATCGAGCCGCCCGGCCGCGACGTCGGTCGCCGCGCCGAGCAGGATGTGGTGCAAGACGCGGGCCAGCAGGTCCGCCGGGATGTCGGTCCGGAAAACGCCTTCGGCCTGTCCGCGGCGGATCAGATCATGAACCCGCTGCTCCGGTTTGGCATGCGGTTGCCGCACCTGGCCAGGGGGCGGAACCGTCTGCGCCGCCTGCTGGACGGAGGCTGCCTGGGCGATCAGCAGCCAGCTGGATTCCATGAGCGCCCACAGTCCGTCGCGGGGATCGCCGGTGAGATCGACGGCCTCCAACACCTTGTCGCCCTCGGTCAGCAGGCGCACCAACGCCGCTTCGACCAGAGCCTCTCGGGATGGGAAGTGCCCGTACAGGGTCACCCTGCCGACCCCGGCCTCCTTCGCGATGTCGTTCATGCTCGCCTCCGGACTGCGCCCGAGGCAGGTGATCGCCGCCCGCACGATCTTCTCGGCGTTCTGTCGCGCGTCCGCCCGGCGAGCCGACCCGGCAGCGGAGGGAGCCATGCAACTTCCTGAAGTCAAACAGTATGTGTACGAACTACGGTACTCGGGCACGAAGCCGGCTGGGCCCGCGGGCAACGTTTCGTGATCATGCGCCTGGCGTCCACGATGCGCGGGGTTCGCCGTGATCACGGAGTGAACGTGCTGCTTCTGGTGCATGTTCACTCCGTGATCACGGCGAACATGATGGCTGGTCGATGCGGATCGCAGGACGAGGCCAGCGCCGCCCGAACTCGGCTCGCGATGCCGAGCTTGACGGTCGCTCTCACTCGTCCAGATCTGCGGGCCTCGGATGCGGCTTCCAGCATCCGAGGCCCGCCGCGATCAGTGGAACAGCTTCAGTCCGACGACCCCGGCGATCACCAGCAGGAGCGACAGGATGCGCAGGGCGTTGGCCGGCTCGCCCAGGAAGGACATCCCCGCGAGCGCGGTGCCCGCCACGCCGATGCCCACCCACACCGCATAACCGGTGCCGATCGGGATGGTGCGCAGCGCGTAGCCGAGTCCGATCATGCTGCCGATCAGGCCGACCACGAAGACCACCGACGGGGTGGCACGAGTGAAGCCTGCCGACTTCGACAGCGCAATCGCCCACACGGACTCCAGGAGTCCGGAAATGATCAGAACGAGCCAAGGCATGACGACCACTACCTTCATGAACGGTCGTCTTTGCAGGCCGGGTACGACTCGCCCTCGTCCGGGAATGCCGCTTCAGCGGCTTCAGCTCCCAGTATCGGCGAAGAGGCGCCGAAACGCCCGACTTGTTACCTAGCTCACCGGCTCGGTGCTGCCCCGCCGTCCGCGACCGACAGTGCGCTGGCGTGCATGGCACCGCGGCCGTGCCGATCAGCCGCGGTCGTCGACGAGCGCCACGACGGTGGGCAGCGTGGACCAGGCGGCGGAGACGACGCTGGCGTGCGCGTCGGCCAGCGCCGCCACCCGGGCCTGCGCGGCGGACGCGTCGCCGTCGAACACGACGAACCCGATGTCATACGGTGCCGAGCGCGGCGACGAGTTCGCGCCGGTCGATCTTTCCGTTCACCGTCATCGGCAGCTGGTCGAGTACTTTGAGCGTGACTGGGACCATGTACTCCGGCAGGTTCTCTCGCAGGGCTGCCGTCAACTTCTCTGGTTCGATCTCGCCCTCAACCCATGCATGCAGCGACACGGACGTGCCCTCGCCGACCGGCGCGACGACGGCGAGCCGGACCCCCGGCACCCGCATCATCTGCTGCTCGATCTCGCCAGGCTCAACCCGGTAACCCGTGAGCTGCACCTGGTCGTCGATACGGCCCAGGTACTCCAGCTCACCGTCGGCATTCCATCGGCACAAGTCGCCCGTACGATAAGCGCGGGGCGGTCCTGCTGTGAACACCACAAGGGTCAGCTCAGGCCGGTTGCGGTAACCGCGACCGACCAGGTCTCCACTGATGACCAGCTCGCCACTGCGTCCTGGTTCGGTAATAGTGGTACCGGACGAGTCGACCAGCGCGATTTCCACACCGGGCAACGGCCGCCCCAGCGGCGGCAGGCTGTTGCGCTGGCGGTACGTGCGTAGGTCGCCGGTGATCGTCACCTGAACGGTGGCCTCAGTCGGCCCGTAGGCGTTGTACACGGCAGCCGGATAGTCGGGGGCTGGCCAGCTGCGAAGTTGCTCGGAACCGGTCTCGATCGTCCGGACCGTCGTCGACTGGACGCCGGCCGCCAGGAGGCGCTCGAACATCGCTGTCGGCATGTTCGAGTGCTGGACCCCGAACTCGTCCAGGAAGCGTGCCATCTCGTGCGGGTCGCTCAACACGGACTGCTCTGGGACTGCGACGGCGCCACCCGCGTGGAGCGCAGCCCATACGTCGACGACGAGGCAGTCGAAGGCGACGTTGGAGAACATCGACGTACGGGAGTCCTGCCCGAGCGTATAGAAGTCCCGGTACCAATGCATCAACGCGGCTAGATTTCGGTGTTCGATCTCGACGCCTTTCGGCGTGCCGGTCGATCCGGAGGTGTAGATGACGTACGCGAGCCGCTCGGGGTCCCATGGCATCGGGGCAATCGCCGCAGCGGGTCGGGTGATCGTTACGATGTGATCCGGCAACAGGTGCCGCAGCTCGTCGGTGGTGAATACGGCCCGACAGCCAGCCTCGCGCAAGATCGTCTCGAGTCGTCCTCGCGGGAGACTGGGATCCAATGGCAGGTACGCGGCACCCGCCATCCAAGCAGCCAGTTGAACTACTGGGATCAACGCATCGCGGGACCGCATGACACCCACCACCGGGTCGGGGCCGGCCAACTCGCCGATCGCGCCCGCCCAGGCCGTCGCCTGCTCCCACAGTTCGGCGTAGGTGGTCACACCATGAGGACCGACCAGCGCTGGGGCGTCGGGGCGGGTAGTCGCCCAACCTTCGATCAGCTGCGGCACCAACTTCGCGTATTTCACATCGCCTCCATATCGGCCAGGTGTGCGCCAAGAACGCCGCGACCTGATCGGCGGCCGTCCCTGCCGCGTCACATACGGCAAGCCGGCGGAAGACGCCATGGACCATTCCGGCGTAGTGCAGGGCGGTGCCCGTCCCGCCCGCATCGGCCAGCGCGTCCGCGTCCTGCTCACCTCGTCGCGCAGGACATTGTATTCAAAAATGATGATGGGTGCTGGCCGCAGGGACGCCTTGCCGCGCTGCTGCTAGTGCGATGTCCACCAACGTTGACCGGGGTCACCGTTGTCGATCTTGCAGTTCTGGTGCCGAGACACTCCACGAATGCCGGGTTTGTCGGGCACCACAAGTGCAAGATCGATGCGCAGCAAACCCGGCAACCTTCGATCAGATCCTGGCCCGGCTGCATGCCGGCGGCGTGCCCTATGGCAGCGAACCCGACGAACCTGACAACGGCCGCACCGACCATCCGTTGTGCGCCCGCGGCCTTCTATTTCACGGATGACGCCCGCAATCTCTATGAAGTCATGTCACCGATGTAACCCGCACCGGCGCGAGCAGCGGTGGACGCTCATGCTCGGTATCCGGCCATGATCCGGGTGAAGGCCCAGTCGGATTGGCGTATCCCGCTGCAGGTGTCACCGGCGCTCACGCCTGCGGCGCACGACCGGTCGCGGTTGATCGACCAGAACGTCAACCGGGCCAGGTGGCGGCGCCGGGCGTAGGCGAGCATCGCCCGGAAGTCGGCTTCGGTCACGGTCTCGTGCGCGTCGGTGATGCCGTTCATCGACGATATGCCGACGTGCCGGAATGCCTGCTCCTGGGAGTACCGGTAAGCGGCTGCGACGACCGTCGCCAGCCGGTCGATCAGCTGTTGGGTCAGGTTCCCCATGTTCTGGCCGGCCGCGTCCATGTCGAACGGCATGGCTGTCCAGCCGTCCACCGGCAGCCCGGCGGCCGCCGCGCGATTGACCATGGTGGAGTCCGGTCCGGATGCGGCGATGGGAAAGGTCACGTCGACCGTCAAACCCGGGTCGGCCGCTTTGACGATTTTCAGCGCGTCGATGATTCGCTGCTGCAGGACCGGACTGTCGTACACCGTGCCTTCGACGTCGATGTCGATGGCCTTGAGGCGGTAGGCGTCGATCACGCGCTGGTAGGCGGCGGCCAGTTGGCCGGGCGTGCCGCACGACTCTTCCAGCCAAGGGCCGTCCTTGCCGCCGAAGGACGCGATGACGTCGCCGCCGGCGTCGCGTATGGCGGTGATGGCACCCTGGTCCGCGCCCCCGACCAGCGGCCGCGTCCCGTCCCACTGCGGATCGCACCGGCCTCGGCTGAGCACGAACGCCAGCGTGAACCACCGGACGCCGGTGGCCCTCATGACGGCCGTGGGGTCGGGCGGGTTGTCGCCTCCCAGGTAGAGGTACGGCGCGGAGGCCATGGCCGGGTCGGCGGGCGGGGAGACGCGTGCGGTGGCGGGGCCGGCGGTACTGGGGGCAGGAGTTGCCGTTCGGACGCCGTCGGCGACTCCGCACGCGCTTGCGGCGAGCAGCGTGCCGAGCGCCGCCACGACCGGCGTCGTGTGACGGCGTCGAACGGTCACCGGAGCTGCCCTGCCCGTAGCGCACCGGTTCCTGACGGTTGGTCCGGCAGACCCAGCCCTCCGACGCGCTGGAGCTTGTGCCATCGCAGCCGGCGCCCGCTGAGCGCCGACACCACGGCCTGCATGAGCACCAGGTACATCAACTGGCGGTAGAGGATCTGCTGGATCGGCAGGAGGAGCAGCGGCCACGGCCGCTCGCGGTCCAGCCAGAAGGCGTACAGGGCGCACAAGGCCTGGACGGCCAGCAGCGCCAGCCAGGCGACCGCGGTCCGCAGCGGGCTGATGAACGCGATGCCGTAGATGGTGAAGACGTCGATCAATGGTGCCAGCAGTGGGAGCAGGATCTGGAACAGCGCCGCCATCGGCAGTCCGAAACGCCCGAACCGGCCGGAGGGGCCGGACTCGACAACCGCGCGGCGATGCTTCCAGATGGACTGCATGGTGCCGTAACTCCACCGGTACCGCTGCCGGTACAGCTGTCCCAAAGACGAGGGCGCCTCGGTGAACGCGCGTGCATCCTCCGCGTACACCACCCGCCACCCCGACCGTTGCAGTGCCATGGTGACGTCGGTGTCCTCGGCGAGGGTGTCCGAACTCATCCCGCCCACATCGACGAGCGCCGACCGGCGAAACGCGCCGATCGCGCCGGGGACGGTCGGCATGCACCGCAGCACCTCGTACATGCGCCGGTCCAGGTTGAACCCGATGACGTACTCGATGTGCTGCCACAATGCGATCACGTTGCGGCGGTTGCCCACCTTCGCGTTGCCGGCCACCGCACCCACCGCGGGGTCGGCGAAGGGCTGCACGAGCCGCCGGATCGAACCCGGCTCGAAGACGGTGTCCGCGTCGACCATCGCGATCAGTTCGTGCCGCGCCAGTGCGATCCCGCGGTTGAGCGCCGCCGCCTTTCCGGCGTTTTGTTGACGTACCACCCGGACGCCGGGCAGACCGAGCGCCTCGGCCGTCGCGGCGGTGCCGTCGGTGGAGCCGTCGTCGATCACGATGATCTCGATCGGGTGGTCGCTGCCGCGCAGCGACCGCAGCGTCGCTTCAATGCACCGATGCTCGTTGTACGCCGGTACGAGTACCGTCACCGGATCGGTCACCGCCGGCAGCCGACGTCGTGCCTTTCGCGCGGCGCGGCGCTGACGGCCGGCGAGGATCAGCATCAGCAGCGTACGCGCCAGCGTCAGCACCCCGACGAGGGCCAACAGGTTGACGAGCACGAGGACCCCCGTGCCAGCCCCTTGGATCGACCATATGAACAGCCGGCCGAGCCGGAGCTCGTTGGCGTCGGCCCGATGATCGGCGGAGGCTGCCCCGAGCGCACCGGTGAGCGTGTCGAACCGGTAGCCACGCCGCTGCATGGTCGTGATGAACAGGTCGAGCGCGGCGACGGTCTGCGACCGGTCACCGCCCGCATCGTGCATGAGGACCACCGAGCCCTGCCCGTTCGGCGGGACGGCGTTGGCCACGGTCCGGGCCACGCCGGGCCGGGCCCAGTCCTCCGAATCGGTGTCGACGAAAGCGACGAGGTAGTCCTGCTTGCCCAGCCGCTGCACCACCGGCCACGACAGGTTGTCCAGCGCCGAGACCTCGGACGAGTACGGCATGCGAACCAGCGAGCTGTTGATCCCGGCGGCACCGGCGAGCGCCAACTGGCTCTGCGACAGCTCCAGGTCGATCCGCCAGGCGGGCTGGTTCTCCAGATCCGGATGGGTGAACGTGTGGATGCCCACTTCGTCGCCCTGAGCGAGCTCCTGCCGGACGATCTCCGGGTATCGAGCGGTCATCTCGCCGACCACGAAGAAGGTGGCGGGCACATGATGACGCTGCAGTACGGCAAGGATCTGAGGCGTCCACGTCGGATCCGGACCATCGTCGAAACTCAGCACGATCGTCTTCGGCGGAGCGTGATAGGTCCGCACCGCCGCGCCGCGGGCGTCCACCACGCAGCCGCCCTCCAGCACCGAGTCAGGCACCGCGTCCGTCGGCGCGGGCGGGTGGATGCGGCCGTCCCGGCCGATGACCGAGCTTGAGTACCCGTTGACCAGCAGGGTCAGCGTGAACGCGACACCGAGAACGGTGGCCAGTGTGCCGCGCACGAAACGCGACGCCATCGGCGATCCCGGGGCAACCGGAGGCGGGCCACTCGCCGCCGGGTGGCCGTCAGCTGCGGCCCCGCGTGCGCTTCGCATCAGGCCGCCCTGGACGGGGTGTGCGCCGGTGACCGGTTCGGGGTCGGTGTGCGTTTCGGTGAACGCGTCGCGGTGGGGCTGCCGGACTCGGGAGTCGGCTGTGCGCCGGTGTGTTTGGGGGACGGCTGAGGCCGGTGGGTCGCAACGTGGTGGCCAGGCGCCGCCAGGGCCGTCGGCGCCCCGGAGGTACCACTCGGAATGGATGTATCGGGCGCGTTCAGCTTCCCACCCACGACGCTCAGCCCCAACAGCGTCGCGAAGCCGACGCATGCGATGGCCACAACCGCGCCACACCAACGCAGGAGCCTGCGTCGGCGTCCCGACTCGTCGACGAACACCGCGGCGGCCGGCTCCTGCACGCTGCCGGCCGGGCCGCCGGGATCCGGCGCCCGGAGCAGCACCTGCGTATCGGATACGGACGACTCGGCGAGATCCGCGTTGGTAGGCACGGACAGCTCAATCAGCTGACAGCACGTGGTCGGCGTCGATGGTTTCGCTGTGTTTCGTCGACCCCGCCGGCGCGATCCATCGGTTGCAGGCGGTGCGATCGTGCCCAACTATCGGCTTGTCACTCATCGGCTCTCGTCGAACGTCGTGCTGGATGGCACCCAGCGCCCGCGGCGAGGGTGGTGTACAGGCGGAGGCGGTCTTCGGTGTGGTGGCCGCCGGGCTCCGGAGGCGGTGATCCCATCCGACGCCCACCCGCCGTCACGCCGACCACGTGACCCTGGACCCCCTGAGTAGAACGGAGCGATGGCCCATCCGGCATCCGACGTCCCGGCGATTCTGCTGCGGCCTTGCCCCGCGGATCTTGCGGGCAACCCGTAGTCGGACGCGGCGCATTCAGGTCCCGGTACCTTCGGTTCTGCCCGTTTGGTGCTGGCCGCGCTGACGTGGCTGCTGCCCAGATGGCCTCGCCGGTATCGCCTTTGATAGAAGGTGGCGGGATGGCGCGACTCATTCATCGGAACGGCCCGCCGGGCATCGGCAAGTCCACCCCTGTCGGCGCTCTACGCCGATCGGAACCCCGGAACCCGCCCGCGCACTGGGCGGCCCTGACTCCGCAGAACGGGTTCGAACAGGGACAATCAGTCAGGATGCGGCCACGACGTCGGCTGTGCGTCAGCCGTTCGACGTAGCGGCCAGTGCGATGAGGATGACGGCGAGCGTGACCGGGATGAGCAGCCCGATGATCGCCATCGGCCGCGCCAACAGCGGCGGGCCCGGGTCCATCGGCTGCCGGCTTGCCCCGGCCGGTGGCGCCTGCGGTGGCGCGAGGTTCGCCACCCTACTCCGCCGAACGATGTTCATCAGCACGGTGATCGGCGTGATCACGAACGAGGCGTAGCCGTACCAACCCTGCACGAGCGTTCGCGCGGTCATCTGGCGGAACGTGGACAGTCCGCAGTCGCGGCAGAAGGGCCCGCCGAGCGACAGGAACCGCATCGTACTGCCGACATGGCCGGCCGCGCTGCCCCGCGGCGGCCCCCGGGATGATGGCGACCGCGACCTGTCCGGCCGCGGCCGGCTACGCGGCGGACAGGACGTCCACGATGAACCGCAGCGTGCCACCCGGCGCCCCGCCGGCCGGGTGCTCGCCATAGGCCAGGGCGGGTGGGATGTCCAGCTGCACCCGGCTGCCTACCTTGACCCCGAGGAGGCCCTGGTCCCACCCCCGGATGACCCTGCCGCCACCGAGGGGGAAGCTGAACGGCTGCGAACGTCTCCAGGACGAGTCGAACTCCTTGCCGTCGGCGAACGTGACACCCACGTAGTTCACCGTGATCGTCTGGCCCGCCTGCGTGGCCGCGCCCTTGCCCTCGATCAGCGTGGTCACCGCGAGCTGGGACACGCTCCCGCTGCCGGCCTTGGCGGCCGGCTTGGTGGACAGGGCCGGATCGGCGTCCGCCGGCACCGGCGGGAACGCCGGCCGCGTGGCCTCAGCGGTGACGTCCACGCTCGCGGCGGCCCCGGACGGCACGGCGCCGGCACCGCTCTGAGCCGTCGCCGCCGGGTCGTCGCGCCGGACGGCCAGCACCACCACGACGGTGATCACGGCGACGACGGCCGCGGCCGCGGCCGCTACGGTCAGCACCTGCCGACGCTTGGCCGCGGCGGCGGCCCGCGCCTTGGCGGCCTTGGCGGCGGTGCGCTTCTCGGCCTTGGACGGAAGGTCCGGGCCGGTGCCGGGACGATTGGGGGCAGCAGGACGCTGCTGGGAGGCGCGATCGTTCACCGGAACACCGTACGACACCGCCGCCGCGCGATTATGCAGGGCTGCCGGCATGGCTAACATCGAAGATGGTGACCGGCCCGGAGGTGCGCGAGCACGGTCACTCCACTGGCGAGGATGCAGGCTGAACGCCGTCCGGCCGGCCCGGAGGTGGGCCGGCCGGGCGGCGCCGGTTCAATCGCCGACCGGCTGCAGGGCGACGACGGGGATCTCGCGGGTCGTGGCCGACCGGAACTCCGCGAACTGGGGGACCCGGTCGATCTGACGCCGCCACGGTCGTAGCTGCCCGGCGGCGTAGCGGAGGCGCTGCGCGGTCGCGGGCCGGCATTCGAGAGCGGGCCGCTCGGCCTGCACTGTGCATCACCGGCGGTGCGGGCGCCGTACCGGCGGGGTGACGATAGGTGACTAACCACTATACCGATCATGTTAGTGGGATTATGATCTGTTGTGTGCAGGGCAGTGACGGGCAGCTCGACCTATTCGTCTCCGGGGTTGTCTTCCTCGACATCATCTTCACCGGACTGCGGGAGCTTCCGGCGCGGGGCACCGAGGCGTGGGCCCCCGGGATGGGCTCGAGCCCGGGTGGGATCGCCAACCTCGCGGTCGCGGCCGGGCGGCTCGGCCTGCGCACCGGCCTGGGCACAGCGCTCAGCACCGATGTATATGGTGAGTTCTGCTGGCAGGTCCTCAGCGGCCAGGAGGGCCTCGACTTGTCTCCCTCGCGGCGGCTCGACGACTGGCACTCCCCGGTGACCGTCTCGCTCGTCTACGACCGGGACCGCAGCATGGTCACCCACGGCCATCCGTTGCCGGTGAACGCCGACGGGCTCGTCGGTGACCTGCCTACTGCGCGCAGCGCCTTCGTCAGCCTCGGCGACGAGCGCGCGCCATGGGTGCGCCGGGCCGCGGACGCGGGTGCACTGGTCTTCGCCGACGTCGGCTGGGATGCCAGTGCGGCATGGTCGGTCGCCGCGCTGGATGTGCTCGACGACTGTCACGCATTCCTGCCCAATGCGGCCGAAGCCATGCACTACACGCGCACCGAGACCCCGCAGGCTGCCCTGCGCGGGCTCGCCGACCGGGTGCCGGTGGCCGTGGTGACCTGCGGATCCAACGGCGCGCTGGCCATCGACTCGGACACCGGCCTGGTGGTCAGCGCACCCGCGATCGAGGTGGACGCCCTGGACCCCACCGGCGCCGGGGACGTCTTCACCGCGAGTTTCATCGCCGCGACGCTGTGGGGCCTGCCGCTGCGGCAGCGGCTCGCGTTCGCCAACCTCGTCGCGGCGCTGTCGGTCCAGCACTTCGGCGGCTCGCTGTCCGCGCCCGGCTGGGGCGACATCGCCGATTGGTGGCGCGCGACGCGGCGACGGGCGGCCCGTCACCACAGCGCGTCCAGCGAGGCCGAACTGGCCGCGCAGTATGGCTTCCTCGACGACATGATTCCCCAGGGTGAGTGCCGGTCGCCGAAGCGGGCGACGGCGACGATCGCATGGCTGCCGGAAGCCGCCTGATGGACATCGCTGTGTGTCGGCGAAGGGTTGAGGAAGGCCCAGGACGCGGCGAGCAGGGCCATCAAGGGATGGTGGAATGCGACTGACGATCCTTGGCGGCGGCGGATTCCGGGTGCCGCTGATCCATCGAGCGCTCCTCGCCGACGTCGCCGAGGACCGGATCACCGAGGTCACTCTCCACGACACGGACGCCACCCGGCTGGCCGCGATCGGCCGGGTCCTGACCGCGCAGGCCCGCGGCGTGCCCGGCGCGCCGCGGGCCACCGCGACCACCGACCTCGCCGCGGCGGTGACCGGTGCCGACTTCGTCTTCGTCGCGATCCGGGTGGGCGGTCTCGAGGGCCGCGTCATCGACGAACGGGTCGCCCTGGCCGCAGATGTCCTGGGCCAGGAGACCGTCGGGGCCGGCGGAATCTCGTACGGACTGCGCACCGTCCCGGTCGCCACCGCGATCGCCGAGCGGATCGCCGTGGCCGCGCCGGACGCCTGGGTCATAAACTTCACCAACCCGGCGGGCCTGGTCACCGAGGCCATGACGCGGTATCTCGGTGACCGGGTGGTCGGCATCTGCGACACCCCCGCCGGGCTCGGCCGCCGGGTCGTCACGGCGCTCGGCGCCGACCCGCACCAGGTGCGGCTGGACTACGCGGGGCTGAACCACCTCGGCTGGCTGCTCGCCGTCCACGTCGGCGCGCGGGACGTGCTGCCGGACCTGCTCGCCGACGAGGTGGCACTCCACTCGTTCGAGGAGGGCAGGCTCTTCGGCGCCGATTGGCTGCGTGCACTCGGCGCGGTTCCGAACGAGTATCTGCACTACTACTACAGCAACCGGGAGACCCGCGCCGCGGCACGGGACGCGGCGCAGACACGCGGCGCGTTCCTGCTCGACCAGCAGCGACGGTGCTATGCGTCGCTCGCTGACCCGGCCGCCGACGCACTGTCCACATGGGATGGTGTCCGCACCGAGCGGGACGCCACCTACATGGCCGAGAATCGTGCGGCGGCGGGCCTCGCCGCGGCGGCGCACGATGCCGGGACAGGCGGCGGCTACGAGGACGTGGCCCTCGCCGTGATGCGAGCCATCGCGAGCGACGAGCCGGCGACGCTCATCCTCAACGTGCGCAACCGGGGCGCCCTCAGGATGCTGGACGACGACGCGGTCGTCGAGGTGCCCTGCACGGTGGATGCGCGGGGGGCGCGGCCCGCCCCGGTCGGGCAGCTGCCAGCTCATGCGGCCGGCCTGGTCTGCTCGGTCAAGGCCAGCGAGCGCGCCGTCCTCGATGCGGCGGCCGGCGGCTCGTGGACCTCGGCGCTGCGCGCCATGGCCATCCACCCGCTCGTCGACTCGGTGGCGGTGGCCCGGCGGCTGCTCGAAACCTACCGGTCGCACTTCCCGGAACTGGCCTACCTGCGGTAGGGCCCCGAACGGGGCGGGCCCGATTTGTGATCATGATGTGCGACGGAGATCTCAAAGGCTGGATGGCTCTTGCAATTCCTATTTCTCCTGTAGGAGTATCGGCATATGCCACTCACGGTCCTGCTGACCACACGACGCACCGTCGACCTGGTGCGCGTGGCGAGTGGTCTCTGTTCGTAGTCGGCGCCAGTCCCCACCGCACCTGACACACGACTGTTCCCGGCGGCATCACCGCCGGTCATGACGACGTGCTCTCTCTCCCTGCCCGCATCCCCGGTGCGCGGCATCGATGCCGCATGGCCACGCCCGCCGACCGGGAGCTGCGAGCAGCACTGAACGCTCCAAGAACAAGGAATCGCCATGACGTGGACCACCCCTACCGCAAACCCCCGTAGACCCAGAGGGCTGGCCCTGGCCGCCGCGCTCGGTGCCGTCGCGATCGGCGCATCCGCCTGCTCCTCCGGCACTTCGAGCGCGCCGGGCGGTGGTGGCGACACCACCCTCACCATCGGCCTGGCCACCGAGGCGGAGTGCTGGGATCCGCAGCAGGACAACTTTGGATACGGCCTCACCATCGGCCGCCAGATCGTCGACTCGCTGACCGCACGCGACGGCAACGACCTCACGAAGATCGAGCCGTGGCTCGCGACGTCCTGGGAGGTCAGCCCGGACGCGACCACCTACACCTTCAAGTTGCGTGACGGCGTGACGTTCAGCGACGGCGCGAAGCTGGACGCGAGCGTCGTCAAGTCGAACTTCGAGACCTTGGCGAAGATCAAGGGGGCCAACGGTGCCGCCTTCGTGGCGGGCCTCAAGGAGATCACCACCCCCGACCCGCTGACCGTGAGCATCCGGTTCGCCCAGCCCAACGCCGCGTTCCTCCAGGCCACGTCCAACTTCCAGCTGGGCCTCGTATCGCCGGCGACCCTGGCCAAGACGCCCGAAGAGCGGTGCAGCCAGGGCGTGATCGGCTCCGGCCCGTTCGTGGTGAAGGAGGCCGTCCGTAACCAGCGGGCAACGCTCGAACGGCGCGAGGACTACGCCTGGCCGGCCAAGGTGTACAAGCGGACCGGACCGGCCGGCATCAAGACGCTGGTCTTCCGGATCGTGCCCGAGGCGAGTGTCCGCACCGGCGGCGTGAGCAGCCAGCAGATCGATGTAGCCCAAACTGTCTCGTGGCAGGACGGTGCGGTCCTCGAGAAGGGCGCCAACACCCAGCTGCTGCGTGCGGTCAACCGGGTTCCCGCCGTCTCGCTGGAGGTCAACACCTCCCGGCCGATCCTGAGCGAGGAAGCGGTACGGGTTGCGCTGACCCATGCCATCGACCGCAAGGGGCTCACCGAGACCGCCCACAACGGGTTCACCGTGCCGGCAACCGGCTCGCTGACCGCGGCATCGCCGTTCCACATCGACCAGTCCGACGCGCTGCGGTACGACCCCGCGCTCTCCAAGGACCTGCTGGAGAAGGCGGGCTGGACGGTGGGCGGCGACGGCATCCGGACCAAGAACGGCCAGCGTCTGGTGATCACGGCCTCGTTCGCCGCCAACCCGGACAACCAGACGTTCCTTGAGGTCATCCAGCAGCAGGTCCGGGAGGTCGGCATCGAATTCAAGCTGCGACCGCTGCCGACCACCGACTTCAACAAGGCGCTCGTCGCCGGCGACTACGATGTGCACCGCTGGAGCGGGGCGCTGGTGGACGCCGACGCCCTGCGGATCCTGTTCTCCACCAAGACCTTGAACAAGGCGCAACTGCCGCCGGACAACGACCTCGAACCGCTGTTGCAGAAGCAGGTCGGGCTCGCCGACCCGGCCGAGCGGCGCAAGGTCATCGACGACATTCAGCGGCTCCTGGTGACCCGCGGATACCAGATCCCCGTCTTCGACATGGTCAACCTGTGGGGGGCCAGCAAGAAGGTCACCGGCGTGCGGTTCGACGACAGTGCCATCATCCTCTACGAGGCGCAGGTCAATGGCTAGCTACGCGGCCCGGCGGATCCTGCACGCGCTGCTCGTGCTCTGGGCCGCCTTCACCGCCACCTTCCTGTTGCTCTACGCCCTTCCGGGCGACGCCGCGCTGAACAAAGCCGGCGTCGGGAGCGACGGGTCGGTACTGGACCCGGCCCAGCTGGCGCAGATCCGCACCCAGCTGGGCCTGGACCAGCCACTGCCGCTGCAATACGGCAAGGCGCTGCTCGGTGCGCTGCACGGCGACTTCGGTACGTCCGTGCAGACCGGAAACTCGGCCGCCGCCATGTACGTCGAGGCGATCCCGGAGACACTCAAACTGGCCGGCGCCGCCCTGGTACTGGCCATGATCCTCGGTATCGCCTGGGCCCTGCTGGCCTCGTACACCCGAGTGCCCCTGCTCCGGCAGGCACTGGTCGCGCTGCCCGCCGCCGGCGTGTCGGTGCCGACCTTCTGGATCGGCCTGGTCCTGATCCAGTTCGTGTCGTTCAAATGGCAGCTGCTGCCGGCGATCGGCAACGAGGGCATCGAAAGCCTCGTCATGCCGGCGGTGGTGCTGTCGATCCCCAGCGCCGCGATGTCCGCGCAGATCCTGTTACGCAGCCTCGAGTCCACGCTCAACGCCCCCTACATCGAGGCCGCCCGCGCCCGCGGAGCCTCCCGGGCCCGGGTGCTGCTCCGGCACGCGCTGCAGAACTCCATCATCCCGGTCATCACCGCGCTGGCCATGACGACCGGACACCTCATCGGCGGCTCCGTCGTCATGGAAACCGTCTTCTCCCGTTCCGGAGTCGGCGCCGTCACGGTGCGAGCGGTCAACTACCAGGACACGCCCGTGGTGCTGGTGGCGGTGGTCTTCGCCGCGGCGACCTTCGTCACGATCAACTTTCTGGTGGACATCCTCTATCCCGTCATCGACCCACGGATCCGGGTGCGAGCCTCACGCCGGTTCCGTCTGCTGCCCGCCAGGACGGCGACATGAGCACGGCCACCGCCGCCGGAACGCGCCCAGCGGACACCGCCCGGTTCGCCTGGCTGTGGACGATCCTGCGGCAGCCCGGGCTGATCCTTTCCTGGGCGGTCCTGGTCGCCGTCCTGCTCGCCGCCGCCGTGCCGTCCCTGTTCACCGACGCCGATCCACTGCGGGCGACCGGCCCGCGGCTGACGGCGCCGAACGCCCAGCACCTGTTCGGCACCGACAACCTCGGCCGTGACGTGTTCTCCCGGGTCGTGCACGGCACCTCGGCATCGGTCCAGGCGGTCGCCGTCGCGGTACTGCTAGGACTGCTGATCGGATCGCTGATGGGTCTGCTCGCCGGCTACTTCGGCCGGTGGGTCGACGACATCCTGATGCGTGTCGTCGACGTTCTGCTCGCCGTGCCGGCGCTGCTGATCTCGCTGGCCTTCATCACGGCCCTGGGTTTCGGCACCGTCAACATCGCGATCGCGGTCGGCATCGGCAACGTCGCCGCGTTCGCCCGGGTGATGCGAGCCGAGGTGCTGCGCATCCGTGGCATGGCCTACATCGAGGCCACGACGTTCGCCGGCATCGGCCGGCTGCGGCTGCTCACCCGCCACGTGCTGCCCAACGCGGCCGGGCCGGTGCTCGTGCTCGCCACGCTCGAACTCGGGCTGGCCCTGCTGAGCATCTCGGCGCTGAGCTTCCTCGGCTTCGGCGCGCCGCCACCGGCGCCCGAGTGGGGCAGCCTCGTCGCCGGCGGCCGGGACTATCTGTCCGCCGCCTGGTGGATGGCCAGCCTGCCGGGCGCGGTCATCGCCGTCACCGTGCTGTCGGCGAACCGGATCGCCCGGTCCATCAACCGGCAGCAGTACGTGAGCGTCTGAACGGAGGCAACCATGACCGACCTGCTCACGATCGAGAACCTGACCGTCGAGTACCGGCTGGCTCGTCGGCGGGTGCGCGCCGTGACGGACCTGAACCTGTCCGTCAAACCCGGCGAGACGCTTGCCCTCGTCGGCGAATCCGGCTCCGGCAAGAGCACCATCGCGCACGCCATCATGGGCGCCCTGCCGCAGTCCGCGACGATCCCCGCCGGGCGGATCCGGTTCGACGGGCTGGATCTGGCGCGGCTGTCCCAGCGGCGGTTCAACGGCATCCGCGGGCGATCCCTCGGATTCATCCCGCAGGACCCGATGGTCAGCCTCAACCCGCTGCACCGGGTCGGCCGCCAGGTGAGCGAGTCGATCCGTATCCACACCGGCACACCACGGCGGGAAGCGGAGCGCCGGGCCGTGGAACTGCTGGAGCGGGTCGGGCTGCCGGACCCGGCCACCCGCGCCCGGCAGTTCCCGCACGAGCTGTCCGGTGGCATGCGGCAACGGGTGCTCATCGCCGCCGCCCTCGCCGGGCAACCCAAGCTGCTCGTGGCCGACGAGCCGACCACCGCGCTGGACGTCACCGTGCAGAAGGTCATCCTCGACGACCTGGCCGAGCTGGCCCGCTCCAGCGGGATCGCCGTCGTGCTTATCACGCACGACCTCGCCGTCGCGGCGGACCGGGCACACCACATCGCGGTACTCAAGGACGGGCAACTGGTCGAGTACGGCACACCGGACACGGTGCTCGGCCGCCCGGAACACCCGTACACGCAGGCCCTGATCAGTAGCGTGCCGAGCCTCTCCGCGCCGGCGCGGCCGGCAGCCGTGCGCGTCGCGGCGGGCACGGGCGAGGGCCGGCCGGCCGTCCCGCTGGTGCGCGTCGAGGCGGTCAGCAAGGAGTTCCGGCTGCCCAACCGCGACCGATTCCAGGCAGTCGACGACGTGTCGCTCACCATCGCCAAGGGCGAGACGGTAGGGCTCGTCGGTGAATCCGGCTCCGGCAAATCCACGCTGGCCCGGCTGGTCCTCGGGCTGACCCAGCCGGATGCCGGGCAGGTCAGCTTCGACGGCGCCGACATCGGCCGGTTCGGCCGGGCGGACCTTCGGGTCCTGCACCGCCGGGCGCAGCTGATCTACCAGAACCCGTACGCATCGCTGAACCCCCGGCTGACGGTGCGGGAGATCGTCGCCGAACCGCTGGACGGCTTCGGCATCGGCGACCGGGCATCGCGCCGCGAGCGGGTACACGAACTGCTCGACCAGGTCGGTCTCGCCGGCGACTTCGAGACCCGCCGGCCGGCCGAGCTGTCCGGCGGGCAGCGGCAGCGGGTGGCGATCGCCCGCGCCCTCGCCCCGGCTCCGGACCTGCTCGTCTGCGACGAACCGGTGTCGGCACTGGACGTGTCGATTCAGGCACAGATCCTGCGGCTGCTCGCCGACCTGCGCGAGCAGCTCGGCCTCAGCCTGCTGTTCATCTCGCACGACCTCGCGGTGATCCGGGCCGTCGCGGACCGGGTCGCCGTGATGAAGTCCGGCCGCGTGGTCGAGTTCGGCGACGCGGACCAGGTGTTCCTGCGACCCGAGCACGAGTACACCAAGCTGCTGCTCGCCGCGATTCCCGGGCGGACGCTCGTGGAAGGGAGCGTGGCGGCATGAGCGCCGAGCCCACGATCCTCGACCCGGCGCAGCTCACGGCCGGTGGCGAAGAGGCAGCGCAACACGTGCGGGTGCTCGCCCGGTCCGACGCGGGACTCGCCGCGCGGGTCGCCGCCCATCACAGCGCTCGACTGCTGGCCGGACGGCTCGACGGGGGAGACGGGGGAGCGGTCGGCTGGTACGCCCACGCCGGTACCGTCGCCGCCACGCCGGTGCCCGGCGGCCGGCGCCTGCTCGGCGACGCGACGGTCTCCGCCGGTGGCGCCGACGCGCACCGGGTGGTGCTCGCCGACGACGGCCGGGTGCAGGCCGTGGTGGACGTCGAGTATCCGGGTGTCACCGTCGTCCCCGGCGAACCCGGCTTCGGACTGCGCTCGGCGACACCCGGGCGGATCAGCCTGCGCGACGTCACCGCGCCGATCCCCACCGCCGCGCCGGTACCCACGGCCTGGCGGCTCTTCGACGAGACATTGCAGGCGGCCATCGCGGTCGGCATCCTCGAGGGCTTCCTCACCGCGGCACGCGGCTTCGTGGTCGACCACGCCAGCCCGTGGCACGAATCCGGCGCGGAACGTGCCGCCCACGACCCACACACGATCGGCACGTTCGGCGACGCCTACGCCCGGTCGCGGGCGCTGGCCCTGCTCTTCGGGAACGCCGCTGACGGCTTCCGCCGGCGCTCGGTCACGCTGGCCCGCTGGTACGCGCACCGGCACGTCGGGCCGATCATCACGGCCGTGATCGGCGTGGTCGGGGGGAGCGGCACGTCCGAGCGCTACGGCCTGGACCGGTACTGGCGTGACGCGCGGACCCACGCGCTGCGCCACCCGCCGCACTGGACACTCAGCGACGCGATTCACACCGACGCCACAGGAGCGCGCCACGATGGCTAGGCAGCTGCACATCAACGTGAACATCATCGGGTCCGGGGCGCACCCGGCCGCATGGCGCTCACCCGGCGGTCGCCCGCGGGCCCTGACCGACATCGACTACTACCGGGCCATCGCCCGTGAGGCCGAACGCGGCCTGCTCGACGCGATCTTCCTCTCCGACGGGGTGCTGCTGAAGGGCAACGTCCGCTCCGGACCGCCGATCCACGGCATCGACCCGACCATCCTGGTCACCGCCATGGCGCTGGCCACCGAACGGGTCGGCTTCGTCCCCTCGGTGTCGACCACGTTCGACAACCCGTACCACATCGCCCGGATCTTCTCGTCGCTCGACCACGTCAGCGGCGGCCGGGTCGGCTGGAACGTGGTGACCACCCGCGACGTCGACGGCGGACGCAACTACGGCCTGGCCGAACTGCCGTCCCGCAACGACCGCTACGCGCGGGCGGCCGAGTCCATCGACATCGTCACCAAGCTCTGGGACAGCTGGGAGGACGAGGCGCTGATCGCCGACCCGTCGAGCCGGGTGTGGGCCGACACCGGCCGGATCCACCGCATCGACCATGAGGGGGAGCACTTCTCGGTACGCGGACCGCTGCAGCTGCCCCGCTCGCCGCAGGGCCGGCCGCCGCTGCTGCAGGCCGGTGGCTCGGCGGCGGGCCGGGACCTCGCCGCCCGCTACGCCGACGCGGTGTTCACCGCCCAGCACCTGCTGGGCTCCGCGCAGGCGTTCTACGCCGACGTCAAGTCACGCGCCCGGGCATACGGGCGCGACCCCGACGCCATCAGCATCCTGCCCGGGCTGAACCCGGTCATCGGCGGCACCGAGGCCGAGGCCCGCCGCCGGCAGCGCGAGTTCGACGAGCGCATCGGCGACGAGGGCCTGCTCGCCGGGTTCGCCGGCCGGTTCGGCGTCGACCCCGGCGAGCTGCACCTGGACAAGCCGTTCCCGGCGCACCTGCTGCCACCGACCGGAGACACGTACGGCTCCACCGGGTTCGACGACGCCGCCCGATCCCTGATCGGCTCCGGTGAACTGACCGTGCGGGAGCTCATCGCCCGCGGGATCGCCGCGCACCGGGTCGTCGTCGGCGCACCCGAGCAGATCGCGGACACGATCGAGGAGTGGTTCGTCCAGCGTGGCGCGGACGGGTTCAACATCCAGTGCGACATCTACCCGGGCGGACTGACCGACTTCGTCGACCAGGTCATCCCCGAGCTGCAGCGCCGAGGCATCTTCCGCACCGAGTACGAGGGGACCACCCTGCGGTCGCACTACGGCCTGGCCCGGCCGGCGAGCCGCTACGCGGCGGCACCAGCACTCGCCGGCGGAGTACGGCAATGACCACTGTGGACAGTTCGCTGCGACCGGCGATTCGCTTCCTGCACAGCGACGACGAGGCGGTCGCGGCAGCGCACGAGCTGGCCGCGGTCTGGCGCGAGCTGGGACCGCTGCGCGACCAGGATCGCACTGTGCCCCGCACGGAACTGGCCCTGCTGGCACGATCGGGCCTGCTGGCGATGACCGTGCCGAAGCGGTTCGGCGGACCGGGCCTGCGCACCGGCACACTCACCCGGGTCTTCGCGATCCTCGCCGCGGCCGACGCGGCGCTGGCACAGGTACCGCAGAACCACTTCGGCGCGCTGTACGGCCTCGACCTCGAGGATGACGACGACGAGCGCAAGGCGTTCTTCCTCGCCGAGGCGCTCCATGGTGCCCGCTTCGGCAACGCGGGGCACGAACGCGGCAAGGGCGGACGGACCATGCCGAAGACCACGATCGTCGAGGACGGCGACGACTACCGGATCAACGGCTCCAAGTCCTTCTGCACCGGCGCCCTGACCGCGCAGTGGGTGCCGGTGAGCGCCGCCCACCCGGACGGCTGGCTGGCCACCGCCATCGTGCCGCAGGGGACACCCGGGCTGGTCATCCTCGAGGACTGGGACGCGTTCGGCCAGCGCGCGACCGTCAGCGGCAGCGCCAAGTTGACGGATGTCCGGGTGCCGTCGCGGTACGTCTTCAACCAGTCCGGCCGGCGCAAGCCGGACACCGCGTTCCGGTACACCCGCAGCCAGCTCACCCACGCCGCGATCCAGCTCGGCATCGCCGAGGAGGTCCTGGCCCGGGCCGACCGGCTGGACACCGCCACCCTGGCACCCACGGTCGCCGGCCGGTTCCGGGCCTGGCGGGACGACCTCGAACTGGAGACCGCCGCCACCGCGGCGCTGATCGCCCGGGCCGCGGCACTGATCGACGAGGTCGTCGCCGCGGGCCAGGCGACCGCCGACTCCGCGCTCGGCGTCGGCATCGCGGTCGACGAGGCCAAGTGCCTCGCCTACGACCTCGGCCCGGTGGCCACCGACGGGTTCGTCGAGTTCCTCGACGCCGGATACGTCGACGCCGAACCCGGCTTCGACCGGCACTGGCGCAACGCCCGCACGCATTCTCTGCACGACCCGATCCGGTGGCGACGGCACTACGTCGGCGACTTCCACCTCAACGGGACCCCGCCGCCGTTCATGAAATGGCTGCTCGAGTCCGCCGGCGACGCGCCGCTATGAATGGAGGAGGCGAATGAAGCCCAGCTTCCACTGGTTCCTGCCGATGTACCGGGACAACCGCAGCTACGGCGGCGACCCGGGCGCCCGCGAGGCCACCCCGAAGTACCTGCGCGACGTGGCCCGCGCGGCGGAGGCCAACGGCTTCGAGTCGATGCTGCTGGCCACCGGGCACGACACCAAGGACACCTGGCTCACCGCGGCCGCGGTCGCGCAGCACACCGAGACGATCCGGTTCATCGTCGCGTTCCGCGCCGGCTACACGCTGCCCACGCTGACCGCGCAGATGATCGAGACGTTCCAGTACCTCTTCCCCGACCGGCTGGACATCAACATCGTCACCGGCAGCGACGTCGAGGAGCAGACGGCATACGGCGACGAGATCGCCAAGGCCGACCGGTACCGGCGGACCAAGGAGTTCCTGGAGATCCTCGACGCCGAACTGGCCGGCGGGCGCTACGACTTCGCCGGTGACCACTACCGGGTGAGCGGCGGCGGCCGGCCCGCCCCGATCTCCCGCCGGCCGACCATCTTCTTCGGCGGGCTCTCCGAGGAGTCCGCCGACGTCGGCGCGGCCCACGCCGACGTGCAGCTCATGTACGGCGAAACACCGCCGATGGCGGCCGAGCACGTCGAGCGGATCTCGAAGCTGGCCGCCGCGCACGGGCGCAGCATCGAGTTCGGCATCCGCATCCAGGTCATCTCCCGCGACCGCAGTGAGGACGCCTGGGCGGAGACGGATCGCATCCTGGCCAAACTGACCCCGCAACAGGTCGCCCGGCGGCAGCGGGAACTGGCCGAACGCCAGTCGATCGGCCAGCAACGGGTCCAGTCGCTCAACCCGGGCGTCATCGATCCGGACCGGCTGCGGCCGTACCCGACGATCTGGTCCGGCCTGGGCCTCATCGGTGGAGGCGGCGGCAGCACGGCACTGGTCGGCAGCCACGCCGAGGTCGCCGAGCGGATCCAGGAGTACACCGAGGTCGGCATCCGGCATTTCATCGTCTCCGGAGCACCGCTGCTGGAGGAGGCCTACAGCTTCGGCGAAGGGGTGATCCCACTCTTATGACCATTGACGAACTGAACCAGCGGGCCGAGGAGTACCTGCGCAAGGCCCGCGTCGGCGCCGCTGACCGGGAACGCGACCGCGAACTGCCGCACGCGCTCGTGCGCGAACTGGCAACCGCAGGTCTGGGCTCCTTCCGAGTGCCCAAGGAGTACGGCGGTCCGGGCGCCAGCGTCCGGCAGGTGTTCGAATTCATCATCGCGCTCGGCGCCGCCGACTCGAACATCGCCCAGTCCGTCCGCCCGCACTTCGGCTTCGTGGAGAGCCTCATCGCCTCGCCGGTCGAGCAGGAGCGGGTCCGGTGGTTCCCCCGGGTGCTCGCGGGCGATCTGTTCGGGCTGGCCAACGGCGAGATCGGGGCACCGAACGGGGTCATCCGCACCCGCGTCACCCGCGACGGCGACGAGCTGCGCGCCAACGGCAGCAAGTACTACAGCACCGGTACCCTCTTCTCCGACTGGGTCTCGGTCAGCGCTGTCGACGACGACGAGCAGCGGGTCAGCTTCGTGGTGCCGACCGACCGGCCCGGGGTGTCGCTGCTGGACGACTGGGACGGCATGGGCCAGCGGCTCACCGCCAGTGGCACCACCGAGTTCACCGACGTGGTGGTGACACCGCAGGACATCGTCGAACGGCAGCCGGCGCCGGGTCTGCGCAGCCTCACCACGGCGTTTCAGCAACTGTTGCTGGGCGGGATCCAGGCCGGCATCGCGCGCAACAGCCTCGCCGATGCGGTGTGGTTCGCCCAGCAGCGGTCCAGGCCGATCAAGCACAGTTCGGCGACGCGTTCGGTCGACGACCCGTACATCCAGCACGCCGTGGGTGAGATCGCGGCGCGGGCATACGCCGCGGAAGCGGCCGTGCTGCGGGCCGCCGAGGCGATCGACCGCGCCTGGCTGGCCGGCGACGACCCGGCGCCGCGCACGGCTGCCGCCGTCGAGGTGGCGCAGGCCCAGTTCCTGGCCACCGAGTCGGCGCTGCGCAGCGCAGAGCTGATCTTCGATGTCGGTGGCGGCTCGGCCACCGCCCGGGAACACAACCTCGACCGGCACTGGCGCAACGCTCGCACCGTCGCCAACCACAACCCGCGCTACTGGAAGGCCGCCGTCGTCGGTGCCTTCCTGCTCAACGGTACCGAACCGCCGACCACCGGACTCTTCTAGAAAGGGCACGCATGCCATATCGCCTATTGGGCCGGACCGGAGTCCACGTCAGCCCGCTCACCCTCGGCGCGATGAACTTCGGCGCCAACGCCAACGCCGACCACGCCGACGGCATCAGGATCATTCACGCCGCGCTGGACGCCGGGATCAACGTCATCGACACCGCTGACGTCTACTCCCAGGGCGAGTCCGAGGTGATCGTCGGTAAGGCGCTCGCCGGCGGGCGGCGCGACAATGTCGTCCTCGCCACGAAGTTCCACGGGTCCATCGGCGACGAGGTCAACCACAAGGGGAACTCGCGGCGCTGGATCTACCGGGCGGTCGAGGACAGCCTGCGCCGGCTCGGCACCGACCACATCGACCTGTATCAGGTACACCGTCCCGAGCCGGAAACCGACGTGGACGAGACCCTCGCCGCCCTCTCGGACCTGGTCCACCAGGGCAAGATCCGCTATTTCGGTACCTCGACCTTCGAGCCGCACGAGATTGTCGAGGCACAGTGGACAGCCGAGCGGCGCGGCCGGGAACGGCCGGTCACCGAGCAGCCGCCGTACTCGATCCTGGCCCGCGGTGCCGAGCGGGCGGTGCTGCCGCTCGCCCGGAAGTACGGCCTCGGCGTCCTGCCGTGGAGCCCGCTCGCCGGCGGGTGGCTCTCCGGCCGGTACCGCAAGGGCGAGGCCGAGCCCGCACCGTCGATCCGCCTGGACCGGTCGCCCGGCCGGCACGACCCGGCCCTGCCGGCGAACCAGCGCAAGCGGGAGGCGGTCGAGGCGCTCACCGACCTGGCGGACGAGGCCGGTCTCTCGCTGATCCACCTGTCGCTCGCGTTCGTCCTGCGGCATCCAGCGGTCAGCTCCGCGATCATCGGACCGCGCACCCTCGAGCACCTCACCAGCCAGCTCGGCGCGGTCGAGGTCACGCTCACAGATGACGTGCTCGACCGCATCGACGAGATCGTGCCGCCAGGCGTCACCATCAACCCCGCCGACGCCGGATACCAGCCGGCGACGTTGACCGATCCGGCCCAGCGCCGTTCCTGAAAGGCTCAGCATGCCAGCCATTGATATCCACGCCCACTACTACGAGCCCATCCAGCAGGTCGCTCCGGCACCGGGCTGGTGGCCGGAGGAGCGGCGTGCGGAGCACGCCCGCAGCATCGCCGTACTCAAGGACTTCGACCGCCTCATCGAGGTCGCTGACGAGGCCAAGGTGGACACCAGGGTGCTGAGCCTGCCGGCCGCGTCGCGGTTCGACGACTTCGACACCACGCCGCCGCACCTGGACGAGATCGCGACGCTCAACGAGTACCTCGCCGATGGGGTGCGCAGCCATCCCGGGCGCCTGCTCGGTCTCGCCACCATCGACGCGTTCGCCGGTGAGGACAGTGCCGCCGAGGTGCGCCGCGCCGCCGATGAGCTGGGCCTGTCCGGCATCGTCGTCGACTCGGGCAAGGCCGACGTCTTCCTCGGCGCGCCGCAGACGGTGCCGACCCTGCAGGAGGCCGCACACCTGGGCATCCCGGTGTTCGTGCACCCCACGGGCACGAGCCTCACCCCCACGCTGATCGAGCAGGCCGGCCAGCTCGGCTCCTCGTACGGCCGCGGCCTGGCCAACGGCGTCGCGCTGCTGTCGCTGATCCACCGCGGCCTGCTCGACGAGATCCCCAACCTGCGGGTGGTCTTCACCACGCTGGGCATCGGCTCGCTCGGCATCGCCGGCACCTGGCGGGCCCGCGGCGGCCTTGCCGCGGAGGACGGCCGCTGGCAGGTCTACTTCGACACCATGGGCTTCGACGCCCAGAACATCGCGTATCTAGTCTCCGTCCTGGGAGCCCGCCGGGTGCTGCTCGGCAGCGACTTCCCGCATCAGGTCGACGCGACCGAGGAGCGGGTCGCCGCCGCGCTGACCGGGGCCGGCATCTCGCCGGCAGACCAGGAGCTGATCCGCGGTGGCAACGCCGCGGACCTCCTGACCCGCCGGCCGGCGGCGCAGCCGGCCTGACCATGACCATCGACCAGGTCACCGCGGGTAGCGTGCCGAGCCGGTTCGGCCCGCTGCCCGCCCATCCGGTGCTCGACCGGTTGCGTGACGTCATCGAGCAGACGATCGCCCCGGCGGCGACGGCAACCGATCGCGGCGCGGTTCCCGCCTCGCATCTCGCGGCGCTGGCCGGGACCGGTCTGTTCGGCCTGGCGGTCCCACCGCGTTACGGCGGACTGGGGGCGCCGCCGGAGGTGGTCGCGGAGGCGTACGAGTTGCTCGCGGGTGCCTGCCCGTCGACGTACCTCATCGCCTCGCAGCACTCGACCCCGGTCCGGTGGATCCTCGACGGTGGTGGTCCGGCTCTGCACGAACTGCTGCCGGCGCTGGCCGGCGGAAAGCTGCTCGGTGGTGCGGCGTTCGGGCATGTGCGCACCTGGCCCGGCCGCCGCACCGCCACGGCCCGGCGTGTGGTGAACGGCTGGCGCTTCGACGGTGTCGTGCCGTGGTTCTCCGGTGCGGGCCTGGTCGATGTGGTGCTGCTCGCGGCCGTCGCCGAGGAGGAGCACTCGATCGTGTTCGCCGTGGTGCGGCTGCCGCAGCCCGGTCGCGTCAAAGCGGTGCCGCTCGACCTGGCGGCGATCGCCGGCTCGCGCACGGCCGCCCTCCACATCGATGACCTGTTCGTACCCGACCATGACGTGGCGCAGCTGGTCGACGTCGATGAGTGGAAGGCGGGTGACGGCCTGGACGGCCCCGGCGTGGCACCCGGCGCGCTCGGGCTGGCCCGTGCCGCGATCGAGTTTGCCCTGACCCGCCAGCCGGACAATCCCGACCTGCATGCCCTCGCGCACGAGGTCGCTCACCTCCGTGGCGCGCCGTCCGCCGGGGATCCGTTCTCCCGGCGGGCCCGCTCGGTGAACCTCGCCGTCCGGGCGACGAACGCGGCCATCGTCGCCCGCGGCGGCGCGGCGCTGCTGGCCGACGACGTGGTACAGGTCTGGGCCCGCGCCGCGCTGTTCCTGCAGGTACGCGGGCTGTCCGACCCGCTGCGGGCGGCGCACCTGCACGAACTGGCCGGTGGTGCCCCTCGGTGAGACGGGGCGGAGCTACCGGCGGGCGGCGAGGGCGGCGTTGAGCCGCTCCTCGCCGCTGCCGGCCCCGCAGGAGTTGGCCGTGTCGCGAAAGGTGATGTCCACGTCAAGGGCGCGGTGCACCGCCCGGTCGCGATGGCCGCCGAGATCCGGTGCGCCTCAGGCGGCGGGCTCGAACGCGCCGTAGCTGCTGCGGAAGAACAGCAGCGGGGTGAGGGAGGGGTCCTCGCCCGCCGCCAGCGGCCGACCGACCACGATGTCGTGGTCACCGCCCGGGTAGATGGCGGCCAGCTCGCACTCGATGTGGGCCATCGAGCCCTCGATGATGGGCGAGCCGGTGTGACCGCGGTGCCAGTCGACACCGGTGAACTTGTCCGCGCCCGTGACGGCGAAGGCCCGGCTGAGGCGCTGCTGTCCGGCCGAGAGGATGTTCACCGCGAACGTGCCGGTCTCCCGCAGCCGTGGCCACGTGGTGGATGTCCGCGCCGGGCTGAACATGACCAGCGGCGGGTCCAGGGACAGGGACGAGAAGGACTGGCAGGTCATGCCGACGGGGCCGACGTCATATCCGGTGATGATGACGACGCCGGTACAGAAGTGTCCGAGGATGCGACGGAAGACCGCAGGATCGGCGATCGCGCTAGTGTCCACGACCGGGGCACTCACAGCTTCGCCCTGGTGTACAGCCGCCGGGCGTTCCCTTCGAATATCTTGTACCGGTCCTCGTCGCTGAGCCAGTCGATGGCGGTGACCATGTCGACGGTGTCGTCGAACTTCCGGCCGGTCTCCGGGTCGATGAACTGGGCCGAGCCCCACATCTCGCTCGCGTACAGGACGTTGTCGGCGCCCATCTTCTTGATGGTGAGCTCGATCGACTCAGCGTCGTAGGTGGACAGGTCGAAATAGATGTTGCGGACGGCCTCCTCGAACGGCGCCAGCCGAGCCCCGACGTGGATGGCCCGCATCCGGTTCCAGTGGAACGGGATGCCGCCTCCGCCGTGCGGGATGACAAGTTTCAGCTGGGGGAAGTCCTGGAAGACCCGGGACGTCGTCAACTCGACGACGGCGGCCACGTCGGTGTTGACGTAGTGGGCGCCGTTCATGTGCAGGTGAGGGTTGCGGGTGTTGGCCGCATGGATCAGCCCCACCAGGTCGTACTCGCACATCTTCTCGTAGAGCGGATACCAGGAGCGGTCCGACAGCGACGGGCTCAGCGGCGCGATGCCGCCGGACGGGTCCGGGTTGAGCTGCAGGCTGACGAAACCCATGGCGACGCAGCGTTCCAGCTCGGGGATGCTGGCGGCCGGTTCCACGCCGGGGCTCTGGGGGAGTTGGAACGCCGGGATGAACATGTCGGGGTACATGGCGCAGGCGCGGGCGATGAGGTCGTTGTTTATCTCGGTCCAGTGCCGGCTGATCCACTCTGGACCGAACTCGTGCCCCATCAGGCCCGCGCGCGGGCCGAAGATGAGTTTGTCGATGCCGCGTTCCCGGTTCTCCCGGACGTGCGGCTGCAGGTGTTCGCGCAGCAAGTCGTCGGAGATGCCCGGGTCGCCCTTGCCCCGGGGCGGGCGGGCCAGCTGCCCGATCTGCCGGCCGCGGTAGGCGTCGAGCTGGACCGGCACCTGGGTGAAGTGGCCATGCACGTCGACGATCATGGTGTGTCCTCCTTCCTCTTCGCCAACCACGCCTTGGCGATATCGACCGCTTGGTTGGTACGCACCGGGTTGGGCATGAGCCACTGGAAGCCCTGCTCGAGCCGCTTCTCCACGTTGGCCGGGGTGACGTGCGGGATGCCGGCCGGCACCCCGGCGTCAGCGCAGATCGCCAGCACGTCGGCGATCGCGGCCTCCACCTCGGGATGCTGGTAGGCCCGCGGGTGCCCGAGGTCCTGGCTCAGGTCCCCCTCGCCGATCAGCACCGCGCCGATGCCCTGGACCTCGGCCAGCATCGCCGGCAGGTTACGGATGGCCTTGACCTCTTCACACATGATGACCACGAAGATGTCGCCGTCCGGGGCCAGTGGCCAGGTGTCGGCCCGCCGGTAGTAGTCCATCACGTCGATGCCCCAGTAGCGGGCGGCGCCGAACGGGCCGTCGCCACGCACGCCGGCCGGCTCGTAGCGCGGTGCCGACGGCGGTCGTGGGTAGCGGCAGGAGGCGACGGCGTTGCGGGCCTCCTCGACGGTGCTCACGTGCGGGAAGATGATGCCGTAGACGCCCGCGTCGAGGGCCTGCTTGGCCAGGAACTGGTTCATCTCGCAGCCGTTGGCCGGCACCCGGACGAACGGGGTGACCGTGGGTGACGGGTCGCCGCGCTCGAGGATGGCCTTGCGGTCCAGCAGGTACTGCAGGCTGTTACGCAGCCCCGCGGTGGAATAGGGGTTGTGTTCCATCTCGAACACGACCACGTCGTAGGGTCCGTTGGCGAACGCCTGCGCGTTGCCCGGGTCGGCGGGGGAGAAGGAGGCCAGCACCGGCCGGCCCTCCTCCAGGGCCCGGATCGCGCCGTTGAGGTGACCGTCCATCATCATGCCGCCGGCTTCGTGACGGGCCAGTAGCCCCAGTAGCTCAACGCGGTCAGGTCCCGGGTCAGCCAGGTCGAGTCATCGACGTGGCGGCCTTGCACGCCGTACTCCAGCTCGAACCCGCCCGGGCAGAACAGGTAGAACGACAGCACCTCGTCGTTGGAGTGCTGGCCCAGCTCGGTCTTGAGCACGCCGGCCTCCCGGGCCCGGGCGAAGGTGCGCCCGAACGTCTTGATGCTGTCGGCCTCCAGCATGAAATGCCGCATGCCCTGCTCCGACGGGGTCTGGGTGAGCGCGATGGTGTGGTGGCGCGGGTTGCAGCCCAGGAACCGCAGCCGCACGGTCATCCCGTTCGGGAACTTCACCGCCATCGAGTCGCGGTGGCGGAAGCCCATCACCCGGGTGTAGAAGTCGAACGCGGCCTCGATGTCGGCGCTTGGCAGCACCACGTGGCCCATGCCGAGGGCTCCGGTGAGGAAGCCGCCACCGAAGGGCAGCTGGGCGTCGTCGCCGTCGACGACCGGGCTGAAGAAGATCTCGACCGGGTTGCCGTTGGGGTCGTCGAACGCGACGAACCGCTCCACCTTCCGGTCGTCGGCCTCCTCGCTGGAGCCTTCCTTGAGCGCGACTCCGGCGGCCTGCAGCTCAGCCACGGCCGCGGCCAGGGTGGCACCGTCGCGGACCTCGAAGCCCGACCCGATCAGCCGGTCGCGGCTGCCCGGGACGATGGCGATGCGCATCGGCCGCTCGTCGAGGCGGATGTGCAGACCGCCGCCCGGGGTGTCGGTGACGACGGCACCAAGCACGTCGTGCGCGAATGTCCGCCACTCGTCGACCACAGTGGACTCGAGGCGCATATATCCAAGACTATGAATGTCCAAAGCTAGAGCTCCGTTCCGGTTCAAGTGGAGAGCGGCTCAGCCGGCCGCGAAGAAGTCCTTGGTGAGGCGCTCGAACTCCTCGCGCTGCTCGATCATCGCCCAGTGGCCGCACTTCGGGAACACGTGCAGGCGGGCGTTCTCCAGCAGGCGGAAGCCCACGAATGCGCCGTCGAGAGGCTGCACCCGGTCCTCGCGGCCCCAGGTGATGAGCACCTCGTGCTTGATCAGGTGGGCCTCGCGCCAGAGCTCGCCCTCGGTGTGGAACTTCTGGTTCGCGACCTGCATGGCCTTCAGCCCGGCTCCGGCCGCCGGGTCGGTGGCGGTCTGGAAGCGGTCGGCGATTAGCTCCGGCGTCACCAGGCTCTGGTCGTAGACCATGGAGCGCAGGAACGCCTCCATCTTCTCGGGAGTCTTGTCCGCGGCGAGGCTGAACTCCATCAGCCGGCGGATGCCCTCGCTGGGCCGCGGCGCGAACAGGCCGATCGACAGTGCCGAGCCGGGCCCCATCAGCGCCAGCCGCTTGGTGCGAGTCGGGTGGGCCAGCACGAACCGCACCGCCACCGAGGCGCCGAGCGAGTTGCCCAGCAGGTGTGCGGACTCCAAGCCGAGTTCGTCCATCAGGGACGCCACGGCGTCAGCCGCGTACTGCAGGTAGCTGCGGTCGTACTCGGCCGGGTGGCCCGACTTCCCGAACCCCGGCATGTCGACCAGGATGGTGCGGAAATGCTCGGCGTATCCGGAGATGTTGCCCGAGAAGTTGCTCCACGACGAGACGCCGGGGCCCGCGCCGTGGAGCAGGATGAGTGGCGTTCCCGAGCCGAGCTCGTGGTAGTGCAGCGGGTGCCCGTTGAACGTAGTGGTACGGGTGGTCTTGTCATACAGCGCGTCAGGCAACGTTCCTCCTGCTGGCGATGGGACGGTGGGTGGTTGATCAGAAGCCCTGGTCGGCCACGGAAAGGCCGAACTTCATCGCGCCGTAGGCCATCAGGATCGGCTCGGCGACGTTGCTGTTGTGCAGGCTGCCGGCGTGGATGTCGCGCCAGGCCCGCTGGATCGGATTGCGCTCGTGCAGGGCCCGGCCGCCGGAGTTGGTGAACACCCGGTCCACGGCCGAGGCGGCGAGCTGGGTCGCCCGCACCTGGTCCAGGCGGCAGCGCACCCGCAGTTCGACCGGGATCTCCTTGCCGTCCCGGGCGAGGTCGAGCATCTCGCCGAGGTCGCGCATCATCTGCAGCCGGGCGCCGTCGAGCTCGGCTGCCGCCTCGGCGACCCGGGCCTGGGAGAATGGCTCCTCGGCCACCCGTGAACCCTTCGAGATGCGGGTGCGTTCGGCCGTCCAGGCGATGTGCTCGTCCAGCGCGCCCTGGGCCGCGCCCAGCAGCGGCGCGGTGATGCCCCAGCTGAACACCGCGCCGAACGGCAGCGCGAAGATGGGCGAGGTGCTGGTCTCGCTGCCCGAGGTGAAGGCGTGGGTGCGGTGCTCGGGCACGAACGCGTTGTTCACCACCACGTCGTTGCTGCCGGTACCGCGCAGGCCCGCGACGTGCCAGACGTCCTCGACCGTGTAGTCGGTGCGGGGCAACAGGAAGCACAGCCGGCGCACCGTCCCGTCAGGCTCGGTCGCGGCGCCGCCGACGATGACCCAGGTGCAGTGGTCGGATCCGGACGAGAACGACCACCGGCCCGACAGCCGGTAGCCACCGTCGACGATCTCCACCTGGCCGCGCGGGGTGTAGGAGGAGCTGATCAGCACGTCCTGGTCGGTGCCCCAGACCTCTTCCTGGGCCTGGCGCGGCATGAGCCCGACCTGCCAGTTGTGCACCCCCACGACCGCGAACACCCACCCCGTCGACGGGCAGGCCGATCCGATGATCATCGCGGCTTCCATGAAGACCCGCGGGTCGAGCTCGAGACCGCCGTACGCGGCCGGCTGCAACACCCGGAACAGGCCGGCGGACTTCAGCTCGGCGATGGTCTCCTCCGGAACGCGCCGTGCCTGCTCGGCGGCGAAGGCACGCTCGCGAAGTACCGGGGCCATGGCGCGGGTCTTGTCCAGCAGGTCTTCCGGGTTCATCCCGACCTCCTCCTCGAGGGCTGTGCGCCCACTCTTCCTGCGAAGTTGCGATCTTGTCCAGCAGTGGTCCCGATCAGCGGCACATTCCCGGCCCCCTGCGCACTCGCCACACCTGGACCTGGCGCGTGAGGCCGCCTATTGTGATTTGACTGGTCGGTCAGTCGGGCGCGACGGTGCCATTCACCTGCGCGCTCGCCTTGGTGCGTAAAGGAATCTCCCGGATGAAGAATGTGGCCACGAAACCCACCGCCATCACCGCGGTCGCCCACAGGTAGACGTCCTGCAGCGCCACGGCGAAACCCGTAACCAGGTCAGCACGCAGGTCCGGCGGCAGTGCCGCGATCTGGTCGCGGGTCAGGTCCGCTGCGTCCGCGCCGAACGGCTCGGGCAACGTGCGTTCCAGCCTGGCCGCGAACATGGCGCCGAAGAACGCCACCCCGACCGAGGCCCCGATCTGGCGGACGAACGTGTTGGTGGAGGTGGCGACGCCCAGATCGGCCTCGCCGACCGAGTTCTGTCCGGCCAGCATGAGAATCTGGTTCACCGTGCCGAGTCCCATGCCCAGCGCCGCCATACCCAGCGCCTGCACCGGATAGGGCGTGTCAGGCTCCATTGTGGACAGCACGAGCAGGCCGAGTGTCATCAGCGCCGTGCCCACCACCGGGAACACCTTGTACCGTCCCCACCGCACCAGCAGCCGTCCGGTGACGACCGAGGCGAGCACCAGGGACGTCATGACCGGGACCATCTTCAGCCCTGAGACCGTCGGCGTCTCGCCGTCGACGATTTGGAGGAACAAGGGCAGGAACGTGACCGCTCCGAGTGTCGCGAAGCCAACCAGGAACGCGGTGCCGCAGGCGAGCCGGAACACCGACGACTCGAACAGCCGAAACGGCAGCACCGGGTCGGCCGCCCGGCGTTGCACCATCACGAACAACAGCACCACCAGAGCCAGACCCACCAGAGCCACCGACAGCCCCACCGGGTTCCAGCGGCCGCCGGTGACCCACGTGGTCAGCAGCACGATGGCGCCGGCGCCCGACGACAGCAGGGCCGCGCCCAGCCAGTCGATGCGCGCCGACGGTCTTCGCCGGGGCAGCTTCAGGACCAGCGACGACACCACCAGCGCGGCGATACTGATGGGCAGGTTGAGGTAGAACACCCAGCGCCAGGACAGGTGCTCGGTGAGAATGCCACCCACCAACGGCCCTACCACCGAGGCGAAGGCCCAGACCGCGCCGATGTATCCCTGGTAGCGTCCCCGCACCGAGGGTGCCACCAGGTCGGCGATGATGGCCTGGGCCCCGACGATGACGCCACCGGAGCCGATGCCTTGCACGGCGCGGAAGGCCACCATCTGGCTCATCGAGCCGGCCAGCCCTGACAGCACCGAGCCGAGCAGGAAGATGCCGATGGCGATCTGGAACAACAACTTGCGCCCGTAGAGATCACCCAACTTGCCGTAGATCGGAGTGGCCACTGTGGACGCGAGCAGGTAGGCGGTGACCACCCAGGACAGTTGGGCCAGGCCACCGAGGTCGGAGACAATCGTCGGCAGCGCGGTGGTCACGATGTTCTGGTCCAGCGCGGCGACGAACATGCCCGACATCAACCCGAGTAGCACCACCATGATCTGACGGTGCGACAGAGGAGCGGTGTTGGTCACGGGGTCAGCCTGCCGAACCGGGCGCCCCTCGGCCCGGCCCCGTTCCGACCACCGGCACACTTCGCCCAGCAGCCGGACCGCTCAGGTGGCGAAGCCGAGCGCCATCCGGCCGGCGCCGAGCGTGCGGGAGATGCCGTGGGCGGCGGTGGTCACGGCGGGGGCGAGGGCGTCCATGCGGGTGCGGCTGGCCCGGCCGGTGACCGAGATGGCGGCGACCACCTTGCGGTCGTAGCCGAAGATGGGGGCCGCGACGCAGTTGACGCCGACGCTGGCCTCCTCGCGGTCGAAGCCGAAGCCGTTGGTGACGATGGTCTGCAGCTCGCGGCGGAGCCGGATCGGCGAGGTGATGGTGGCCTGGGTGCGGCCGACGAGGCCATGACTGATCACTCGGTCAAGCAGTTCCACCGGTGAGAAGGCGAGCAGCACCTTGCCCAGGCCAGTGCAGTAGAGCGGCATCCGTCCGCCCACCTGGGACAGGTCCGTGATGCGGTCGTGGCCCCGGATCTTCTCCACGTAGAGCACGTCAAGGTCCTTGTGCACGGCCAGGTGCACGCTCACGTGGGTGCTCTCGTAGAGGTCCTCCATGTAGGGCAGAGCGGTCTCACGAAGCTCGTAGCGCATGGAGCTGTGCCCGGCGAGTTCGAAGATGCGGGTGCCCAGCGCGTAGCGTCCGTTTTCGTAGGTGAGCCAGCCAAGTTCCATCATCTGTTTGGCGGTGCGGTGCACCGTGGACTTCGGCAGACCGGTTCGCATCACGATGGCGGACAGAGTGAGATGCCGATGCCGGGGGCCGAATGCACCCAGGAGCGCGTTGGCGCGCTGCAGCACGGATTCGTTGCTCTGATCCGGTTGGCTCCGCATCTTCGCGAGCGTAAACCACATCTTGGCTTATGTTGCGAGGTTGTTACGCTGTCGTAACACGAAGATGTCGACGAGCTCAGAACCCGTGCCGCTGGCCGGGATCCGTCATGGGCACCACGGCTGAGCTCGGAGAAACTCGTGGCACCCTGGAGGCCCGTCTCAGAAGACGCTTCTACGACCGGTCTCGGAAGCCCTGTTGCGCGGAGGTTGCAATGCGAACTCGGATTCGATCGCTCTTAGGGATCGGAGTGGCCGCGGCGCTCGCCGCGGCGTGCAGCTCGGGCGGAGGCTCAACAACCGGTGACACAACCACGACACCCTTTGACCGCAACGCGACGTTGCGGTTTGGCTTTTCCGTTTCACCGACAACGTGGGATCCGCACAAGCTTGCCCAGGATTACAACAACTTGGCGATCTTTCCCGTCTATGACCGAATCCTCGACACAGACCCCGAGGGCAAGGTGACCGCAGGCCTTGCGGACAAGTGGGAGTTCAGCTCCGACGGTCTGACCCTGACCCTGACGATGCGCGACGGAGCCAAGTTCCACGACGGCAGCGCGGTGGACGCCGCCTCCGTCAAGGCCAACCTCGACACCGCGATCTCCGGCCAGGGCATGCTCGCGGCCCCGCTGCTGAAGGTCATCAGCGACGTCACGGTGAGTGACCCGAAGACGGTCAAGCTGACCCTCAAGAGCCAGGCGGCCTATCTGCCGTCGGTGCTCGCCAACCGCGCGGGCGCCCTGGTCTGCCCGAGTGCGCTGACCGCCGCCTCACTCGAGACACAGCCGTGCGGCGCCGGCCCGTTCAAGGTGACCCTCTCCCGGCAGAACGACCGCATCGTCTACGAACGCTTCGAGGATTACTGGAACGTCAAGAACGTCCAGATCAAGACCCTGGAAATGACGATCCAGCCGGCCGAGGCGACCCGGCTCTCGTCGTTCCAGTCCGGCCAGCTCGACGCGACCTACATGAACGCGGCCACCATCGACAGCGCGAAGCGGGCCGGCGTGGCCGTGGACCCGCAGACGACGTTCACGTGGTACGGCATCTTCGTCAACTGGAGCAAGGGCGACCTCGGCAACCCGGCGGTGCGTCAGGCGATCAACCTCGCCATCGACCGTAAGTCCATCATCGACCGTCTCTCGTTCGGCTACGCCTCGGACTACCAGCAGCCGTTCCCGCCGAACTACTTCGCCAACAACAAGGACATCAAGTCCCCGTACTGGACCCACGACCCGAACAAGGCCAAGGAGCTGCTGGCGGGCGCCGGGCTGACCGACAAGGTCTCGTTCACCTGCGAGCTGGCCAACTCCAACGCCTTCCCGGACATCGCCGCCGCCGTGCAGCAGCAGTTGGCCGCGGTCGGCATCAAGATGAACTACACCACGGCCACCAACCAGGCGGTTACCCAGAACTACTTCATCGAGGGCAAAACCGACTGCACGTTCGGCGCCTACTCCGGCGTGACGGACCCGTCCCTGGCGCTGCAGCAGCTGTTCGCCCCGGACGGGGGCCTCAACGGCTCCCACAAATGGCTCAAGCCGGAATTCCAGACAATGTACGAAGCGACGCTGCGCCCCGGTGACCAGCGCGATGCCGCGATCCACGCCATGGTGAAGTCCGTCATGGACGAGGCCGCCGTGATCCCGTTGTTCTACCCGCAACGCTCCTACATCGCCAAGCCGAAGGTGAAGGGTCTGGAGAAGTTCCCCGTGGACACCACGACCCGGTTCATCAACCTCGGTCTGGCCCAGTGAGATAGCCCATGCTGCAGACGCTGCTGAGCCGGCTGGTCCGGCTGGTCCCGACCCTCATCCTGGTTTCGGTGGCGACGTTCTCGCTCACCTACCTGGTGCCGGGCGACCCGGCGATCACCCTCGCCGGGGACGCGCCGACGCCGGAACGGATCGCCGAGATCCGGGCCGATCTGGGGCTCAACCGACCGGTCATCACCCAGTACTTCGACTGGGTGGGGGGCGTGGTCACCGGCGACTTCGGACACTCCATCTACGGTGGCGCGGACACCGTCACCGATCTGATCGTGCAGAAGCTGCCGGTGGACATCTCGCTGGCAATCGGTGGCCTGCTGGTCGCACTGCTCGCCGGGGTGCCATTGGGCATCCTGGCGGCAGTGCGGCGTGGGTCCATTGCGGACCGTGTTGTGACCGCGTTCACCTCCGTCTCGGTGGCGCTGCCCAGCTACTGGATCGCCCTGTTGCTGGTGCTGCTGTTCGCGGTGAACCTGCGCTGGCTGCCGGCGTCGGGTTACACCCCGCCGGCAGAGGACCCGCTCGCCTGGGCTCGCGGCCTGGTGTTGCCCTCGATCGCGATCGGACTGGCCATGACGGCCGAGATCGCCCGGCAGTTGCGTACCGCTCTGGTCGACGTGCTCGACCAGCAGTACGTCCGTACCGCCCGGGCGAAGGGCCTGCGGGGGTGGGTGGTCATCGGCAAGCACGCGATGAAGAACGCCGCCATCACGCCGCTCACCATCCTCGGCCTGCAGATCGCCTCGATCCTGGGTGGCGCGGTCATCATCGAGCAGATCTTCGGCCTGCCGGGGCTCGGCCAGCTCGCCATCGAGGCGGTGTTGCAACGCGACATCCCCGTGATCCAGGGCGTCGTGATGACGGCGGTGCTGGTGGTCGTGGTCTGCAACCTGCTCGTGGACCTCTCCTACATCTGGCTCAACCCGAGAGCGCGGAGGTATCCCCCCGGATGACCATCCTGAGACGACCGTCCGTCGCGATATCGCTGACCGTGCTGGGCCTGCTCGCTCTGGCGGCAATCCTGGCCCCTGTGCTGCCGCTGGCCGACCCGCTGCGGGGCGACCTGATGCGCAGCCTGGAGGGACCCTCGGCGCAACACCTGCTCGGCACCGACACGCTGGGCCGCGACGTGCTCAGCCGGATGATCTACGCCACCCGGGTATCGCTCGTCGTGGCCGCCGGCGCCGTGCTGGTGGCGCTGCTGATCGGCGCCGTGCTGGGCATGCTCGCCGGCTACTTCGGCGGGAAGTTCGACAGCCTCATCTCCTTCATCACCGACGCCTATCTCGCGTTCCCGCCGATCCTGCTGGCCATCGCCATATTGGGCGCGATGGGCCGCGGCACGGTCAACACCGTGGGCGCCATCGCGTTCATCTTCGTGCCACGGTTCATCCGGGTGGCCCGGGGCGCGGTGGTGGCCAGGCGCGGCGAGGTCTACATCGACGCCGCGCACGTCATCGGGGCGTCAACGCCCTGGATCATCCGCAAGCACGTGGTGCCCAACATCGCCGCCCCGATCATCGTGCAGGCGGCGCTGGCGGCCGGATTCGCGATGCTGGCCGAGGCCAGCCTGAGCTTCCTGGGCCTGGGTGTGCAGGCGCCGGCGGCGAGCTGGGGATCGATGCTGGGCGACGCCTCGCAGCAGATCTACCGCCAACCGCTGCTGATGATCTGGCCCGGCCTGGCCATCGCCGTTTGTGTGTTCTGTTTCAACCTCATCGGCGAGGCGATGCGGGATGCGATGCGGGCATGAGCACAGTGGAAGGACGGACTGGCATGACTGAGGTGCTCCGGGTCGACCGGTTGCACGTCGACGCCCGGGTCGGCCAGAAATGGCTGCCGGTGGTCACCGACGTGTCGTTCGCGGTCCGCGCCGGTGAGATCATGGGCCTGGTCGGCGAGTCAGGATCGGGCAAGACGGTGACCTGCCTGTCGGTGCTCGGGTTGTTGCCCCGCACCGATGTGCGGGTCCGAACGGGTGCGATCTGGTTCCATGACCGGGACCTGACCGCGATCAGCCGTCGCGACCTCGAAGACGTGCGGGGCCGCAGCATCGCGATGATCCCGCAGGAGCCGTCGGCGAGTCTCAACCCGGCCTTCACCGTCGGCGACCAGATGACCGAGATCCTGCGCCGGCACGAGAAGCTCGGCCGGGCCGAGGCGCGCCGGCGGGCGGTCCGCCTGCTCGACGAGGTCGGCATTCCGGCCGCGGCGAGCCGGCTCGACGACTATCCGCACCACTTCTCCGGCGGCATGTGCCAGCGAGTGCTCATCGCGATGGCCCTGGCCTGTAATCCGGAGATCATCATCGCGGACGAGCCGACCACCGCCCTCGACGTCACGGTGCAGGCGCAGATCCTCAGCCTGATCCGGGAGAAGGCCGCTGCGCACCATGCCGCTGTGCTGCTGGTGACCCACGACATGGGTGTGGTGGCCGAAGTCTGCGACCGAGTGGTGGTGATGTACGCGGGCCAGATCGTCGAGTCCGCCGACATTGTCCCGATCTTCCACCGGCCCCGGCATCCCTATACGGAACGGTTGCTGGCCGCGACGCCCCGGATGCTGCAGCACAACGAGACCGACTCGCCCGGGTTCGCCTACATCCCCGGGTCGATGCCCCGGCCGGGCACCTATGCCACCGGCTGCCGGTTCGGGCCGCGCTGCGCGTTCCACGAGGAGCGCTGCGACGCTGCGGAGATCCCGCTGCGTTCCCTGGCCGAAGGCAACCTGGCCCGGTGCGTCCGGACCGACGAGCTCGACCTTGCCGAGACAAGGAGCCGCGCGTGAGCACGCAACAGCCGGTGCTGGAGGTTCGCGACCTCTCAGTCACCTTCGTCCGCAGGAGTCTGCTTGCATCCCGCCGGCAGGTCTCGCACGTGGTCGACTCCATCGACCTCACCGTCCACAAAGGTCGGACGCTCGGCCTGGTCGGCGAGTCAGGGTCGGGAAAGTCCACCACCGCGAAGGCGATCGTACGGCTGACACCGGCGCGCTCGGGTTCGGTGAAGCTCAACGGCGTGGACCTGTTGAGCCTGCGAGGGGAGGAACTCAAGCAGGCACGGCGCAGGGTACAGATGGTCTTCCAGGACCCCTACTCCTCCCTCGACCCGACCATGACGGTGGCCGAGTGCATCGCCGAACCGTTGGCGGTGCACCGGATCGGGGTCCGTGCGAGTCGTCGGGACACCGTGCTCGAGATGCTCGAGCAGGTCGGGCTGCCGACGTCGATGGCCGACCTGATGCCGTCGCAGCTCTCCGGCGGCCAGCGCCAGCGGGTCGCGATCGCCAGGGCGATCTGCCTGCACCCCGATCTGGTGCTGTGTGACGAGCCGGTCAGCGCGCTGGACGTCTCGACGCAGAACCGGATCCTGCAGATGCTCGCCGACCTGCGCGAAACCCACGGCATCTCGTTCGTGCTGATCAGCCACAACCTGGCCGCGGTGCAGCAACTGGCCGACGAGGTGGCGGTGATGTACTGCGGAACCATCGTCGAGCAGGGGCCGGCCCGCAATGTGACCGCGCTGCCGAAACACCCCTATACCCAGGCCCTTGTCGCCGCGGTCCCGTATCCGGACCCGGAGGTGCAGCGCAAGCGGGAGCACGTGGTACTCAGCGGGGAGCCGGCGAACCCGGCCAACCGCCCGACCGGATGCGTCTTCCAGAGTCGCTGCCCGCAGGTGATGCCGGTGTGCCAGACCACGACGCCGGTGCTGACCGACGACGGCAGCGGACGCAGTGTGGCCTGTCACCTTTACCAGCCGATCGTCGGCTAGAGCGAGTTGGGTGCGGCCAGAACGAATTGGGTTCGGTTGTGACGGTGATGTCCAATCACGGCAACGAAACCGTTGATTCGCCCCTCGTACCTTCAGGTCGGAGAAAGCATCCCGCTGGCTGGCACAACCGGCCCGACCCGGACGGAAATGTCGACAGAATTTGTCGTGGATCGAAGCCCATCGGCGCCACCGTGGGCACCAGACACGCAGGAGGGCGAGTGCAAGCGCTGACTGCCGCGATCGTGGGATCGGGCAATATCGCGACCGACCTGATGTTCAAGCTATTGCGTTCGGAGGTCATCACGCCCCGGTGGATGGTGGGTGTCGATCCGGAAAGCGACGGGTTGCGCCGGGCGGCCGACCACGGTCTGGCCACCTCCGCCGGCGGCGTTGACTGGCTGCTCGGCCTGGAGGAGAAGCCGGACCTGGTGTTCGAGGCCACCTCGGCCTACGCCCACAAGGTGAACGCGCCGCGCTATCAGGCCGCCGGGATCCGGGCCATCGACCTCACCCCGGCCGCGATCGGTCCCTACGTGGTGCCGACCGTCAACCTGACCGAGCACATCGGACTCGACAACGTGAACATGGTGACCTGCGGCGGACAGGCGACCATTCCGATGGTGGCCGCGGTCTCCCGGGTCGTGCCGGTGCGGTACGCCGAGATCGTCGCCTCGGTGGCCTCGCTCGCCGCCGGGCCGGGCACCCGGGCCAACATCGACGAGTTCACCCGCACCACCGCCAGCGCGGTGGCCCGGCTCGGCGGGGCCGCGGACGGTAAGGCGATCATCGTGCTGAACCCGGCCGAGCCGTCGGTCATCATGCGCGACACGGTCTTCGTGTCCATTCCGGAGAAGGCCGACACCGACGCGATCGCACGCTCGGTGCGCGACATGGAGGCTGCGGTGCAGTCCTATGTGCCCGGATACCGGCTGACCGCCGATCCCCAGTTCTTCGACGGCCGGGTCGCCATCTTCCTCGAGGTTGAGGGCGCCGGCGACTACTTCCCGCCCTACGCGGGCAACCTCGACATCATGACCGCGGCAGCGACCAAGGTGGGCGAGGAGATCGCCCGCTCGATGCTCGCCGCCCGCGCCTGAGCGACCGCCAGAAAGGGACAACGGACGTGGCCTATTCCGCAGAGCTCGACATCCGAGTCACGGACAGCTGCATGCGTGACGGTTCACACGCCGTCGCGCACCAGTTCGACGAGAAGTCGGTACGCGACATGGTGGTAGCGCTCGACGAGGCACGGGTTCCGGTGCTCGAGGTCACCCACGGCGACGGCCTGGGCGGCTCCTCGTTCAACTACGGGTTTTCCAAGGTGGACGAGAGGAAGCTGATCCGGATCGCGGTCGACAACGCGAGCTTCAGCAAGATCGCCTGCCTCATCCTGCCCGGAGTGGGCACCGTGGACGACATCCGGGCGGTGCACGACATGGGCGTGCGCGTCATCCGGGTCGCCACCCACTGCACCGAGGCGAACATCTCGCCGCAGCACTTCGGCATCGCCCGGGATCTCGGCCTGGAGACGGTCGGGTTCCTGATGATGGCCCACTCGATCTCGCCGGAACGGCTGGCCGAGCAGGCCCGCATCATGGCCGATGCCGGCTGCCAGTGTGTCTACGTGGTCGACTCGGCCGGTGCCCTGGTGATGGAGGACGTGTCCGACCGGGTCAGCGCGCTGCGGGCGGCGCTGGGTGACGACGCCCAGGTCGGGTTCCACGGACACCAGAACCTATCGCTGGCGGTGGCCAACTCGCTGCTGGCGATCCGGGCCGGCGCGCAGCAGATCGACGCCTGCACCAGGGCTTTCGGTGCCGGCGCGGGCAACACCCCGACCGAGGTGCTGGCCGCGGTCTGTGAGCGGATCGGGATCCGGACCGGAATCGACGTGCACAAGATCATCAACGCGGCCGAGGAAGTGGTGCGGCCGGTGATGGAGGCCGAGCCCGTGGTGGACCGGATGAGCCTGCTGATGGGCTATGCCGGGGTCTACTCGAGCTTCCTGCGCCACGCCAACCGGGCCGCCGAACGCTATGGGGTCCCCGGGCCGGAGATCCTGCTGCGAGCCGGTCAACGCCGGCTGGTCGGTGGCCAGGAGGACCTGCTGCTCGACATCGCGCTCGAGATCGCCGCCGAGCAGGAGGCGGGCGGAGCCGGAAACGGTGCGGTGGCGTCGTGAACCTCGCCGAGGCGGCCGCTCGGTTGTGGGAGGCGACCCGCACCCGGGTGCCGATCGAACCGCTCACGCTCACCTATCCCGAACTCACCGTCGACGACGCGTGGCGGATCCAGGCCATCAACGTCGACCTGCTCCGCCACGACGGCCGGGTGGTCAACGGCTACAAGGTGGGTCTCACCTCGGCGGCCATGCAACAGCAGATGGGCGTGGACGAGCCGGACTTCGGGGTGCTGCTCGACCACATGCTGCTGCCCGGCGTGATGACGGCCGACGAGTTCGTGCAGCCGCGGATCGAGGCCGAGATCGCACTGGTGCTGGGCGCTGACCTGCCGGCCGACGCCACCGCCGCCGACGTGCTCGCGGCGACCGCACAGGTGTTCCCGTCGATCGAGATCATCGACAGCCGGATCGCGAACTGGAAGTTGTCCCTTGTGGACACCGTGGCCGACAACGCGTCGTCCGGAGCCTATGTGCTGGGTCCGGCGTCGCCGCTGACCGGGCTCGATCTCGCCGCGGTGGAGGTGGCGGTGACCGTCAACGGTGAGGTTGTCGACCGTGGCCTGGGTGCGGCCGCGCTGGGTCACCCGGCCGACGCGGCCGCCTGGCTGGCTCGACGGCTGGCCGGCTTCGGCAAGACCCTCACCGCCGGCAGCGTGGTGATGACCGGCTCCCTGCACGCGTCCCTGCCGGTCACCCCGGGCGACCGGGTCACCGCGAGTTTTACCGATCTCGGTGACGTCACCCTCGACGTCCGCTGATTGCCGGACCTCGCGAGTGGGAACGCCGCGCGCCTTCGGGGTTGCTGAGCGTTCCCACTCCGCGGTCCCTCAGTCCGCCCTCCCCGTTTGGCCTGAGGGTGATCGGCGAGTCGAGGTAGGCCGGGGGGAGTGGCCGCCCCGGCCGGCGTAGGGCGGCGTGGCCGCTCTACGCCGCTTACTCAGGAGCGCGGTGGTCGGCTGCGGTCGGGATGGTGGCCAGAAGCAGGGTGCCGCCGCCGGCGGGGCTGGTGATGGCGAGGTTTCCGCCGAGTGCCTCGACGCGGTCCTGGAGGGCGGTGAGGCCGGTCCCGCGGTGCGGATCGGCGCCTCCGACGCCGTCGTCACGGATCGACAGGTGCAGGGTGCCGTCCCGGGTTGCCACCTGGACGTTCACCACCGAGGCGCGGGCGTGTCTGGCCGCGTTGGTCAGTGCTTCGGACACGACGTGATACGCGGCTATCTCGACCACCGGGGGCATGCGCGGGCCGGTGTCGAGGTCGAGGTCGAGGTCGACCGGCACCGGTGATCTGCGGGCGAGTGCCTTGAGCGCGGGTGGCAGGCCGCCCGCGGCGAGCAACGTCGGGTGGATGCCCCGGGCGATCTCCCGCAGGCTGTCTACGGCGGTGTTCAGGCTGCGCAGGATGCGCGACAGTTCCGCCTTGGTCTGCTCCTGGTCCGGCGGCAGGCTGGCCTGCGCGGCGCCGAGCTGCATCGCGACGGCGAGGAAATGCTGCAATGCGCTGTCGTGCAGGTTGCGCTCGATGCGCTGGCGGGCTTGGTCCGCGGCGGCGACCAGCCGGGCCCGGGACGCGGCAAGCTCGGCCCGGCTGTCGGCGTCGGCGATGGCGGCGGCGGCAAGGCCCACGAAGCCCGCGACGCGCGCCTCGGTGTCAGGTGGCATCGGATCGGGCCGGGTGGACGTGACGGCCGCCATACCCCACAGCCGCCCCTCAACCACGATCGGCAGGCCGATCGAGGACCGGACGCCGAGCCTGCGAGCGAGGTCGGCGATGGGAGCGGCCTCCTCTTGCAAGCTGTCGATCCGAACGGGGCGACCGGTGTCCCGCACCAGTGCCGGGATGCTCGTACCGTGCAACGGCCAGCGCATGTCATCGGACCGCAGGCCGGGCTGGTTGGTCGAGACGACGCTGACCGTGCCGTCGGTTTCATAGCGCAACAGCCACGCGGTGGGCTCGCCCAGCAGGCCATGTAGCTCTGTTGTGATGGCGTCGAAGACCTCGGGCGGACGGCCACCATATGCCACGAGCTTCGCCACCCGTCCTAATGCGGCTTGTTCAGCGGCGAGCCGGCCCAGACGTTCCCGGCCCGCTTCCAGCGAGCCGAGCGTTGCCGCACGTTCGCATCCGGCCTGCAGCAGCGATGCCAATGACGGCACGACCCGCTCCCGCAGCCGCTGCGCCGTCCGCTCCGGCACGTCGACGGGCACGAGCAGGGTCCCCAGCCGGACAGCGCCGGCCTGCAGCGCGAACGCCGAGTGCCGGTCATCATCAGGGACGACGGCGAGGTGGATCGCCGCGTCCGGCAGCTCGAGCGATCGCGCGATGCGTCGCGCTACCGCGGGCAACACCGCGGCAAGGTCGTCTGCGTGCAGTAGCAGGCGGGCCATCTCAGCGGTGAGATCGGACTCCTCGGCCTCCACGGTCCGCAGCCGTGACAGGTCCGCCAATGCGCTCGTGGCCACCGCGATGATGAGGAAGACCGCCAGCCCGGCGACGTCCTGCAGGTCGGGAACCGTGAGCCCGCCGAAGGGTGGGACGTGGAAGATCGCGAACGCTAGGGCACTCGCCAAGGCGGTGGCCACCCCGAGCCACCGTCCCCACACCACCGACACCACCAGCACCCCGACGATGTAGATCATGCCGGGGGAGAACGATGTCATGATCGCCCGGAGCGGATAGACCAGGAAGGTCTCCACCACGATCAGCAAGGCGGCGACCGCGATCCCCAACCCCCAGGGCGGGCGTGTCGGTCGTACCAGCCAGGAAAGCGAACGGGCGTGCATTTTCCACCAGCTTAGTCCAATTCCTTCCCACATGTTCCTACCCGCACGCGCACGCTTGCCGCCGCGGCGCACCGTTCGCGAGCACGGCGATCGAGGTCACCAGCCGGTGGACGGTCCCCGCCCCGGTCCCGTTCGGCGCCCGGCCCGACCACGAGTAGCCCAGGCGCCAGCAACCGTGCCCGGCGTGCGGCAAGGTCGCGCTGCGAACGTACCTGTACCGCTTCGACCGCCCGCGGTCCCAGTCGGTCATCACGCAAACGTGGTGCGCGGCGTGTCGCCGGGTGACGGGCTCGACCGGTTCGCCGGTACACGGGCTGTCCTTCACCGATCCGCTGCGGCATCTGAGCAGCGACGAGCGGCTGCGGATGGGCGAGACCGGGCTGTTCCGCCGCCTGGACGCGCTGTGGGAGAAGGGGGAGCTGCCGCAACGGTTCACCCGGACGCGGTGAGTCCGGGCCGTACGGCCGGCCGATGCGGTCGATTCGCGGCCGGCGTGCCGATCGCGGCGACGCCAACATGCGCCACGTCACCAACGAGCGGCTGGCAGCAGCGCTCGACCTGCGGCTCGGCGCAAATCTGGCGCGACCCCGACGTGGCTGGCCGGCTGCACCCCCATGCCTGGCGGGGGCGGCGACCAGGTGTGTGCGAGTCGGCGGTAGGCACCGCTGTTTGAGTGCGGCCGGCCGATCCTGGGCCTGGTGCGGCCTCCACGCGCGCCGCGACCGAACCTCTCGGACCAAATCAGCAAAACATCTGTTGTTTTAACATGGAGTCGAAGTGGTCATCCTCCACGGGCCTCCACCCCGGATGGGCGGATGCGTCACCCGGGCGTTGAAGCCGCACGTGTTGCCTGGTTAGACCCACTGAACCGGTAGGGAGTGGGCGACAGGTCGAGGCGAACATGGCCACCTGGCTTCGTCAGAACACCAAGCCGTCAAACACCTGATGTTGTCTTGACCGACCCATGATCGGCGGGCTAGCCTGACATCAGATTGAAACCCGACAAGATCCCTTATCGGCGCGGCGCCGACGCCATTGCGGCTGTCAGGCTGCTGCCGTGGTCTGAATGACTGGACCCAGGGGTCTCGCCGGAACTCGGATGGTCCTCACCAGACGGAGTCACTGATGACGACGATGAGCCAGCTGCCGATCGACCCGATGAAGTCGCTACTCGGACTCGAGCGGAAGCGGAAGGAAATTACGAACCCCAAGCACCTGAACATGCTGGACGTTCTCGAAGAGCACATCCGTGCAGAACTCGAGGGCGACCTCGAGCGCATCATGCGGACGCTCGTGCCCGAGCCCGAGTATCACTTCTGGGGCAGCAAGCCTCAGGAGCACTTCGTGGGCAACGCCGCGACCCGCGACTTCTACACCAAGATCTTCGAGTCCGGCTCAAACCAGCTCGAACGGACCTACGACCGGTTCATCATCGACGACTACGGCATTTTCGGCGATGGACTGATCAAGGTGGTGGTCCGCGGAGCTCTGCTCGAGCGCCTCGCCAAGCTCTACCCGGACCAGAACATCGATGTGCATGGGGCCTATGTGACCGTCCGGCATTCGGCGGTCATCATCCCCTTCAGCTCCGATGGCCTCATGAAGGGTGAGGACATCTACGGCGACGAGCGCTTCGAGCTCATCAAGGTCGAGTAGCCGCGGCCACGAGATCCAAGTTTTGTCCGTCTCAATCAAGCAGCCGACACCAGGCTCCCTGACGATACACATGGCGCATTGGAGGACACCTAGTGGACGAATTGCGGTATGACGGCCGCGTTATCGTGGTGACCGGCGGAGGACGTGGGCTTGGCCGCGAGCATGCGTTGCTGCTTGGTGCTCGGGGGGCGACGGTCGTGGTGAACGATCCTGGCGTCGAGCTCGACGGAAACGGCCGCTCCAAACACCCCGCAATGGCCGTCGCGGCCGAGATCAACGATGCGGGCGGCCGAGCTGTGGCCGACACCAATGACATTTCCACCCCGGAAGGCGGCGCCGCCCTCGTCGCGGATGCGCTGAGTCAATTTGGTAGTGTCCATGGCCTCGTTCACAACGCCGGCGCAGGCTGGTCCCTCGACACCGTACTCGGGATCCACCTGAAGGGCGCGTTCCACGTGCTCGAGCCGTTGTGGCCGGTAATGCGCGAACAACGGTATGGCCGAGTCGTCCTGACCTCCTCGAGCGCGGGATTGTTCGGCTATAGCGTGGAGCCCGACACGCCCGTCAGCAGCCTCGCCTACGGGGCGGCGAAAATGGGCCTCGCCGGCATGATGCACAACCTTGCGAATATCGGCCGCCACCATAACATCCTGGTGAACGCGATCGCTCCCGTCGCGTACACCAGAATGACCGAGACCATGCTGGACACCGACTTCCAGAAGTGGCTGCGTGAAGAGTTCCCGCCCGGTCTGGTGTCGCCTGTCGTCGCCTGGCTGCTGCACGAGAAGGCGAAGACGACCCACCAGATCTTCGCAGTCGGCGGCGGGCGCGTCGCGCGTATCTTCGTCGCCGAGACGCAGGGGTTCAACCAACGGGGGCGGTTGACCGTCGAAGATGTCGCCGAGCACATGCCCGCTATCACGGCCGCCGACGACTTCCGGATCTTCGACAGCGCACACGACGAGCTGGATTTCTATGCCGAGACGCTTGGCGTAGACTGGAAGGTCAGTGCTGAGTGAGTAGGTACGCGTCCTTCGGAGGAACTGGTGAAACGCTGCGGTAGGACCCTGCGGGCGCGTGCGGCATGAACCGTGACGAAGGTAGTCGACAGACACCGGCGGCAATCTCGCGATTGACGCCTCGTCGGATCCTGCCCGCCTACCAGCAGGTGGCGCACCAGCTTCGCGAACACATCATCAGCGGGCGCCTCGCACCAGGTAACCAGCTTCCCATCGAGCCTGAAATCGCGGAGCTCTTCGGAGTGAGCCGCAGCACGATAAGGGAGGCGCTGCGCCAGCTCTCCTCCGAGGGACTCGTACGAACCACGCGGGGGGTCCGCGGAGGGACCTTCGTCGCTTATCCGTCTTTTGACAGTATCAGCGCTCACCTGGAGACCGGGATCGGTCTTCTTACCGGTGCTGAAGAAATCAGCATAGCGAGCCTGCTTGAGGCTCGTATCCTCCTCGAGGTGCCTGCGGCCGGCTTCTCGGCCGTCCGCAGGAGCGAGGAAGCCCTCAAGCTGATTCACGAGACCGCCGTTTTCAGCGACAACCTTGATGTCGCGCACCGGCTGGAAATGAACCGTGGCTTTCACGCTCGGGTACTTTCAGCCACCGGGAACGAACTGCTTGAGATCGTCGCTATCCCGATCTTCCAAGTGATGACAGCCCGTCTCGATCGTGAGGACGTGCCAGTTACCTTCTGGCGCCAGGTCGAGGCGGATCACCTTGCAATTTACAACGCGATCGCCGCGGGCGACGCGGGCGCGGCAGAGTCTCATATGCGTGCGCACCTCGAACGGATCCGGCCTACTTACATGGAGATCGATCGAGGCGCCAAGGACGGCTCAGGATGTTGAGGTAGAACAGCCGCCACAGTTCGGCTGGAATACGTCCCTCTCATTCATATGTCTGACGCGACACTTTGTGTCGCGTCAGCGGGCTGCCGCATGTGCCGATTTCGCCCCGCATGCCGTCATTAGCTCACCGTCGAGAAGGGGCGGACTATGCGCATATTCAGCGAGCGGGTGAAGATACAACGAACTTCGTTGCTCGCCACAGTTCTTATTGTTTCTCTGGCGTCGGCGGGTTGCGTTTCCGCGACCGCACCGAGTGGCGTCTCGTCCAGCGCGGAAGCCGATGCTGGTCCGCCTCAGTACGGCGGCGTCTTCCGCTATGCGTCAGTGGGCACGCAGGCGAAGTACGACCCGCTCAAGCGAACGGTCATGGACCCTTCGATGAACGCGATCTACGACACCCTGATGCGATATGACGAAAAAGGTATCCCGGCGCCATACCTGGCCGAAGCGCTGTCGTCGACCGACGCCAAGACCTGGACGTTGAAGCTTCGTCCCGATGTCAAATTCCACGACGGCACCAAACTTGACGCGGATGCCGTGGTCTTCAACATCAAACGCCACCAGGATCCGGCCAACGCCTCAGCGGCAGCTTCATATGTCCGCGACATCGAGTCCGCGGTCGCCAACGACCCGTTGACGGTACTCTTCACGCTGAAGATGCCTATCGCATCGTTCCCGAGCACGCTGACAACCGCGGTCGGTGCGATCGCCTCTCCTGCCGCCGTCGCGGCGGCCGGTGCGGATTATGGCCGCAAGAGCGCTGTCGGAGTCGGCGCCTTCCGTTTCTCGGAGTGGCAGCCGGACCAGCGACTGGTTCTCAAGCGCAACGCAGACTACTGGCAGAAGGGTCTGCCGTATCTGGATGAGTTCCAAGAGCTGCCCATGAGCGACACCGAAACTCGGCGAGCCGCCTTCACCGGAGGCCAACTCGAAGCGGCATGGCTTGGCGAGCCGCTCGAAATCAACTGGGCTGCTCAGAATACCGACATCGCGCGGCTCCACTCGCCGAAGGGCGGAGTGGGTGGCGTCGGCGTAGGCTTTCAAATGAACAGGCCGCCGTTCGACGACGTGCGTTTGCGTAAGGCCGTCGCGATGGCGATCGACTACAACGCGCTGAATCAGACCCAGTTCCAGGGGAAGATGCCCGCGATGAAGGGTCCCTTCATCGAAGGATCGTACTGGTATACCGGTACGACCAAGTGGCCGGAGTTCAACGTGGACGGCGCCCGGGCGCTGGTGAACGAGTACAAGGCCGAGCATGGCGGCCAGCTGGCGTTCACCCTGAGCTGTCATTCGGCGGCGCAGGCGCGACGACTCGCCGAAACTCTGCAGAGCCTCTTCACCCAGGCGGGGATGACGGTGACGCTCGACACGCCAGACGTCGGGAAATTCGTTAGCCAGGTATACGCCGGCGACTATCAGATCGCCTGCTGGACGAGGAGCGGGTCTGAACCTGACGTGGCCTATTACCCGGCGTTCACCTGCAACGGACCAAAGACTCAGAACGTGTTCAGCTACTGCAGCGCGGCCGCGGACAAGGCATTGTTGGATGCCCGGTCGACCCTGAATCTCGATGAGCGTAAGGCCGGATACGCCAGGTTTGAAGCAGAGCTCGCGAAGGACCTCCCGATGTTGTGGAACTGGGGAGCCGTCTTCTCTGTGATTACCAAGCCGAAGGCTCATGGCTTCAAAGCCGACCACGGCAACCCCGTCGACTATCAGCCGGCGTACCTGTGGCTCGAGAAGTAGGCGAGTTCGCCGGTATCGGCCGACAGCACGCCGGCCTGGCGACGCCGCACAGGGTTGCTCTGTGTGCGGTGTCGCCGCTCGGCCGGCGCGCATACCGGGCCAGTTCGGCCGGGCGGGTCCGACTGACGGCTGACCGCGATGGAAAGCGCTGAGGCGTCCGGCGACGGGCGGCCGGGCGACCGGCCGCCTCCGACCCGATCTCGGTTACCCAGCCACGGGCGGCTGCGAAGCCTGCGGCACCCGCCGTTCCGCGGGTTCTGGTTGAGCTTCTGCGTGACGCAGCTCGGCTTCTGGATGGCCTCTGTCTCGTTGCAATGGCTCACCGCGCGAATTGCTCACAACGGGTCGCTGGAGCTGGGGTTACTGTACTTCTTCAACCTGATCCCGCTGTTCCTCATCGCGCCCTGGGCGGGCGTGGTGGCCGACCGGTATCGGCGGGCGAAGGTCGTGGCGTACAGCCAGGCCGCGATCAGCGTGATGTGTGCGGTTCTGGCCGGCTACCTCGCACTCAGCGGTGGCGCGGTGCGGCTGCCCTTGATCTACGGCTTCGCCTTCGGCCTCGGAACCCTCCTGGCGATCGGTGCGCCGTCGGCGCAGGCGATCGTGGCGGGTGCGGTGCCACCGGATGATCTGGCGAGTGCGGTCGGCTTGCAGTCGGCGAGCCTGAACGTCGCCAGAGTGGTCGGCCCCGTCCTGGCCACCCCACTGCTCGTGGTGTGGGGTGCCGCTCCGGTGTTCGCGGTGTACGCCGCGACGAGTCTGCTCGCCGCCACGATCATCCGGCGGCTTCGACTGGCACCGCAGCCGTTGCTCAAGGGTGGGGAACGGACGTGGCGCAGCATCAGGCAGGGACTGGCACATGTACGGGAACGACCGCCGGCGCTCCAAGTGCTGGTCATGGTCGCGATGACGTCCATATTCGGCACCACCTACGTCGCGCAGCTGCCCGTGTTCGCCTACGACGTGCTCGGCGGGGGAGACACGGAGTTCACGCTGCTGGTCGGCGCGACCGGATTAGGCGCGGTCGTGGGCGCTCTGGCGGCGAGTTCCGGAAAGACCGTTCCCCGCGTGCGGCAGGTAGCGGTCCAGATGGTCGTCACCTCGGTCGCGGTGGCCGCGATGGCGATCACGACCAATTTCGTCCTTCTACTCGCCTTGGCGGTCCTCGCGGCCGCGTTGAATTTCTCGATCATGACGAGGCTGAACGTGATTCTTCAGTCCGCAGTAGCGGAGGGGAGCCGGGGACGGGTGATGAGCCTGTACGTCGTGGCCTGGGGCGGTCTGGTTCCCGTTGGCGCGCTTCTGCTGGGATTCGTCGCCGGCATCCTCGGGCTGGCCGGTGCACTGGTGGTGTTCGCGCTGACGCTGACCGCGTTCGGCGTGGCGATGCTGTTGCGGGGCCGGACGTCCGGCGCCGGGTTCGGGACGGAGCGGATCCGATGACCCACCAGCGCCGGCCTGCTGGCGTGTCAGCCGCCGGAGATGCTCTCGGCGGCGGCGCGCACGAGCTTCCCGAACTGGCTCGTCCGGCGGGCGGAGATGCGGAAGTCAGGCGTGAGAATGACCAGGACGGCACTCGGCGCTCCCGAAGCGTCGAGCACGGCGGCACCGATGCTGGTGACGTCTTGGGCGCTGCGGACCGCGTATCCGCGACGTCGTGCCGCGGCGATCATCTCGGCATCGAGTTCGTCGGCGGGCGCGACGACGCCGGCGCCCGTCGCCCCAACGGGAAGCGCACCGAACCAGGCGGATGTGCTCGCTCCGTGCGGGGGCATGACGTCACCGACGCGGGCCATGCTCGCGACCGTGGCCGCGCTGTCGGCGACGTCGACGACGACAAGTCTGCCGCCCTGCGCCGCGACCAGGAGCACGGTTTCGCCGGTGCTGTCGCTGAGCGCCCGGATGGCCCCGCGTGCTCGCTCGATCGTCTGCGTGAGCGCGGCCGAACGCGCGATCTCGAGGATTTTGCTGCCCAGCAGCCAGCGGGTCGGCCGATCAGCGGTCGGTTGCAGCCAACCGGCTTCGTGCAGCGTCACCGCGATACGGTGCACGCCGCTCTTGTCGAGCCCCGTCTCACGCGCGAGTTCGCTGACGCCGACCGGCGCAAGGGCGGCGACAGCTTCGAAGACCTGGCAGGCGTTTTGTACCGCCTGAATCCGCTTGACACTCGACATCCGTGTCCCTTCCTCGTGGGCGAAAACGCCCTTGACCTCGTCAGACACCGTCGTTACACTCGACCAATCGTATCACTCAGTGACACGCTCCATCTTGCTGTGAGACACAGATGGAGGATCACGCAGACGCCTCAGGCGCGTACACCCCAAACGCACAGGAGTGCTCAATGCGTTCCCGATTGACGAAACTCGCCACGGCCCTCATCACGCTGTTCATCGTTTCGCTCGCGGTGTATTCGTTGCAGGAGCTGCTTCCTGGCGACCCCGCCGTGGCGATCCTAGGCGAGCAGGCGACACCCGAGACGATCGCCGCGGTGCGCGCGGACCTGGCGCTGGACGATCCCTTCCTGGTGCGATACGCGAGCTGGCTCGGCGATGCGCTCCAGCTCGACCTGGGACGGTCCTACCGGACCGGAGCCCCGGTGGTCGAAGAGATCGTCAACAGGCTGCCCATCACCTTGGAGCTTCTGCTGCTGGCACAGATCGTCGCGCTCGCGCTGGCGATCCCGCTCGGCACGTTCGCCGCGTACCGGGCCCGGAGCCGCTTCGACCGGCTCACCACCGGTGCCGCGTTCGGCCTGGTGTCGGTCCCGGAGTTCGTGCTGGGTGTGCTGCTCATCTACTACCTGGCACTCGGCCTCGGCCTGTTCCCGCCCACCGGCTGGGTTCCCTTCACCGAGTCGCCGATCAAGAACCTGAGCCACGCGTTGTTGCCAGCCCTGACGATGGCGCTTCCGGTGATGGCCGTATATCAACGTCTGCTGCGCAGCGACATGACCGCGACGCTGCAGGAGGACTTCATCACCATGGCCCAGTCGAAGGGCCTGTCCACCCCGTACATCCTGTTCCGCCACGCACTGCGGCCGTCGTCGTTCTCGCTGCTCACCCTGGCCGGAATGAACACCGGCCGGCTGATCGGCGGATCGGTCATCGTGGAGGTGCTTTTCGCGGCACCGGGTATCGGCCAACTGATGGTCCAGTCGATCGTTCAGCGGGACTTCATCATGTTGCAGGGAACGGTCATCTTCGTCGCGGCGGCTTACATCTTGATCAACTCTCTCGTTGATCTGGCCTATGGATTCATCGACCCGCGAGTTCGGTATCAGGGCGCATGAACGAGGGAGCCTCCACCATGACCACCCAGCCCGACGTCTCCAAAGTCCCCGCACCACGCTCCGCCGAGCGCACGGCCAAGGAGAACGCCGGCCGTGGCTCCCGGCGGGCCCGCCGACGCGGTCTCGGCGTGCTCTTCTGGTGCAGCGTGGCCTGGCTCGGACTCGTCGTACTCGGCGCGATTGTCGCGCCGCTGCTGCCGATCGCGGATCCCGCGGCCCAGGACTACCAGGCGGTCGCGGTAGCCCCCGGCAGCCCGGGCCACCTCCTGGGCACGGATGGGCTCGGTCGGGATCTGCTGGCCAGGGCGGTGTTCGGCGCCCGGATCTCGCTGATCATCACGCTCGGCGCGGTGACGATCGGTCTGGTCGTCGGCGGGACGCTCGGCATGCTCGCGGGCTACTTCCGCGGCACCGTGGAGCGGGTGATCGTGGCGGCCACCGACGCCATGATGGCCATTCCCGCTCTCGTGCTCCTGCTGGCCCTGATGGCGACGCTCGGCTCCAGCGTGCAGAACCTGATCGTGGGTCTCGGACTCCTCGGAGTCCCGGCATTCGTGCGTCTCACGCGGGCGAACACACTTGTCCACACCAAGCGCGAGTTCATCGTGGCGGCCCGGTCGCTCGGCGCGTCCAATCGACGGATTCTGGCGCGGGAAATCGTGCCGAACATCCTGCCGGCGGTCGCCGCATACGCGTTCCTGGTGGTCGGGATCCTCATCATCGCCGAGGGTTCGCTGAGCTTCCTCGGGGTCGGTGTCCCACCACCCGCGGCGAGCTGGGGCATGATGATCGCCGAGGGCCGCGATTCGCTGAGGCAGGCGCCGTGGGTCTCATTCATCCCGAGTGCCTTCATGTTCCTCACGGTGCTGTCGTTCAATCTCATCGGTGATCGGCTCCGCGAGGAGAGTGACGTGCGGGAGACCACGATATGACCACGACTACGCACGCTGGTGGGCGTCGCCCAGCGGAGACGGACGCCGACCCGATCCTGGTGATCGACGACTGGAAGACCTGGTTCAGCTCGGCTTCCGGTGCGGTCCGCGCCGTGGACGGTGTGTCACTTCGCCTGCAGGCGGGCAGAACGCTCGGCCTGGTAGGCGAGTCCGGATCCGGCAAGACGGTGTTGTCACGGTCGATTCTCGGGCTGCTGCCCTCGCGCAACCGGCTGAATCCGGGTGGCTCGATCGTCTTCGACGGCGTCAGCATCGGCAACCTGCCCAAGCGGAAGATGCGGGACTACTGGGGCAAGGACCTGGCGATGGTCTTCCAGAATCCGATGACGTCGCTCAACCCGGTCGTCACGATCGGCCGGCAGCTCACCGAAGTGCTCAAACTCCACCTGGGGATGAGTCGCTCCGCGGCCCGGGAACGATCTGTGGAACTGCTCCGCAGCGTCGGCATCCCCGAGCCGGCTCGGCGCATCCACGACTACCCGCATCAGCTCTCCGGCGGGATGCGGCAACGGGTCACGATCGCCATCGCGTTGGCGGCCAATCCGCGGCTGTTGCTCGCCGACGAGCCGACGACGGCGCTGGATGTCACGGTGCAGGCGCAGATCCTCGACCTCCTGGACAGCCAGCAGGAGCAGCGTCGAATGACGATGATCCTCGTTACGCACGACCTCGGGGTAGTCGCGGGCCGGACCGATCAGATTGCCGTGATGTACGGCGGAAAGATCGTGGAGAACGCACCGACCAGGGAGCTGTTCCACAACACGCGCATGCCCTACACGCAGGCGTTGATGCTCAGCGTGCCGAGCCTGACCGCCCCGAGCCATTCGCGTCTGTTCACCATCCCCGGCCGGCCACCCGTGCTCACCAACCCGGGCCCGGGCTGCCGGTTCAGTCCCCGGTGCCCATACGCACAAGAACGCTGCCTGGTGGAGGAACCCCCTCTGGTCGCGGCCGAGCGGCCCGATCACGAGTACGCGTGCTGGTATCCGGTCGGCACTGCTCAAGGAGCCGAAGCGCTGGAACGGAACTTCTCCAACGGGGTGACGGCGAGTGGCACCAGCATGGCGTCGATGTCGAAGTTGGAGGCATGATGGCTGGTACTGGCAAGGCACATCTGCAGGACCAGGACGTCCTGCTGCGGGTCGAGGACCTGGTCGTTGAATATGCCACGGGTCGCGGGAAGAAAGTCCACGCGGTCTCCGGAATCTCCTTCGACATCGCCCGTGGCGAAACCCTGGGTTTCGTCGGCGAGTCTGGTTGCGGCAAGTCGACGACCGGCCGTGCGGTGCTGCAACTTCCGGCGCCGACGTCCGGATCGGTGGTCATGAACGGTGTCGACCTCACGACGCTGCCGAAGCAACAGATGCGTCAGGCGCGAACGCACATCCAGATGATTTTCCAGGACCCGCTGTCGGCGCTCAATCCGCGCCGTCGGGTGCGGGACATCGTGCGCGAGCCGCTGTCCATCTGGAGGCCCGGCGACCGGAATGCGGACGAGCGGGTCGACGAGCTCCTCGAGCAGGTCGGCCTCGATCCGGCGGTGGTCGGCGGCCGGCGGCCGCATGAGTTCTCCGGCGGGCAGTGTCAGCGTATCGGGATCGCGCGGGCGTTGATCATGGAGCCGAGCCTGCTGGTGTGCGACGAGCCGGTCTCCGCTCTCGACGTGTCGGTGCAGGCGCAGATCCTCAATCTGCTCGAGGACATGAAGCAGAAGCACCAGCTGAGCATGATGTTCATCGCGCACGATGTGGCCGTCGTCAAGAGCATCAGCGATCGGGTCGCCGTGATGTATCTCGGCAAGCTGTGCGAGATCGCCCCAGCGGACGCGATCACCACGCAAGCTGCGCATCCGTACACCAAGACTCTTCTGGATGCCGTGCCGGTCGCCGATCCGGATGTCGTCGCGCGGCGCAGCCAGACCGCGCCCGCCGAGGCGCCGTCGCCGATCGCGCCGCCGAGCGGTTGCCGGTTCCGGACGAGGTGTCCGCAGGCTCAGGCGCGGTGCGCGGAAGAGGAGCCCGTCTTCCGAAAGGTCGCTGACCGGCATTTCGTCGCGTGCCACTATCCGAACGTGCCGGTGCCGGACACATCGGCCGGCGCCGAAAACGGTGCGGGATCAGGATGAGGCTCGGTCGCTGACCCGGCAGGACACGGCGGCTGTCGAAGCCGTGAGAGGGGCGGGCTCAGTGGGGCGGCGGGTCAGGACCTGGGGGCCGGAAGCCGTGATGGCGAGGGTGTGTTCGGAGTGGGCGGTGCGGGAGCCGTCGGCGGAGCGGATCGTCCAGCCGTCGGTGTCGAACGTGATTTTGTCGGTGGAGCGGCAGAACCAGGGCTCGATGGCGATGGTGAGGCCGGGGTCGAGTTTCATGCCGCGGCGGGCGCGGCCGTTGTTGGCGACGTGCGGGGCCTCGTGCATGGTGCGGCCGATGCCGTGGCCGCCGAACTCGGCGTTGACGACGTAACCGTAGGAGTGGGCGACCTCGCCGATCGCGGCGGAGATGTCGCCGAGGCGGCCGCCTGGCTGGGCGGCGGCGATGCCGGCCTCTAGCGCGACCTCGGTGGCCTCGATCAGTTTCAGGTCGGCCGGGTCGGGGGTGCCGACTGTGACGGAGAGCGCGGAGTCGGCGACCCAGCCGTCGATGCCGACCGCCATGTCGATGCTGAGCAGGTCACCGTCCCGCAGAACATAGTCGTGCGGCAGGCCGTGCAGCACCGCGTCGTTGACCGACAGGCACAGCACGTTGCGGAACGGGCCGCGGCCGAACGAAGGGGCGTAGTCCCAGTAGCAGGACTCGGCGCCGCGTTCCTTGATCCGGCGGCGGGCGTGGTGCTCGAGGTCCAGCAGGTTGACGCCGACTGCGGCGACACCGCTGAGCTCGGCGAGCAGTTCGCCGACGAACTGGCCGGTCACCGCCATCCGGCCGATCTCCTCGGCGGACTTGAGCTCGATCACGACAGGCTCTCTTTTCCAGATGCGGTATTTTTATGCCGGTATTTTTATACCACATCAGGTCGGCGCCGGGCATGCGCCCGCCCGACCGCGTCGAGGAGATGAGCGGGCGGCGCGGCGACGCCGGGCGGGAGCGGGTCGGGGTTCGGCGGCTTCGTCGCGCTGGTCAGCCACGCTGTGAAGAACGCACCGCGGCCAGCAGATGGCGTCCGTGCATGGAGATCACCCGGTTGGTTCGGCAATGTCCAGGGTGGACGTTCGTCGCGCCGGGTCACGATGCGGGCAAGGTCACGCATCGATCGATGGGGCGAGATGCGGCCGGGGCCGCTGCTCGTCGGTCTCCCCTGTGGGCCTGGGGTGCGTCCGTGGTCCGGTGGTTCGGCGATCAGGCCGGCGACCTCGTCGCGCCTGGCCGAGATGCGTTCGCGTGGGCTGGCCAGTGCAGCGGAGAGCCTCGATGGGCCTCGTTGTCACTGGCCAGAATCCCACGGGACGAGAACGCGGGTCGTTCTATTCCGCAGTGCTCAGCAGCACGGCGGACATGACACAAGGCTCCGAGCCCCGGTTGTGCCATGCGTGCCAGGTGCCGCGTTGGACGACGCAATCGCCAGGTCCGACCCGGACCTCACCCTCCTCAAGTTCAAGGACCAGCTCCCCGCTGATGATGACGACGAAGTCGATCGTGTCGGTGCGGTGAAACCCGGGTCGGCTGCGGTCGTGCTGCCCGGTGCCGGACATGAGCGGGGCGCGCTCGCGCATTTCGGCCTGGAACGCCGGCCAGTCAATGTCTTTCAACGCGCTCGCGGGGGGCAGCACGATGACTTTCCACGTAATGCCGCCCCGAGGGGGCTCCAGGGACATCGAGTTGGGGCCGTGGTCACCGCCCTCGGCGGGGGAGCTGACGCTGTCTGTGATCCAGACGTCCGTCCAGGCGTAGCCCGTGCCTCCGCCCGGTGCGACAACGTTCGGCGGAATACCGTCCTCGACGACGATCGAAGCTCCTGCTTCGTTGACGCCCGTAACCACTCGCCGGAGACCTTGCATCAACAGTGTTCCTTTCAGCTCGTCAGAGATTCACTGCTCGCGTGATTCCAAACCGCGGGCGATCACCATTCGCAGAATGTCGTTCGTGCCCTCGCCGATCGCCATCAAGGGAGCGTCCCGGTAAAGCCGCTCGACTTCGTACTCCGTGGAGTAGCCGTATGCCCCGTGAATTCGCATGGATTCGAGGGAGGACCGCAGAGCCACCTCCGACGCGAACATCTTCGCCATCCCGGTCTCGGTGTCAGCTCGTTCGCCGCGGTCCAGCCGGTCCGCGGCCCACCAGGTCAGCAGCCGGGCGGCCTGCGCCTCCGTCGCCAGGTCCGCGAGCTTGAGCTGGATGGCCTGGAATGAGCCGATCGGCTTACCGAAGGCATGTCTCTGCCTGGCGTACGCGCGGGCGGCGTCCAGTGCCGCCTGCGCAACCCCGACGCTGCGCGCGGCCACGTTGATGCGGCCGATCTCGAGCGCGGACAAGACCTGCTGCAGCCCGTGCCCTTCCTCCCCGCCCAGGAGGCGGTCCGCTGGGACCCGGGCCTCGTCAAGCACCAGTTCACAGGTCTCGGGCCCCTTGTAGCCGAGCTTCCCGAGGTCCCGCACGACCTCAAATCCGGGCGTGTCCCTGTCGATCAGCAGCACACTCATCCCCCGATGCCGCGGGTTCGCCTCGGGGTCGGTCTTGACGAGTACGGGTAGCGGATCGGCGTGCCGCGCATTCGTGATCCACGACTTACGTCCCGTGACGATGTAGTGATCGCCGTCCTTGCGGGCTCGCGTGCTGATCCCTTGCAGGTCGGACCCGGCGTCAGGTTCGGTGAGTCCGATTCCGGTTCGGCGTTGCCCTGTGGCAAGCGCGGGCAGGTATCGACTCTTCTGATCGTCTGTCCCGAACATCGACACCAAGCGGCATCCTACCGAGTGGCTGCCGAGGATGCCGGCGATTCCCATCCAACCCCGTGCGATCTCCTCGAACACCACGGCCAGCGAGACGGAGTCGAGGCCAAGCCCGCCGTACTGGGTGGGGACCGTCATGCCGAACAGTCCCATGTCCTTCATCGTTTCGACGATCTTCTCCGGGTAGCTGCCCGCCTGTTCCATGTCCCGGGCCACCGGACGAATGTCGCGTTCCACGAAGCGTCGCACATTCTCACGGAACTGCTGCTGCTCATCGTTCAGCTCAAACATCATTGCCCTCGGGATTTCCGCCGATAACGGCCCGGTGACCGGGACCGGATGGAATGCTGATTACGGGTCCGTCACAAACATCGGAGATGGAGACCGCTATGAGTGGCGGCCGTTTCGCATCAGTTGCTTGCAGCTTGATCAAGAGTGGTCCATCTTCTCGGTCACGGCAGATGCCTTGCGGATCCGAAAGGCCGGCGGCCGTCACCGGGTCGCATCGTCGAGGACGGAATCCGGCTCCGAGAGGCGCCGATCGGACCGGCGCCCAGGGCCGCAGCTGAATCCCGCTGCCGGACGCGCGCGGTCCGGCCTCCTCCGCCGGAGGCGTGCTGCCACCTCCCGCTTTCGTGTTGCGGCCGTCCTTGAGCCTGAGAGTAAAACATCAGAGGCTTTGCTACAAGCCTCTCACCAGGCCCGGATGTAGCCGGTTCGTGCGCGGCGGTGCGCGGATGACCTCTGGCTCACGGGTCGGCATCATGGGCGCCTGCCTGGTGAAATAGGGCATGGTGGCCGACTGTGCGGTTCGCTTGGCCGAACACCTCAGACCGATGTAGCCGAGCCGTGATCATGGCTTGACCATTAAAGTCCGACCTTTTACGATCGGCAGCATCGATGCAGGAGGTACGAGGTGGCGATCAAACCCGGGTGGCAGGGGCGGTTCTTCGAGGACTTCGAGATCGGCGACGTTTACCAACACCCGTTGGGCCGCACCATCAGCGAGGCCGACAACACGTGGTTCACGTTGCTGACCATGAACACGAACCAGATGCACTTCAACGACGCCTACGCCGCCCGGTCGGAGTTCGGCCGCCCTCTCGTGGTGTCCACGCTCACCCTCGCCGTCGCGGTCGGACAAAGCGTCACCGATCTCACGCAGAACGCCTTCGCGAATCTCGGCTGGGACGACATCCGCTTGACCGCACCCGTCTTCGCGGGTGACACACTCTGGTCGGAGTCCGTCGTCCTGTCGAAGCGGACGTCGTCGACCCGGCCGCACGCGGGAGTCGTGTCGGTCGCCACGCGGACCGTCAACCAGGACGGCGTGCAGGTGTGCGCGTTCGAGCGCACGTTCTATGTCTACCGGCGTGGCGCCGCGCCGCTGGACCGAGTCCGGCCGCAAACGGACGAGGGGTGGGCCGCCTCATATCAGCGTGGCGCGGAAACAGTCGCAGACAACGGGGGTGCGCGGTGAAGCCACTCGAGGACGTTCGGATCGTGTCTTTGGAGCAGTACGGCGCGGGCCCGTTCGGCAGCCTGCACCTGGCCGATCTCGGCGCCGAAGTGATCAAGATCGAGGATCCTCGAGTCGGCGGCGACGTCGGGCGGTACGTGCCGCCGTATGCCGAGGACGAGCACTCGCTGTTCTTCGAGACCTTCAACCGTGGGAAGAAGAGCATCTCACTGGATCTTGGTACGGCGGAGGGGCGCGAGGTCTTCGAGGATCTCGTGCGGGTCAGCGACGCCGTCTACTCCAATCTGCGCGGCGATGTGCCGGCCAAGATGCGGATCCGGTACGACGATCTGAAGCATCTCAACCCGCGGATCGTGTGTTGCTCGCTCACCGGCTTCGGGATGACCGGGCCGCGCTCCGCCCAACCGGGCTACGACTACGTCCTTCAAGGCCTCACCGGCTGGATGGACCTCACCGGCGAACCCGACGGGCCACCGACGAAGTCGGGACTGTCCCTAGTGGACTACTCCGGAGGCTTCGTGGCCGCGATGTCACTGCTCGCCGGACTGCACGCCGCGCGCCGCGACGGGCTCGGCATGGACTGTGACGTCAGCCTCTACGACACCGCCATCGGGCTGCTCACCTACCCCGCGACATGGCACCTCACCGCCGGCTACACGCCGACCCGCACGAGGCATTCCGCGCACCCTTCGCTGGTGCCGTTCCAGGCCTTCCGGGCATCCGACGGCTGGCTCGTCGTCGGATGCGCGAAGGAGAAGTTCTGGCAGCGACTCACCGTCGTCATCGGCCGGCCCGAACTGGCCGCCGACCCCCACTTCAACACTTTCGCCACGCGCGGGCAGCACCGTGACCAACTCGTTGCCCTCCTCGACGAGGTGTTCGCCACCCGGACCGTCGCGCAGTGGGTTGAGCTGCTGCAAGCGGCCACGGTGCCGTGCGCGCCGATCCAGAACGTCGCAGAGGCGCTGACCGACCCGCACACCGTGGCACGCGGTCTCGTCGTCGAGACCGAACACCCCGTTCTGGGTCGGGTACGCAGTGTTGCCTCGCCGGTACGGGTAGGGGAACAGCCCGTGGGCTACCAGCGAGCGCCGCTGCGCGCCGAGCACGGCGAGGCGCTGCTGCGCGACCTGCTCGGCTACGACGAGGACCGGATACGAGCGCTTGACCGAGCCGCCGCGTTCGGTGGCACGCCACGCTCGGACGACACCGAGCCGGAGGCCGCCGCCCGATGAACTCCACCACACCGACCGTTGCGGCACATCTGGCCGACTGGGCGGTCAGCCTGACGCTCCAGGACGTACCTCCCAGCGCTCAGGACGCGGCCTGCCGGCATCTCCTCGACGGCCTGGCCGTGGCGCTCGGCGCGCTCGGCACGGGCGCGGCGGTGCCTGCCCTCACGGTGGCCGGCGGACTCGGCGGTCCGGCCGAAGCCACCCTCCTGGGCACCGATCGGCGGCTGGGCGCCCCGGCCGCCGCCTTCGCCACCGGCGCCCTGGTGCACGCCCTCGACTTCGACGACACCCACGCCGAAGGGCTGGTTCACGCCACCGCCGTCACGCTGCCGGCGGCGCTGGCGGTCGGCGAACAGGTCGGCGCGACCGGCGCGCAGGTGCTGACCGCGGCATTGGTGGGCTACGAGGTCACCTGCCGGGTAGCGGCCGCCACGCCCTACGGCTTCCACCAGCGGGGCATCCATGCCACGCAGGCGGCCGGCGTGGTCGGTGCCACGACCGTGGCCGCCCGGCTCATGGGGTTGGATGCCGCGACGACGCTGCATGCCATGGGCATCGCCGGCAGCAGCGCGGGCGGCCTGATGGAGTTTCTGCACACCGGATCCTCCACCAAGCAACTGCACCCCGGCCTCGCGTCGCACGCCGGCATTATCGCCGCCCGGCTGGCCGCCGCGGGCGCCACCGGGCCGGATTCGGTACTCGACGGCGCCGCGGGACTGTGGGCGACGCTGTCGGACCGACCCGCCGACCCCGGCCGTGTGCTGCGCGAGCTCGGCCAGACCTGGGAAGTCACACGAGTCACCATCAAGCCGTATCCGGCATGTCAGCTCTCGCACGCGACGCTCGACGCGGCCGCCACCGTGCTCGACGAACTGCGCGCCGCCGGCGGGACCGCCGAGATCGTGGAGGTCGTCGCGTTCGTCCACCCTGACAGCGCCGCGATCGTCTGTGAACCCGCTGCCGAGAAGGTACACCCGCAATCTCCGTACGCAGCCAAGTTCAGCCTGCCGTGGAGTGTCGCGGCGCTGCTGGTCGACGGCTCCGTTTCGACCGGGACCTACGACGTCGCCTCGGTCCGCCGGCCGGCGGTCGCCGAGCTCGCCGCCCGGGTCCGCACGGTGCTCGCACCGTCCCGCGCGGTGGCCGCGGATGCGGCCGGCCGCGTCGTGGTGCGCCTGCGCGACGGGCGCGAGCTCACCGGCGAGGTGGCCAGCAGCCGTGGCGGGCCCCACGCACCGCTGGACGATCAGGCCATGCTGGCTAAGTTGCTGAGTCTGACGGGTGACTCACCGGCCGCGAGGCAAATGGCCGCGACCGTGCACGCACTGGCCGGCCTGCCCGACCTGACCGCGCTGCTGGACGTGATCGCCCGCGCCGCGCGCACGTCGTCCGGCGCCGCCGCATGACGAGCAAGCCGGGCGGGACCGCCGTACCGCGCTCGTACCTCTATGTGCCGGGCGACCAGCCGCGGATGCTGGCCAGGGCGCTGGACCGGGGCGCGGACGCGGTCATCGTCGATCTGGAGGATGCGGTCGCCCCGGCCGCGAAGGTTCCGGCTCGCGCGGCCGTCGCCGAGTGGCTTCGATCGCTCGCCCCACGCCCGGATGTCGAGGTGTGGGTACGGCTCAATTCCGGCCCGGCTGGTCTCGACGATGCCGCGGCTGTCGTCTGGCCCGGTTTGGCCGGAGTCATGCCGGCCAAGACGCAGTCGGCCGCCGAGCTCGTCGCGCTGGACGCCGCGCTGCGCGATGCCGAGGCCGGCGCGGGACTGGCGACCGGCCAGGTGGCCGTGATCCCGATCCTGGAATCAGCCGCGGCGGTCCTGGATGCGTCGGGTGTGGCCCGAGCACCGCGGGTGCAGCGGCTGCAGGTCGGCGAGGCCGATCTTCGGGCCGACATCGGGCTGCCGGCCGGCGACGGGGAGCCGGAGCTGCTGCACGTGCGCAGCCACGTCGTGCTGGTCAGCGCCGCGTGCCGGTTGGTGCCGCCCATCGGGCCGGTGTCGACCGATTTCCGGGACCTGGCCGGTTTCCGCACGTCGACGCGGGCGCTGGCGCGGCTCGGTTTCGTCGGCCGGGCATGTATCCATCCCGCCCAGGTCGCCGTGGCCAACGACGTGTTCACGCCGGCACCGGATGAGATCGACCGGGCCCGTGCGCTGGTGGCGCGATTCGAGCAGGCGGCGGCCGCGGGCGACGCTGTTCTGCTCGACGACGACGGCCGGATGGTGGACGAGGCGGTGATCCGGCAGGCTCGCGGGCTGCTCGCGCGGGCGCGGTGAGCACGGGTGATTGAACACAGTGGATTGAACGCGAGAGGCGCACCGCGCCGCTACCCCGTTCGCTGTGCGATGAGTACGCAGGCGTCGTCGGCTGCCGTGCGGTAGTCGAGCCGGTTGACGATCTCGTCACCGACCGAGAGCGATGCCTGGATCCGCTCGGCGAGCTGGTGGATGCCTTCGTCGATCGAGCCGCGACCGACCATGCCGTCGGTGTACCCGATGATCCGCTCCCCGTGGCGCAGCCAAATGCTGTCGTGCTCGAAGGTGGCATCTTCGGCGACGCCGAGCAGCGGCCCGTCCGGGTTCGGCAGCACGAGCACGCGCGTGCCGGTGGCGAGCAGCAGGGGGAGGTGTCCGGCGCGCGCCCAGCGCAGTTCACCGGTGGCCGGACGGTACCGGGCGACCACCGCGCTCGCGGTCAGGTCGGTACCTTGGCCGTACAGCAGGGTGTTGAGCCGACTGAGCACGACCCCCGGCGAGACGTCTTCGGCGATGTAGGCGGCGGTGGCGAAGCGCAACGTCATCATGGTGGCGACCGCGGCCAGGCCGTGACCGACGACGTCGCCGACGACCAGCACGACGTCCCCGCAGGGCAGCACCGCGGTAAGGTACCAGTCGCCGCCGATGCGCGCCGCGGGATCGACGCTCTGGCACCGCGCCGTGATCCGCAATCCGCCCACCTCGCAGCCGTCCGTGCCGGCCGGTTGGATCAGGTGCTGCAAGTTGTGCGTGAGCGCCCGTTGCTGTGCCAGTGCCTGCCGGTGCCACGCCGGTCGTGACCGACGTCGATCGCCCGTGGTGGTCGCGACTGTGTGTACGGCGAGCCTGGGCCGGGCGCTGCGGCGTGCCAGGTGTCGGTGCGGAGATGACATGCTGCGTCCTTACGGCAGGTTCGCTGAATGCTTGATGAACCTACGTCTGGGGTACGCGTCGTGCCTTGAGTCGCTTGACTGCGTTTGCCTCGGGCGGTCACCTGTCACGGCGGCTCGGTCGTGGTGTGCATGGTCCCGCACGCCGTGGTGGCCGCCGGCTGACGTCGCCGGTTCAGTCACCTGACTCAAGCGCCGACCCATACGCCGGGTACATCATCGGCCCAGACTGAATCGGGCCGGGTCAATCAAGAGGTTGACTCGCGAACACGTGTTTCCTACCACAGCCCCTGTCGATCGGTGGTGGATAGTGTCAGTAGCCGTGGTGGAGAACTCCATACGTCAGACCACGTCGCCTGACACCGGGCTGCTCGGCCGGGAGGTCGAGTTGGCGCACCTTCGGGCCCTGTTCGCGGGCGCGGCCGCTGACGAGCCGACCGGGGCCGCCGTGATCTTGTCCGGCGATCCCGGTATCGGCAAGTCGGCACTGCTGGAATCGGCCCGTGAGCTGGGCCGGGCGGCCGGGTTCCGGGCTCTGGCCACGGTCGGCGTGGAGGCCGAGGCGCAGTTGCCCTACTCCGGCCTGCACCAGTTGCTGCGGCCGCTGATGACCTACGCCGACCGCTTGCCGCAGCGTCAGGTCGACGCGCTGCGCACCGGCTTCGGCATCGACGGCGACGTCAGCCCTGAGCCGTTCCTGGTCTCCCTGGCCGCGCTCAACCTGATCGTCGAGGCGGCGGTGGACCGGCCGGTCGCCATCCTTGCCGACGACGTGCAGTGGCTGGACCCGCAGACCCACGACACGCTGGCGTTCCTTGCCCGCCGGGTGGCCATGGACCCGGTCGTCATCGTCGGCGCGGTCCGCGCCGGGTATCCGGGGCCCCTCGTCGCCGCGGGCCTGCCGGAGATCGAGGTCGGGCGCCTCGCCGATCAGGCCGCCGAGCTACTGCTCACCGCGCAGGATGCGATGATGAGCGACCGGCGCCGGCAACGCGTTCTGCGGGAGGCGGACGGCAACCCGCTCGCGCTGATCGAACTGCCCAAAGCGTGGCGTGGCACGTCCGAATCGGATGACCTGCCGAGGGACCTGCTGCCGGTCACCTCCCGGCTGGAACGCTCCTTCGCCGGCCGGATGGCCGCGTTGCCGCAGGACGCCCGCGACGCGCTGCTGATCGCCGCCGTCGACCACGGCGACGAACTGCCCGAGATCCTGGCCGCGGCCGGCGTGCTGGCCGGGCATCCGGTGACGGTGGAGGCGCTGGACCCGGTCGTGCGGGCAGGGCTGTTGCGCCTGGAACAGGCCCGGGTACGGTTCCGTCACCCGCTGGTCCGCTCCGCCGTCACACAGGCCGAGGCGGCGCACCGCCGACTGGCCGCCAACGCCGCCCTCGCCGAGGTGCTCACCGGCGAGCCGTACCGGCGAGCCTGGCACCGCGCCGAGTCGACCACCGGACTGGACGACGCGGTCGCCGACGACCTGGAGGCCAGCGCGACCTTCTCCGTCGCCCGTGGTGCGGTGATCACCGCGATCCGCTGCCTCGAACGCGCCGCCCAGTTGACCACCGACCCCGGCCGACGCGGCCACCGGCTGCTGCTGGCCGCCGAACACGCCTTCGGCCTCGGCCACGCCGACCTGGTCAACCGTCTGCTCCACGCCGCCTCGGCCTACCCGCTGTCCACACTGGACAACGCCCGGATCCAATGGCTGAGCGAGATCTTCTCTGACGGGATACCGGGCGACGCCGGCCGGGTCATCGAGCTGTGCCGCATCGCCGACGACGCGGTCCGCGCCGACGACCAGGACCTGGCGCTCAACCTGTTGCTCGGGGCGGCGCTGCGCTGCTGGTGGGCCGACACCGGCCCGCAGGCCCGCGCCGCCGTGGCGCGGGCGGCCCGCCGCCTGCCCGGCATGCGCGGCGACGCCCGGTACCTCGCCATCCTGGGGGTGGCCGAACCGATCCTGGAAGCCGCGACCGTCCAGGAGACCCTCGCCACCATCGCCATCGAGGAGGTCGCCGACCCCGACGCGCTGCGGCTGTACGGCATGGCGGCCCACGCCATCGGCAACTCCGCCCTCGCCTACGACTTCCTCGACCGCGCCGAGGCCAAGCTGCGTAACCAGGGCCGGCTCGGACTGCTCACCCACGTGCTGGTGATGCAGGTGGGCATCCGGCTCACCCTCGGCGTCTGGGACCGGGCCTTCGCCGCCGCCGAGGAGGGCGGCCGCCTGGGCCGGGACACCGGCCAGACCATCTGGGGAAACCTCGTCGGCGAGTCTCGCTCCGCCGCGCTGCGTGGCGAGCTGGAAGAGGCGCTGCGGATGGCCGCGATCACCGAACACGACGCGGGCGGCAGGCAGCTCAACGACCTGCTCTGCTGTGTCCAGCTCACCCGCGGATACGCGTGGGTGACGGCGCGCCGCTACGAGGAGGCGTATCGCGAACTGCGCCGGCTGTTCGACCCGGCCGACCCGGCCTACCACCCGCGGGAAAGCTATCCCGGCCTGATGTTCTTCGTGGACGCCGCGGTACACACCGACCGGCGCGACGAGGCCCGCGCCGTCCTGGCCACCTTCGAGGAGATGGCCCGCATCACGCCCGTGCCGGACCTGCGGCTCAACCTGCGCTACGCCCGCGCCGTGCTCGCCGACGACGCCGACGCCGAACCCCTGTACCAGGCCGCGCTGGCCGAGAGCCTCACCCGCTGGCCCTGGTTCCGCGCCCGCTACGAACTGGCCTACGGCACCTGGCTGCGCCGCCAGCGCCGCGTCACCGACTCCCGAATCCACTTGCGCGCCGCTCTGGTCAGCCTCGAACTCATCGGCGCGCACAGCTGGGCCGAACAGGCCCGCACCGAGCTACGCGCCGCGGGTGAACGGATGACGCAGGCAGCCACCAACGCCCACGACCTACTGTCCCCGCAAGAGCTGCAGATCGCACGGCTGGCCGCGCAGGGCCTGTCCAACCGGGAGATCGGCGAGCAGCTCTACCTGTCCCCCCGCACCGTAGGATCCCACTTGTACCGCATCTTCCCCAAACTCAACATCACCTCCCGCGCCCAGCTCGCCACCCGCTTGGACCTGTCATGACCACGCCATCCACTGTGGAGCTTCTCGGCCGGAACGACGAGCTGGCGCGGCTGGCCGAGGTGATCGACGCCGCGGCGCGCCGCTCCACGAGCCTGCTGCTGCTCGGCGGGCCCGGCATCGGCAAGTCCAGCCTCCTGCGGGCCGCGATGCGCCACGGCCAGGAGGCCGGCCACCGGGTGCTCGGCATCACCGGCGTGGAGGCCGAAGCCGAGCTGCCCTTCGCCGGGCTGCATCAACTGCTGCGACCCATCCGACGGTCCATGCCACAGCTGCCGCCGGTGCAACGGGACGCGCTGCGCGCCGCCTTCGGAACCGCCGACGGACCGGCCCCCGAACCGTTCCTCATCGCCCTGGCCGCGTTCAACTTGTTGACTACCGCGGCCACCGAGACGCCGATCGTGATCGTGCTCGACGACGTGCACTGGCTCGACGACCCGACCCACGACGCGCTCGCGTTCGTGGCGCGACGCCTGGACGAGCAGCGGATCGCGTTCATCGCCGCGGCGCGCCACGGATACCCCGGGCCGCTGACAGACGCCGGCCTGCCTGCGCTCAGCGTGACCGGCCTCGCCGACGAACCGGCCGCGCGGCTGCTGGACGCACACGCCGGCGACTTGGACCCCGCCGCCCGTACAGAGATCCTGGAGCAGTCGCTGGGCAACCCGCTCGCCCTCGTCGAGCTGCCCGCTGCCTGGCAGGCACGCGGCGGAACCACCCTGGAGCTGCCACTGACGGCCCGGCTGGAGCGCGCGTTCGCCGGCCGCGTCGCGCAGCTGCGCCCGCCGGCCCGCGACCTGCTGCTGGTGATGTCTGTGGCGCACCGCGGCGACACCGCCGAGCTGCTCGCCGCCACGGCTCGACTGACCGGCGCGCCGGTCGGCGACGACGTGCTTCAGGAGGCGACCGCGGCCCGGTTGGTCGGCCCCGACCCGGCGGTCGAGGGCAGCATCCGCTTCCACCACCCGCTGGTCCGCTCCGGCGTCGCGCAGGCCGAGAGCCTGACCCGCCGGCAGGCCGCGCACGCGAGCCTGGCCGCCGTGCTCCACGACGACCCGTACCGGCGTGCCTGGCACTGTGCGATGTCCATCGTCGGCCCCGACGACGAGGCGGCCGACGCACTCGCCGCCAACGTCGAGGTCTCGTTGGCGCGCGGCGCCACCAGCCGCGCCGTGGCCGAACTGGAACGCGCCGCCCAGCTGACCACCGATCCAGCCCGGCGAAGTCACCGGCTCCTGCTCGCCGCGCAGCACGCGTTCGCCCTGGGCCAGGCCGCAACCGTCTCGCGCTTGGTCGACGAGGCGACCCGCAACCAGCTTGACGAGCTGGGCTGGGCCCGCGTGGAATGGCTACGCGAGATCTTCCACGACGGCACACCCGGCGACCCCGTACGGGTTCAGGAATTGTGCCTGGTCGCCCACAAAGCGCACGCCGCCGGCGACATCGACCTCGCCCTGAACCTGTTGTTGGGCGCCGGACTACGCTGCTGGTGGGCGGACACCGGACCCGCGGCGCGAGCCCACTGCGCCACCGCGATCAGGCAGCTGCCCGACGCCGTCCACGACCCGCGTTGGGTCGCCGCGCTGGCCTGTGCCGAACCGGTGCTCGAAGCGGTCACCGTCACTGAGGTGCTCAGCGAACCCCGGTGGGTGGGCGAGACTGACGGTGACCGGCTCCGGCTACTCGGCATCGCCGCGCACGCCATCGGCGACACCGAGCGCGCCGCCGACCTCCTGGACCGGGCACAGACCGCCCTGCGCGACACCGGCCGTCTCGGGCTGCTGCTGCACGTACAGGGCATCTACAATCACCTACTGGTCGAACTGGGCCAGTTCGCCAAAGCCAGCGTCGTGGTGGCCGAGGCCACCCGCCTCGCGGAACAGACCCGCCAGCCGGTGTGGACCGCTGGGACCTTGTCCACCGGTGGCCGTCTGATCGCCTTCCAAGGCGACCCGGACCGTGCCATGCACATGGCCGAGCAGGCGACAAGGCTCGCCGGCCGGCTCAACGACCAACTCTGCGTGGCCGTCCTCGCCTCCGGCGCCGCCCACCTGGCCGCCGGACGCTACCAAGAGGCCTTCGACGAGTACGCCCGCATCTTCGACCCGAACGACCCCGCCTACCACTGGCGGGAATCCTTCGCGGGAATCGGCACGATGGCCGAGTCCGCGGTCGGCGCCGGCCGGATCACCGAGGCCCGACGCATCCTCGCCGAGCTGGAGGAGACCGCCCGCGTCACGCCGGCACCCCTGCTGCACACCCATCTCGGCTACGCGCGCGCGGTGCTCGCCGACGACGCCGACGCGGAAGCTCTGTACCACACCGCACTCGCCATGAATCTCACCCGCTGGCCGTTCGTCCGTGCCCGGCTGCAACTGGCCTACGGCGAATGGCTGCTACGGCACGACCGTCCCGACGGGGCCCGCGACGAGCTGCGCGCATCCGCCGACACGCTACACGAGATCGGCGCCGCACCCTGGGCACGACGCGCGAGCGAGGCACTCGACGCGACAGCCTGACCCCGAGACGAGCGTGATGACGCCAACGAAGCCCTGGGTGCGTAGCAGCGAGATCGGCCGCCTCGGTGCGGAGGCGGCCGATCTCGATTCGCGTAAGCCCACGGCGATGAAGGGCTCGGGGTCTGCTACCCAGCCGGCCGTCTCAGTTACTCGACTGCAGCGGGCCCGGCTCGGGCCGCACGATCAGGACGGTCTTGCCCGGCTTGCGCGGCTGCGTTCCGCTGGCATACGCGGCTCCGCCGTCGGCGAGCGGGAAGGTGGCGCTGACGACCGAGCGCAGCCGTCCTGCGTCTACCAGCGCGGCCAGCCGCTGCAGCTGCGTGCGGTCGGGGCGCACGACGAAGAACATCGCGTGCACCCGGTGCGCGGCGGCAAGCTCATGATCGGGCGGGGCGCCGAGCGTTACCAGCCGGCCGCCGGGCCGCAGCACCGGGTAGGAGCGCGCCAGCGTGGAACCGCCGACGGTGTCCAGCACCACGTCCACCCCGGCCAGTTCACGATCGAAGTCATCCCGGGTGACGTCGATGAACCGGTCGGCGCCCAGCGCCCGCACGGTGTCCGCGTGCTCGGGCAGATCGGTGGCCACGACCGTGGCGCCGAGGTCGGCGGCGAGTTGGGTGGCGTAGACACCGACCCCGCCCGCGCCGCCGTGGATGAGGACCGTTTCCCCGGCGGTGAGCCCGGCGTGGTCGACCAGCGCCTGCCAGGCGGTGAGCGCGGACAGCGGCAGGGCGGCGGACTCGGCGTGCGACAACGTCCCGGGTTTGATGGCCAGTGCCTCGGACGGCACCGCGACGAATTCGGCGGCCGCGCCGTCCCGGTCGAAGTCGATCAGGCCGTAGACCTCGTCGCCGGAGTCCAGCTCGGTGACCCCGGCTCCCGGGGCGACGACCGTGCCGGACACCTCGTGGGACGGGATGACCGGGGTGCGGTCATGGCCGTCGCGGGTGGTCCACGACAGGTCCCAGCCCAGTTCGGCGAAGGTGATCGCGGCGGCGTGCACAGCGACAAGCACCTCACCCTCGCGCGGGCGCGGCCGTGGTGCGGTCTCGTAGACGAGCCTGTCGGGGCCGCCCCGGGTGTGCGCCCGTAGTGCCGTCATCGTGTCCACAAATGAGCCCTCCCTTTCCTGATCGTATGACGACCGGCCGGCGCGACGCCGGCCGATCGACCGATGTTGTGATGTCACAACCCCTGCTTCTCGAGCCAGCCGAGGCAGGACTCGGCGACGTCGCGCCAGCCGCTGTCGATGGTCAGCGAGTGGCCGCGGTCCGGAAACTCGATGAGGTCGGTGACGGCGTCGGAGTTGCGGTACTGCTTGAGGGTCGCCTTGGTGATGACCTCCGGCACCGTGTGATCCCGGCCGCCCATGACGAGCAGCAGCGGGCCGCGGTCGGCGTTGTCGGTGTCCACCTTGGCCGGCGAGTGTGGCGAGAAGTTCGCCACGGCCGCCTCGAACAGCGGCCGGCCGGGGGCCGGGATGGTCCACCGCCGGTGCAGCTCGTCGGACTCCTCAGCGCTGACGGCGTTGCCGAAGCTGTACCGGAACTCGTCGGCGGTCAGGGACACGGCGTGGTGGATGTTGGCCGGGTTCTTGAACACCGGGAGGGTTGCCCGCAGCGAGGACAGCGGCAGGGGCAGGACGCCCTTGATCTGGGCGGCGTCGATGGCGATGGCCGCGGCCCCGTGGTTCTGGCCGAGCAGCTTCTCCGCGATCATGCCGCCGAAGGAGTGGCCGATCAGGATCGGGGGGCGCGCGAGTGCGCCGATGATGCCGGCGTAGTGGTCGGTGACCTCGTCGATGCCCCGGTTGGCGATGGCGTCCGGATTGGCGCGGGACAGTTCCACGGTGTCCGCGTCGCCGGGCCAGCCGGGCGCCACAGGGGCGTAGCCGGCGTCGCGGAACAGGTCGAGCCACGGCCCCCAGGAGGACGCGTGCAGCCACAAGCCGTGAATGAAGACGACCGGGATGGGTGACTCGGGCATGAGGGGAACCTCGTCTCTCGAGCGATGGTGCGTTGTTCCGTTATGGTGGCTTCGCCACCGGGGTCTGGGCTTGCGTCGGTCGACTGAGTCGGTGTCTGCGGTCGGCACCGTCAGACGGTGTGCGCGGCCGCGTCCAGAACGATCTGGACCACGGCATCGGGGTGGGACACGATCACCGCGTGCGAGGAGCGAACGGTCCGGATCCGGGCGTGCGCCCGCTCAGCCATCATCCGCTGACCGGCCGGGTTGATGGCGTGGTCGTCCAGCGTGATCAGGTCCCAGGTCGGCAGCGTCCGCCAGGCGGGCGCACCGGACGCCTCGGTGAACGCGGTCAGCGACAGCGGCCGCTGGGTCACCGCCATCAGCTCAGCCGTCGCGGCGGGCACGTCACCGGCGAACACCGACCGGAAATTCTCCTGCTTGATCGTGATGTCCAGGTCGATGCCGCCTGACGCGGCCGGGTTGGGCACGTGACGCGTCGAGGTGGTGCCGGTGCCGAGCTGCGACGGGTACGTTGCCGGGTCGGGTACCGTGGCGATGCTCTCGCCTTGGTCGGGCACGAAGGCGCCGACGTAGACCAGGGCCCGCACGTTCGGCAGGTCACGCGCGGCGTTGGTGATGACGGCACCGCCGTAGGAGTGCCCGACCAGCACGATCGGGCCGCTGATCGACTGCAGCAACGCCCAGACGTAGTCCGAGTCGCTGGTCAACCCCCGCAGCGGGTTCGGTGCGGCAACCACCGGGTAGCCGAGCCGCCGCAGGGCCTTGACCTCCGCATTCCAGCCGCTGGAGTCGGCGAACGCGCCATGCACCAACACGATGGTCGGCCTGGTCCCGCCCAGGCTCCCACCGGTCGAGGCGGTGGCGGCGGTGATCCCGAAGAACACGACGGTCGCCACGGTCACGACGGCGGCCATCGTCATAGCCAGGCGTTGCCAGCGCGCGGGCTGACGGCGGTGTGCGGGCATCGGTGCTTCCTTTCCACAGCGGACGAGGTGACAGCGACCATCGTCGTGCCGGTGCGGCGGCGGGATCTTCCGTCAGTCGACGGTGCACGCCACCGACAGTCGACTGTCCCAGCGACTCGGCGGTTCGTGGGCGGCCGGCCGCTCAGTCACCCGACAGATGCCCGGGCAACCGCGATCGCGACACGATCTTCGCCATGGGGGAGCGCCGTGACGCCATACACTCGCGCACATTGAGCGCCATGAGAAGCCGCTGGTGCGGTGGCGTGACCCGCATCGCCGACTCGTACGTCGCGTCGGCCGTCCCGTCCGTCGGCGCCGCTAGTGCGGTGTCCACCAACGTTCGCCGGGTTTGCTGCGCATCGATCTTGCACTTGTGGTGCCCGACAAACCCGGCATTCGCGGAGTGTCTCGGCACCAGAACTGCAAGATCGACAACGGTGACCCCGGTCAACGTTGGTGGACATCGCACCAGCGCCCCGATCCAGGTGCGCCAGCCCTGACGCTCCGCTGCTCAGGGTCGGCCGGCGCTCGTCGGCGGTGCTGGTGTGAGTGCTCTCAGCGGGCGAAGGCGAATCGCCGGTCCGGGTGGGCGCCGTCGAGGGCGAGGTCGGCGAGGACCCGTCCGATGGCGGGCACGAACTTGAAGCCGTGGCCGGAGAAGCCCGTGGCCACGACCACGGGTCCGTGCCGGTCTAGGACGAAGTTCTCGTCGGGCGTGGTGGTGTACGTGCAGCTGATCGGGGTGAAGTCGTCGGGGTCGACGCCGGGCAGCCATCGGCGTGTGTACTCGCGCAGTGCGGCCAGCTGGGTGGGCTCGGGCGTGAAGTCGCGGTGGTCCGGGTCGACCTCGGGGCCGACGCCGTGGAAGCCGACCTTGATGCCCTCGCCGGGGGTGGCCAGGCCGTAGATGCCGCCGAAGAACGTGCGGGCATCCGCGGATCCGTCGGCGAACCGGTGACCGAAGCTCGGCCAGCCCTCCTCGGCCTCGCGGGCGGCGAAATGGGCGGGTTGTTCCTGGGTGACCCGCAGCGGTGGCAGCGGGGCGAGCCCGCCCAGCAGCTTGCTCGCCCAGGCGTTGACCGCCGCCACGACCCGGCGCGCGCGATAGCTGCCGCTGTCGGTGTGGACGAGGACCGCGTCGTCACCGAGCACCTCGATCGCGGTCACCGGCGTTGAGTGCCGCACGGTCGCGCCCGAGGCCTCCGCGGCGGCCTGCAGCGCGGCGACCGACCGGTCGGCGTGCAGGCGTCCGCTGTCCGGGTAGAACAGCGCCGGTGTCGTGAACCGGAGGCCCGGCCAGCGTTCGGCCGCCTCCTGCGGGGCGAGCCACTGGTGGGGCACGCCTGCGGCGGCGAGCCCGTCGGCCAGTTCGTGCAGGTAGGGATGATCGCCGTGGTCGACGCCGCCGGTGATGGTGAGCAGCCGAGTGCCGGTGTCGTCCTCGAGGTCCCGCCACAGCCGCTGGGCCTCCTGGGCGAGGCCGATGTACACGGGATCGGGATACGACAGCCGGAAGATCCGGGATGCGCCGTGCGAGGCACCGTTGGTGTGCCCGGCGGCGAACTGCTCGAGCAGCACCACGTCGACGCCTCGGCGGGCCAGCCGCCACGCGGCCGCCGAACCCATCGCCCCACCGCCCACGACCACCACGTCGACGGTGTCCGCGATACCTGCAGTGCCTGTCATCGCCTCAGCCCAGGATTCGTGCGGCACCGAAGCCGCTGGTCGGACCGGCCCCGGTCGGGAAGCGGCCGGGCCACGCGCTCGCCCGCCGATGGGCAACGATAGAGGCCCCTGCGTTGAATGTCTACCAATCCCATAGGGTTGGGTCGACGTTACAGCAGTCGCTCCGCGATGGCATCCACGATCTTCGGGTCTTCGGTGAGGACCGGGTCGCCCGGGCGCGGGTCGTGGAAGACGACGTCGGTGAAGCCGAGCTGTTCGTACCGCCCGACGAAGTCCTCGAACGCGTCGACGCTCGCGAGGGGCCGCTCCTCGGTGCTGCCGACGAGGAAGTAGCGGTCAAGCGACGCGGGGTCGCGGCCGAGGATGGCGCACTGTTCGTCGAGGATCGCGGCCTGGGCGCGGACAGCCACCTCCGTCGCGGCGGCCGACTGGTCGGTGGCGTTCGGGTCTCCGTAGGTGATCCACGCGTCGCCGACGCGGGCCGCCAGGGCCAGGGCCTTGGGGCCGGCGGCGGCGATGGCCAGTGGCAGGCGCGGCTGCTGGACGCAACCGGGGATCATCCGAGCCTCGTCTGCGGTGTAGTACGTGCCGCTGTGGTTGTAGGCCGGTTCGCGCAGCAGGCCGTCGAGAACCTCGACGAACTCGGTGAATCGCTCGGAGCGCTCCCGTGGCGTCGGGGCCGGGCCGCCGAGGACGGTGGCGTCGAAGCCGGTGCCGCCGGCCCCGACGCCGAGGGTGAGGCGTCCCTCGCAGATGTGGTCGAGGGTCATCGCGTCCTTGGCGAGGGTGACCGGATGGCGGTAGTTGGGGGAGGTGACCATTGTGCCGAGCCGGACTCGGGAGGTCGCCGCCGCGATCCCGGTCAGCCACGGGATGCTGGCATGCCACGGCAGGTCGCGGTACCGCCGCCAGGAGAGATGGTCGTACGTCCACAGGTGCGCGTATCCGAGCGCCTCCAGGTGTCGCGCCCGCGCGACGCTTTGCGGCCAGGGGTCGGCGGGGAGCAGGAGGACACCGATGCGCACCACACGATCTTATGCGGTGCGCATCGGCGGGCAACCAGGCCCTGGTGCCGCTGCTGTTCCGCGATGTGGGACGACGTGATCGCATAGACGCTCTTATTCCTATTATGTAGATAGATAAAACAGTCTTTTGGGGGTGGCTGTGGAGCGTCGTCAACTCTTGGCCGGCATCGGGGCGAGCGGCCTGGCCGCGCTGCTCAGTGCGTGCGGGGTGGGCGAAGGAGCGGCGGGCGGGACGGAGGGGTCGCCGCCGGGCGGGCCACCGAAGCGGGGTGGGACGCTGCGCGCCGGTTCGCCGCCACCACCCACCGCGGTCGACCCGGTGACGATGTACGACGGCACCGCGATCGCGATCGTCCAGCTGATCGCCGAGTACCTCATCTGGCTCGACAAGGACTTCAAGCTCGTCCCACGGCTCGCGGAGTCGTGGGAGTCCGCCGACGGCGGGAAGCGCTGGACGTTCAAGCTGCGGCCCGGCGTGACGTTCTCCGACGGCACCCCGGTCGACGCCGAGACGGTGAAGGCCTCCTTCGACCGGCTCCTGGACCCGGGGAGTAAGTCCGCGGCCCTCTCGGCGTTCGCCACCGTGCTCAAGGCCGGCGGCGTCGCCGCCCCGGCCCCGGGCGTCGTCGAGTTCGCCCTCGAGCGGCCCTTCTCCGACTTCCCGTATCTCGTCTCGGCCGGCAACTACAACGCCGTCATCCTCAAGCGCGACTACGCCGGCGACTTCACCAAGGCCGGGATCGGCACGGGGCCGTTCGTGCTCAAGTCATACAACGCCTCGACAGGCGCCACCCTGGTCCGCAACGAGCGCTACTGGGATCCGGGCCGGCCCTACCTCGACGGCGTTGAGATCAAGTTCTACGCCGACGACCAAGCCGACCTGCTCGCGCTGCAGGGCGGTGACATCGACGTACAACTCCTGAGCCGCCCCGCGCTCGCCCAGCCGCTCGCCGCCACCGGCGCCATCGACGTCGACACGGTCAAGGGCACCGGCGTCACCGTGTTGACACTGCGCACCGACCTGGCTCCCTTCGACCGCAAGGAGGTGCGCCAGGCGGTCGCATACGCGCTGGGCCGCCCCGCCATCCTGCAGTCGATCGGCAGCAACGTCGGCGACCTCGGCAACGACCACCTGCTGGCGCCACTGTTCCCGGCCGCACCCACCGACCTGCCGCAGCGTGCGCTGGACAAGGCCAAGGTCGCCGAGCTGCTCAAGCGCGCGGGCGTGACCGACCTGCGGTTCACACTCACCTTCGAGGCGCCCGACAAGGACTACGCGGTCACCATCCAGAACCAGCTCAAGCAGGCCGGCATCACCGTCGAGCTGGACCAGCGCTCCTCCAAGGACTTCTACGGCGGCGACCAGGCCAAGGACACGCCGTGGCTGTTCACCCAGGCCAACCTCGTCGGCTGGGCCGGCCGGGCGGTGCCGAGCCAGCTCATCATCCCGATGGTGAAGTCCGGCGGCACATGGAACGGCTCCAAGTACGCCAACCCGGCCCTCGACGCCGCCGCGGACGCCTACGACACCGCGACCACCGACGCCGCGCGCAAGGCGGCCGCCGCGACCGTGGCGAAGATCCTGCACGAGGACGTGCCGTTGATCATCGCCTACTGGTCCGGTGCGGTCCGGGCCTTCCAGGGCAAGAAGTTCCGGGGCGTGCAGGCGCATCCCGCGCAGTACGTCGACTTCGGCTCGGTGTCGAAGGTGTGAGCCGATGCGGACCTTCCTGCTGCGCCGCCTCGCCGCCGTGCCGCTGACCCTGGCCGGCGTCTCGATCCTCGTCTTCCTCGCCACTGACGTGCTGCCCGGCGACGTGGGCCGCACCGTGCTCGGCCGGGAGGCGAGCGCGGAGGCCGTCGCGCTGTACAACCGGCAGCTCGGCCTCGACGACCCGCTGTGGCTGCGCTACGGCCGGTGGCTGGGGCACTTCCTCACCGGCGACTGGGGCACCTCCTACACGTTGCGGGAGCCCGTCGCCGCGCTCGTGGGCGGCCGGCTCGTGGCTTCGCTCACGCTCGCCCTGTTCGCCTTCGTGCTGCTCGTCCCGGTCGCGCTGGGCGCGGGCCTCGTGGCCGGGGCGCGCCACGACACCTGGCTCGACCGCACCATCAGCGCCACCGGTCTCGCGTTGGGCGCCACCCCCGAGTTCGTCACCGGCGTGGTGCTCCTGGTCGTCTTCTCCGTGCAGCTGCGCTGGTTCCCGGTCTCGGCCCAGGCCGGCCCCGGCGACGGCCCGCTCGCGGTGCTCGGCCACCTCTTCCTGCCCGCGCTGTCGCTGGTGCTGCTGTGCACCGGATACGTGGCCCGGCACGTGCGGGCGAGCACCATCGCCGTCGTCGACGGCGGCTATGTCCGGGCCGCCCGGCTGCGTGGGACGCCCCCGGCCCGCATCCTCTACCGCCATGTGCTGCGCAACGCGACCGTCCCGGCGACCAGCGCGCTCGGCGTCCAGCTGCAGTTCCTCCTCGGCGGGCTCGTCGTGGTCGAGTTGCTGTTCAACTACCCCGGGCTCGGTGCGCTGCTGCTGCAGTCGGCCGTCGACCGGGACGTGCCCACACTGCAGGCCGCCGCGATGGTGCTCGGCCTGGCCTACCTGACGGTGACGCTGCTGGCCGACATCGCCTACCGCCTGCTCGACCCGCGGGTGCGCTTGGCGGTGGCCCGGTGAGTAGCCATGAGTAGCCCCGGGCCGAGCGCCCGGCCGCGCACCGCGGCGCGGAGCCGGGCCGGTCTCGTGCCGGTCGCGGTGATCCTGCTGTGGGCCGTGGTCGCCGCCCTGTGGCCGCACCTGGTACCGCACGACCCTGCCCTGCAGGACCCCACGGTGCGCTTCCGGCCGCCCGGCCCCGGGCACTGGCTGGGCACCGACCAGTTCGGCCGGGACGTGCTGTCGCGGGTCCTCGCCGGCGCCCGGCCGGTCCTCGTCGTGGCGCCGCCGGCCACCGCGCTCGGCGTGCTGGCCGGGACGGCCGTGGGGCTCATCAGCGGCACCGTGCGGGGCTGGTTCGACGACATCGTCATGCGGGTCCTCGACGCCGTCATGGTGTTCCCGACGGTGATCGCCGCGGTGCTGTTCATCGCCCTGCTCGGCCGCTCGCCGCTGGTGGTCGTCCTCGTTGTCGGGGCGGCGTTCGTGCCGATCGTCGCCCGGTCGGTGCGCGCCGCCACCCTGGTCGAGCGGGAGAAGCCGTATGTCGACGCCGCCCGGTTGCGCGGCGAGCCGTTGCCGTCGCTGATGGTCCGCGAGATCCTGCCCAACATCCGGGCCACGGTGCTGGTCGAGGCGACCACCCGGCTCGGTGACGCCGTCTTCGCCGCCGCGACCCTGTCGTTCCTGGGCCTCGGCCAGCCGCCGGGCTCGCCCGAGTGGGGCGCCGCGGTGTCCGACAACCGCGTCTGGCTCCAGGTGGCGCCGTGGACCGTCCTCGCGCCGGCGCTGGCCATCGGCTCGCTCGTGGTGGCGGTCGCGCTGCTCAGCGACGCGCTGCGGCACCGGCTGGAGGCGCGGTGACCGCCGGGCTGCGGGTGGAGGCGCTGTCCGCCGCTTACGGTCCGGCGACGGTACTGCACGAGGTCTCCTTCGCCGTCACACCGGGTGAGACGTTCGGGGTCGTCGGCGAGTCCGGCTGCGGCAAGACGACCCTCGGCTACCTGCTCGGCGGGCACCTGCAGCCCGGCGGGCGGCACACCGGCGGCCGGGTGACGGTGGACGGCACCGACATCCTCGCGCTCGACCCGGCCGGGCTGCGGCGGTGGCGTCGCACCGGCGTCGCCTTCGTCCACCAGGACGCGGCCGGCGCCCTCGACCCGACGATGCGGGTCGGCACACAGCTCGCCGAGGTGCTGCGGCTGCGCGGACTGGGCCGCGGTGCCGCCGCTGCGGAGGCCACCGAGCTCCTGCGACGCGTCCGGCTGCCCGGCGAGGCCGCCCGCCGCTACCCGCACCAGCTCTCCGGTGGCCAGCGGCAGCGGGTCATGATCGCCGGCGTGCTCGCCGCCCGGCCCCGGCTGATCGTGCTCGACGAGCCCACGACCGGGCTGGACGCCGCCGTGCGGGCCGACGTGCTCGACCTGCTCGCCCGGCTGCGCGCCGAACTGGCCGCCGCCGTGGTGCTCATCAGCCACGACCTCGACCTGGTCGGGCGGCACTGCGACCGGGTCGGCGTCCTGTACGCGGGCCGCCTGGTCGAGTCCGGGCCCGCGGCCGGCATCCTGGGCGACCCGGCGCACCCGTACACCGCAGGCCTGCTCGACAGCGCCCCGCGCCTCGGCATGCCGCGCCGCGTCCGCCGGCTCGCCCCGATCGCCGGCCGGCTGCCGGTGCTCGGCGCGACGAGCCCCGGCTGCGTGTTCGCCGCCCGGTGCCCGGTCGCTGAAGCGGCCTGCACGACGGCCGAGCCCGCCCTCGATGAGCGGGCCGTCCCCGGACGAGTGGTGCGCTGCCTGCGCCCGGGCACCGCGCCCCGCATCACGGCCGAGGTGACAAGCCAAACCGCGGCAACGGTACGTCCTGAGCCCGGTCAACCACCGCTGTTGGAGGTCCGCGGCCTCGTCCGCGGCTACGGCGACACCGCCGTGCTGGACCACGTCGACCTGACCATCGGTGCCGGCGAGGTCGTGGGGCTCGTGGGGGAGTCGGGCAGCGGCAAGACCACCCTCGCCCGGGCCATCGCCGGGCTGCACGCCGAGGGGACCGGACAGCTCCGCTTCGCCGGTGCCGCCCTGCCGGCCGGGCTGCGCCGCCGCTCCCCGGCGCTCCGGAGGCGGATCCAGATGGTCTTCCAGGACCCCGACACGACCCTCAACCCGAGCCAGCCCGTGTGGCGCATCCTGAAGCGCGCCCTGCGAACGCTGCGCGGCAAACCTGGCGTCGCCGCCCTCGCCGCGCGCACCCGGCTCGACGAGGAACTGCTGCGGCGCCGGCCCGGGCAGCTCTCCGGCGGGCAGAAGCAGCGCGTCGCCATCGCCCGCAGCTTCGCCGGGGCGCCCGAGCTGGTCATCTGCGACGAGCCCGTCTCCGCGCTGGACGTGAGCGTGCAGGCCGCCATGCTCGAATTGCTCGCGGAGCAGCGCGAACGCACCGGCACCGCCTACCTGTTCATCTCCCACGACCTGGCCGTCGTGGGCTACCTGGCGGATCGCGTCGCCGTGCTCTACCGCGGCGTCCTGGTCGAGCAGGGCCCGGCCGGTCCGGTCCTCGCCGGACCGCATCATCCCTACACGGCAACGCTCGTCGGCGCGGCCCCGTCCGAGCCATCCCAGCCGGCGCTCGTCAACGGCGCCGGCTGCCTGTTCTTTCACGCCTGCGCCCGGCGCATCGCCGGGCTGTGCGATGTCACCGCACCGCCCCTCGCCGAAGCGGAGCCGGGGCACTTCGTGCGGTGCCACCTCGACCCGGCGGCGCTGCCCCGGACCGAACCCACGACCTCGATCGGAGGAGTCCGCGCATGACCGTCCACACCAGAGCGGTTGAGAACGAGTTCGCCGACCTGCTCGCCCGATCCGACCACCCGCCGGTCGTCATCCGCCGCTGGGTGAACGTCACCTCCGGCGGCCACGTCAGCGCCGTCGTCTGGGGCAACGGCGCCCCCGACATCGCCCTGTTGCACGACGCCGGCGCCGACGCCCGCAGCTTCGACACGCTATTGTCCACTGTGGATCGTCCGGCCGCCGCGCTGGACCTGCCCGGCCACGGCCGCTCCAGTGGCACGGTGCAGGAGGCCCCGTCCGCCGGCCGGCTCGCCCGGCCCATCGTCGAGGCGATCGGCTCCTTCGCGCCGCGGCACCGGCTGCTGCTCGCCCAGGGGCTCGGCGCCCGCGTCGCGCTGCACGCCGCGACCCGAAACCCGGCCGCGATCGGCCGCCTGCTGCTCGTCGACTCCCTGCCCGGCCCGGGCCCGCAGGACGAGCCGCTGTGGGAGCGCCTGCCGGCGCTGCGCCACCCGCCGCTGCTCGTGCGCAGCGGGGACGGCGCTCTCACCGACGCCGAGGTCCAGCGCTTCACCGAGGCCGCCCCGCAGGCGTCGGTCACCACGGTCCGGGACACGGGACCGGCCACGCTCGCCGACATCATCAACACCGCCCTGCACTGAGAGGAGTCGACCATGACCACCGAGATCGTCAGTGTTCCCGTCATCGACCTCGAGGCCGCGTCGGTAGCGGAGCCCGGCAGCGAAGAACTGACCCGGCTGCGTGCCGCGGGCGAGCAGCTGGGCATCCTCCAGGTCGTCAACCATGGCGTGCCGCAGCAGCTCATCGACGACTTCCACGGCGGCATCGGCCGCATCCTCGCCCTGCCGCAGGCGGACAAGGAGCAGCTCGCCAGCCCGACGGCCCACCCGTATCGCGGCTGGCGGCAGTGGCCGGACGACTACGGACGGCTGGAGCTGGAGCGCTTCAGCTTCGGCCAGTACGACGACTCCGCAAGCGCGGCAGCCGCCAGCGTGCCGGACGAATACCTCGACGTCTTCGCCCACGCCAACGTCTGGCCGCCGCAGGAGCCAGGGCTGCGCGAGGTGGCCCGTGCCTACCACGACGCCAACGTCGGCGTGGCCCGCCGCGTGCTGGCCCTGTACTCCCGGGCGCTCGGACTGCCGGTCGAGACCTTCCCCGGACCCGCGCTGGAGTACACGACGCTCGTCGTCAACGACTATCCGACGTGGACCTACCCGGACCCCGGCACCGACGAGGAGAAGCTCCTGCTGCTCGAGCACGCCGACAGCACCGTGCTTACCGTGCTGCATCAGGAGGGCGACTACGCGGGCCTGCAGGGCCAGCTTCCCGACGGGACCTGGGCCTCGGTGCCGATCGTGCCCGGCGCCCTGCAGGTCTTCACCGGCTCGCTGCTGACCAACTGGACCAACGGGCTGCTCAAGCCGGGCCGGCACCGTGTCGTCGCCGGCGGCACCGTCACCCGCCGCTCCACGGCGGTCTTCATCCACCCGAGCCTCGACACCGTCGTGGAGCCGCTGGACGTGTTCGTCGGCGATGGCGAGCCGGAGTTCGACGCGTACCACGTCGGCAGCGCCGCGCTGGGGTCGGTTGAGGAGTACCTGCAGGTGTTCGGCCGGCCCGAGCAGGTCGCCGCATGGCGGGAGGGCCGCCCATACGTGGCCGCGGTCCAAGAGCCGGCGTGACGCCACCGCACGGCTGAGTCAGCGGCCGCACCGTCGTGGACGCCGCCAGCCGATCCTGGTCTGGCGGTTCCACAGGCGGTTGCCATGCGTCGCCGGGTCGATGTCATCCGACCACGAGGCGTAGCGGCTGTGATCGGTGGCTGTTGAGGCGGTCGAGCGCGACGGATGTCGCCGCGTCGGCGGGCAGGTGAACGACCAGACGCTGGTCGTCGTCGGCGGCGAGTTCGAGCGTCTCGTACGCGAGCCGGAGCATGCCCGTCTCGGGGTGGGCAAGACGGTGGATGCCGTTGGACTTCGCCAGCCCCGGAACGGTGTCGACTCGCCGCGTGAAGGCGTCGCCGGCGGTGACGGTCAGCTCGTCTGTCAGGGCAGCCGTGTGCGGGTCTGCCCGGAACGGGCCTTGCTTGAGCGCGGCGACCTGCTCGTCGGCGATCTGGTCCCAGTCGGGGTACACGCTGCGTGCCCGGCCGTCGGTGAACACGAACCGGGCGAGGTTGGGCGGTGTCGCGTCCAGCAGCCCGAATGATCTGGCCAGCCGCTCATAGCCCGCGGTATGGGCGAGGATGTCGCTGAGCCGGTTGAGCAGCACGGCCGGGGTGGGTTCGAGACGGTCGAGCAGTGCCTGCACGGTCGGGCGCACGGTGCGTGCGGGGGTCAGGTTGCCCCGGCAGTTGAACCCAGGGTCGGCCGCCTGGGCGGTGCTGGAGCACGACGCGTCCGGCTTCATGCTCTTCTCGCCCGATGGCGGCACACCGGACGTCATCTCCCTCCGCCGCTGGGCCGGTGAGATCGTCCCGGCCATACGCGAAGCGATCGCAAAGCAAGCCGGTTCAAGAACTTGATTGATACGCTGCGATCTGCTGGTCGCGATTTGTCACGGATCAAGGACGGTGGGTGGACTTGGGCGGTTTCTCGTTCCGGGGGCTCGTGACCAGTGTTGCCCGGTCCAAGCCCGACCTGCGCCCGGCGCTCAGCTCGCTGCGGGAGCCGGTGTTCCGGCAGTGGTTCCTCAGCCAGATCCTGTCCTCCTCCGGCTCGATGACCCAGGGCGTCGCCCTGTCCTGGCTCGTGCTGCAGCTGACCGGCAGCGGCGTCGAGCTGGGCCTCATGACGTCCTGCATGTTCCTGCCGCTGTTCGTCATGGGCCCGTTCGCCGGTCGGCTGGTCGACCGGATCGGGCCCCGCCGGGTGCTGATCGCGACGCAGATCCTGTTCACGGTCCTGTCCGTCCTGGTCGCCGTCCTCGCCGCGACCGGAGCGACCCGGATGTGGATGCTGTTCGTCATTGCGGCGGCGACCGGCGTCATCAGCGCCCCCGACAGCACGGCGCGGCAGGTGTACGTCATCGAGCTGGTCGGCGCCGAGCGGGTGACGAGCGCCATCGCCCTGAACGAGGTCGTCCTCAACGCGTCGAGAGTCCTCGGCCCGGCCCTCGGCGGCCTGGTCCTCGGCACCCTCGGCGTCGCCGCGTGCTGTGTCCTCAACGCGTTGTCGTTCCTGCCGCCGTTGCGGGTCGTCCTGCGCCACCGTCCCGAGCGCGGCGCCCCCGCGCCGCAGCGCACCGAGTCGAAGGGCGGCGGGCTGCGGTACGCCTGGAACAACCCGACGATCCGGGCCTGCCTGGTGCTGGCCGCGGCGGCCGGCATGCTGTTCAACCTCAACGTCCCGGTCCCGCTGCTGGCGACCGGCGTGCTCCAGCTCGGCGGGGCCGGCTTCGGTCTGCTCATGGCCACCTTCGGCATCGGCTCCATCCCCGGCGCCCTGCTCGCCGCCTCCGGCCCGACCAGGCCCGGCGGCCGTACCGTCGCCGTGCTCGCCGCGGCCACCGGCGCGTCGATCCTGGCCACGGCGTACGCCCCGAACGTCGCGCTCGCCTTCGTCGGCATGGCCGTCACCGGGTGCGTGTCGATCTGGTTCATCTCGTCGGCCAACACCCTCGTCCAGCTGGAGTCCGACCCTGGCATGCGAGGCCGGGTCAACGCCGCCTGGAACATGGCGCTGCCCGGCTGCGAGCCCGCCACCAGCCCGTTCATCGGATGGGTCGCCGGCGCCGCCGGACCTCGGGCGGGCTTCGGCGTCGCCGGCCTGGCCCTCCTGCTGGCCGCCGTCCTCGGCTGGCGCGGCCTGACCTACGAGCGCCGCACGGGCCACCACTACATCGCCGTCCCGGCTGCGGTACACCATCCCATCAACGGCGCGGTCAGCCCGTGACCGGCAGTCATGACAGCAGGCGGCCGCGTATGGCGGCGGCGCCGGATTCGGTGAGCCAGTCGGTGAGGGTGCGCATTCCAGGGTGGATGACGCGTAGCGCCTCGATGTCGGCATGCCAGCGGTGTCCGGCCTGCCAGCGTCGGCTGACCTCGGCGACCTCGGGGCCGATCGCCGCGGCCTGCGCGTCGGTGAGCTGCTCGTAGCGGATCGGGATGCCGGTCGCCTCGGTGATCGCGGCGACCGCCTCGACCGGGGTCGGCTGGTCGCCGGCCAGCTCCAGCGTCCGTCCGGCGAAGCGGGCCGGATCGGCGAACGCGAGCGCGGCGAACTCGGCGATGTCCTCCAGCGCGATGATCTGCATGGGCTTGTTCGGCGTGAACAGGTGCCGGTGCACGCCGCCGGAGATGCCGTCGATGCCGGCCACCCCCACGCCGAGATAGTTGGTCATGAACCGGACCGGGCGCAGCACGGTGGGCAGTGCGATGTGGTCGTGCAGGTACCGCTCGATCAGCGCCTTCCCGGCCGAGGTCTGCGACGTGGTCGAGGCCGAGGCGACGGTGCTGAACACCACCTGCTCGATCCCTGCCGCGGCCGCCGCATCGATCAGCGCCCGGCCGCGCACCACTTCGAGATCCGTGTCGGCTCCGGACGGCCCGAAGGCCACCGGCGGTACGGCGAACACGGCGGCGGCGCCGTCGAGTGCGGGCGCGAGGCTCGCCGGATCGTCGAAGTCGCCGTGCGTGAGCTGGGCACCGGCGGCGGCCAGCGCGACGGCTGCCGGTGCGGTCCGGTCGCGCACAAGGGCCCGCACCGGCCGGCCCTGCGCCAGCAGTCGCCGCGCGGTGGCACCGCCCTGCTTGCCGGTGGCGCCGGTGACGAGAATGGGGGAGTTGCTGAATACTGACATGATCCGGAACGATCCATCCGTTTCCTGCCGCGGACAAGGATTACGTGACATGACCGCAACCCCACCCGAGCGTGCCGATGCCCGCCGCAACCGGCAGCTCGTGCTGCACACCGCGATGCGGGTGTTCGCCGAGGAGGGACTCGAGGTGCCGCTGGGCCGGATCGCCCAGCGCGCCGGTGTCGGCGCCGGCACCGTCTACCGCCACTTCCCGAGCAAGGAGATCCTGGTAGAGGCGGTGCTCGCCGAGCACACCGAGAGTCTGGCAGCAGCCGCCGGCCGGTGGGCCGGTCGCGCCGCGCCCGGTGATGCGCTGCTTGGGTTCCTGTTCGAGGTGATCGAGAAGTCAGCCGGCGGCCAGCGCGTCTGCGACGCGCTCACCGCCGACCGGACCTGGCCGCGCGCCACCCTCGCCGCTGCGTCGCAGCGGTTCGGCCAGGCGCTGGACGTCCTGCTGCGCAACGCGATACGGGCCGGTGCGATACGCGCCGACGTGCAGGCCGAGGATCTGGTCGCCCTGGCCGTCGGCGGAGCCGCGCTGCGGGCGGCACACCGCAGCCGGTCGCGCAGCGTGCGGCTGGTGCGGCTGATGCTCGACGGGCTGCGCGCCCCGGCCGTCACGGAAGGCGGCACGTTGCGTGACACGTTCCCGCGCCGGCGTCACGAAACCGCCGGCGACATCGTGGAGCACTGCGTGGAATGCGGGGCCCGACTGCGGGTCCGGACCACCGGCCGGCCGGCCCGCTACTGCGGTGCCACCTGCCGTCAGCGCGCCCGCCGTCGCCGCGTCACCGGCTCATCGGTGCCCGCAGACTCCGCGCGCTGACCGCCGCGCTGGAAAGGCCGCAGCCCGCGGGTGGAAGGAGCTCCACCCGCGGGCTGATTCGTTGCTCTGCGGCGGTACTAGCTAGATCGCTTGCCAGAGGCTCGGCGCGGCCGGCGGGTTCCAGTCCGGCTGCGACGTGTGTGCCTGCAGGCACCGGTAGCTGCGCCCGTTGTAGGACACGACGTCACCGACCTTGTACGCGTGGCCGCTCACCCACGGCGCGGCCGTGCTGGTGCCGCCGCCGCCCGGCGTGGTGGTCGTGCCTCCGCCGCCCGGCGGGGTGGTGGTCGTGCCGCCGCCACCGCCGGTGCACGCACCGTTGTCGGTCCACGGCTTGCCGTCGCCGACGTTGAGGTTCGGCTGGTCGCCCTGAGTCCACCACTTCGCCGTGTACTTGCGGCCGTTGTAGGACACGACGGCGCCGCCGGAGTAGGCGGTCGACGCGTTCCACGCGGCCGCGTTGCAGGCTCCGCCGCCTCCGCCGCCCGGGGTGGTCGGCGGCGCGGTGGTGGTGGGCGGCGGGTTACCGGTACCGCCACCGAAGAAGATCTTCGTGAAGTCGAGCGACGAGCCACCGAGGCCGGAGCAGTTCGGGGAGACCCCGCCGCCCGGGCACGGCTGGTCCCGGCCGATCGACCAGAAGGCGAGCCGCCCGACGCCGTTGGACTTCGCCCAGGACACGATGCTCTGCGCGTTGGCCTGGCTGACGACCTCGCCGGCACTGTCGTTGTTGCCGATCATCGGGGTGATCCCGATGTTGGCGTAGGTGGCGTTGGTGAACCCCGCGGCGCGCGCCGCGTTCAGCGTGCCCGTCGCCGCCGTCTTCGCCGCGGCGGCCATGTCGGCGACCGGGTGGCCGTAGTCCATCGTCATCGCGTTGATGACGTCGACGGCCACGCCGTTGGTGACGGCGGCCCGCAGGAAGTTCGCGCCGTTGCCGTCCGGGCCGTTCTCCAGCACCGGGATGGTGAGGGAGATGCTCAGGCCGGGGTTGGCGTTCTGCAGGTTCTTGATCGCCTGGAAGCGGCGGTTGATCGACGTCGTGTCGGCGATGGCGGCGCCTTCGACGTCGAAGTCGAGGTGGTCGACGTGGTAGTAGTTGATCACGCTCTGGTACGCCGCGGTGAGCGAGCTGACGTTCGTGCAGGACTGGCCCAGCTCGACCCCGCCAGCACCGCCGAACGAGATGATCACCTTGACCCCGCGCGACTGGGCCCGCTGGATGTACGGGTTGGCGGTGGAGCTGGTGATGGGCAGCGTGTCACCCCAGATCGGGGTACAGCCGCTGCCGAGGATGAAGGCTGCCGTGAAGGCGGTCAGCCCGCCGGAGGCGGTCGCCGTGTCCAGCATGCCGGCGCTGCCGGAGGACAGGTCGACGTAGGGTGCTACCGCGTAACCCGTGGCGGCGGACGCGGTACCGGCGGTCAGAGCGGTGGCGGTGACAGTGGCCCCGGCGAGAACCGCCGCCGTCGCCACGCCGGTGAGGAGTTTCGGTCGTCGCATGGCATCGACCCCTTTGGTTGGGTGCCCGTGGGCTTGCATCTGTTAAGAAACTTTCCTTATTCGTATGTGGCGATGAGTGTAGCTGACCGTTCGCCGGTTGGTAAGCGGGCGGCGCAACGACCTTGGCCGCCTTTGGCGGAGGTGGATCGCCGGTCTCCGAGCGGATCTCGAGGAATGGCAGACTCCGTTTTGGACCGTGACTACACGCGGGCGGTGAGGCCACGGGAGTGGCGGTCCGGACCACGACGGACATCGCGGTAGCTCGGAATTTCTCCTGGTTACCGGTGGTCGGTCTCGGTCCGGTGTTGGCTCGGCGGCCAGTCGTCGCGGGCCGCCGGCGGCGCGTCCAGCGTCGGGTCGCCCATGTCGAGCAGCACCACGGCGTCGTAGTCGGTGGTGTTCGGCGCAGCGTAGTACGCGATCAGCCGCTGCCCGTCGGTGCCGTTGAGGCTCATCGCCTCATAGCCCAGGGTGAGGCGACCGACCGTGGGGTGACGGAAGCGCTTGCGGCCGTTGGTGTGCGCGTCGAGCTCGTAGCGCTGCCACAGGCCGGCGAACTCGTCGCTCTTGACCGTCAGCTCGCCGACCAGCTCGACGAACTGCGGGGTGTGCGCGTGTTCCCCCGCCATCGCGCGCAGGTGGGCGACCACGCCCGGGGCCATCTCGTCCCAGTCCTCGTAGAGGCGGCGGGCGGCCGGGTGCAGGAAGACGTAGCGGATGATGTTGCGCTGCCGCACCGGCCACGAGTCGATGCCGGCGAGCAGGCGCAGGCCGGCCGGGTTGGCGGCCAGCAGGTCGTTGATCGGGCTGACCACGTAGGCGGGGTTGGGGCGCAGCGCCTCCAGCAGGTGCCGGGCGCCCGGGCGCACATATCGTGACAGCTCGGCCCGCGAGGGCTGCGCGGGGCGCCGGCTCGCCAGCTCGTGCAGGTGGTCGTGCTCGTCGCGGGTCAGCCGGAGGGCGCCGGCGAGCGCGTCGATCACGGACGCGCTGGGCCGGGTCTCCTTGCCGCGCTCCAGCCGGGTGTAGTAGTCCACGCTCACGCCGGCCAGCGTGGCCACCTCCTCACGGCGCAGCCCCGGAGTGCGCCGCACGCCGGTGCCCCCGGGCAGGCCGACGTCCTGCGGCAGCACCGCCGCGCGGTGCGCGCGCAGAAATCGTCCCAGTTCGTCGCCGCGGCTCGTCGTCACGACTCCAGTCTGTCGGCGTCACGTCGCGTCGCAAGGGGAAGAGGGGGTGTACCACACCCAGGAACGCCGGTTGCGCGCGAGTTACGGTCGGCGGGTCAGATCTGCTGCCGACAAGCCACGAACTCACCCCTGTCCGAGCGACTTCAAGGGATCTGACATGGCAACTGCCACGCCACCGGCCCAGACCCCGCTCGCCCCGGTCCAACACCGGTCGGTCGCCCCGAACGCGGTGCTCGCGGCGGCCCTGCTCGGGTTCGTCGTGATCTCGCTCGATGCCCTGGTCGTCAACGTGGCGCTGCCGGCGATCGGCAACGATCTCAAGGGCGGCATCGCCGGCCTGCAGTGGATCGTCGACGGCTACACCCTGACGTTCGCGGCGCTCATGCTCTCCGCGGGTGCGTTCTGCGACCGGGTCGGGGCGAGCCGCGCGTTCGCCGGCGGCCTGGCCTTGTTCACGCTCGCCTCCGTCGCGTGCGGCATGGCCACCGAGATGTGGATGCTGGTCGCGGCCCGGCTGGTGCAGGGCGTGGCCGCGGCGCTGACCATGCCGGCCTCGCTCGCGATGGTGCGCCAGGCGTTCACGGACGCGCACCAGCGCACCCGGGCGATCGCCACCTGGACCGCGGGCGGCGCCATCGCCACCACCGTCGGCCCGGCCGTCGGCGGCCTGCTCACCAGCGCGTGGAGCTGGCGCGTGATCTTCTTCATCAACGTGCCCATCGGCGTCATCGGCCTGCTCCTGCTGCGCCGGGCGCCGCGGTCGCCGCGCCGGGCGGCGCCGCTGGACCTGCTCGGGCAGCTGCTCGCCATCCTCGGCCTGGCCGGGCTCACCATCGGCGTGATCGAGGGCGGCGCCCGCGGCTACGGCGAGCCCGAGGTGATCGGCGCGTTCGTGCTCGCCGCGGTCGCGGTGATCGCCTTCCTCATCGTGGAGTCCCGGCAGGAGCATCCGACGATGCCGCTCGGGCTGTTCCGGCTGCGCCCGGTGTCGATGTCGATCGCCGCCGGCTTCGCCGTCAACGTGGCCTGGTACGGCACGATCTTCCTGCTCAGCCTGTACTTCCAGAAGGTGCTGCACCAGAGCGCGTTCGCCGCCGGGCTGATGTTCGTCCCGGCGACCGCGCTGGTGGCGATCTCCAACCTGTTCGTCGCGGCCAAGGTGATCCAGCGCTTCGGCCCGCGGCTGCCGATGGTGATCGGCCAGGCGGGCACCGTCACCGGCCTGATCCTGCTGCTGTTCGTCGACGCCGACACCCCGCCCGCGCTGGTGGCGCTGGTGGCCGTGCCCGTCGGCTTCGCCGGCGCGCTGGCCGTCCCCGCGCTGACCGGGCTGTTGCTCGGCACCGTCGAGGCGGAGCGGGCCGGCACCGCGGCCGGGGTGCTCAACACCATCCGGCAGGTCGGCGGCGCGATCGCGGTGGCGGTCTTCGGCGCGTTGGTGGCCAGCCAGGCCGGCTTCTCCGCCGGCATGCGGATCAGCCTCGTCATCGCCGCCGTCGTCCTCGCCGTGACGACCCTCGTGACGCTATCGGTCTGAGACGCGCTCGAGCAGCAGTGGGGCGGCCTCGGCACGCAGCTGGGTCGGCGAGCCCAGCCACAGCGCCTCGATCGCCGCCCGGCGGTAGAACACCTGGGCGTCGTTGCCGGACGTCATGCCCGCCGCACCGTGGATCTGCATCGCCGCGGTGGTGACGGTGCGGGCCAGCTCGGCGGCGGTCGCGAGACTTTGCGCGGCGACCAGGCGGGCGTCGAGCCCCCGCTCGGCCTCCCGCGCCGCGTCCCGGGTCAGCAGCCGGGCGGCGTCGATGCGGATGCCCAGCTCGGCCAGCCGGAACGCCAGGGCCTGGAACCGCCCGATCGGCTGGCCGAACTGGCGGCGAGCGGTCGCGTAGCGGACGGCGAGGTCCAGCGCGCCCTGGCTGAGGCCGACCAGGTATGCGGCCTGCCGGATCCGGGCGGTGGCCAGCGCCGGGCGCCACTGTTCGCCGTCACCGATCCAGGCGGTGACGGGGGTGCCGGTGAACCGGACGTCGAAGAGCTCGCCGCGGCCCGTCTCCTCGTAGCGGCGCAGGGTGACCGTCGGGTGGTCGCGGGGCACGAGCGCGAGCCGGTCGCCGACCACGACGAGGTGCTCGACCTCGGCGGCGAATCCCACGAAGTAGCGCCGGGTGCTGAGCAGGCCGTGCTCCGTGACGACCGGGGCGAGCTCAGCCGGGCTCGCGGCGCCGTGCGCGCGGATCGCCAGCGCGACGGCTTCCCCCTTGCGGATCAGCCCGTCCAGCCCGGCCCGCGCCAGCAGGTCGCCGGCGCTGACGGTGTCGAGCAACGGGCCCTGGTACAGGACCGAGCCCAGCAGCTCGGCCAGCTCGACCAGATCCTGCTGCCGGGTGGGCAGCCCGATCTCGGCCAGCCCCTGCCACACCATGGCGCGGATCTGCCGGTTGCCGGTCTCGTCGTCGGCGCCGTCCGGGTGCCGTGGCCGGTCCGCCATCCGGCGTACGAGCGGTGCGAGCTCCGTGTCGAGGAATTTCGTGAACGCGGTCACGAGGGCAGCCCCAGTCCCGACGTGCCGACGAAGTACAGCATGATCTCCGAGGTTCCCGCGGCGAGCGTCAGCCCGGGTGCCTCCCGGTACGCCGCGTCGAAGACACCGTCGGCCACCGCCGCGGCGTCGCGCGCGTCGAGCACGCCGTCCAACCCGGTGACCTCCAGCGCCAGGCCGGACAGCTCCTTGGCGACCTCGGAGCTGTACCACTTCGCGGTGGCGGAGTGGACCTCGTCCGGCCGGCCGTCGCGGAGGTTCAGCACGCAGCGCCAGGCGAGCAGGCGGGCCGCGCGCACCCGCGCGTCCAGATCGAGCAGCCGCTGCGCGTACGCCGGCTCCGCCAGCCGGCCGGTCGTGGCCGCGTGCCGCAGCAGCGCGTCGAGCAGGCGGGCCGCCTTCGCCGCGGAGTCGATCCCGGTCCGCTCCAGCGGCAGGATCCGGTTGATCACCTGCCAGCCGTCGTCGACCTCGCCGAGCACGTCGGCCCGGTTCACCCGGATGCCGCTGAGGGTGACGTCGTCGAATCGTTCGTCGGAGAGGTTCCACAGTGGATCGATGCTCACGCCGACGCTGCGCAGCGGCACGATGAAGAGGGTGATCCCGTGGAAGGCGACGGGCCCGCTCGACGTGCGGGCGGCGCACAGGGCGAAGTCCGACTGGTGCGTCTTCATGCTGTAGCGCTTGCGGCCGTAGAGCCGCCATCCGTCGCCGTCGGGTTCGGCCCGGGTGGTGAGGGAGGCGAGATCCGAACCGATCGCCGGCTCGCTGAACAGCACACTCGCGGTGGTCTCGCCGCGGGCGAGCCCGGGCAGGAGGCGGCGCCGCTGCTCCTCGGTGCCGAACAGGTGCAGCGCCAGGCCGACGATGTCGATGCCGAGGGTGTGCACCGTGTCCGGCACCCCGTGCAGGATCAGCTCCTCGGTGAGGATGGCCTTCTCGACGAGGGTGGCACCGAGGCCGCCGTACTCGGGCGGCCAGTTCACCGCCAGCCAGCCACGCTCACCGAGTCGCCGGTGGACGTCGAGCAGGCCGGTCTCCTGCCCGTACGGCATCCGCCGCGACCGGGCGACGGCGACGCGTACCGAATCCTCGCAGAGCAGCTCGCAGACCTCGGCGCGGAACTTCTCCTGCTCGCCGGTGAGCTCGATGGCCGTGTCCATCAGTTCGCCCCGTCCAGCAGCCGGTCCAGCTCCTCCTCGGACAGGCCGGCGATCTCCGCCTCGAGCTGTGCGACCTCGTCGTCGCCGAGCAGCTGGCGCTGGGCGAGCTCGATCTGGCCGGCGAGCTGGCCGAGCAGCGGGTGGGTGAAGAGCTGGCGCGGCTCGAGGGTCACCTGGAACGTGTCGCGGATGCGGGAGATGAGCTGGGTGACCTGCAGCGAGTTGCCGCCCAGGGCGAAGAAGCTGTCCTGCGTGCCGACTCGTGCGGCGTCCAGGCCGAGCAGGGACTGCCAGATCTCGGCGAGGCGTCGTTGCTTGTCGGTGTCCGGCGCGACGTACTCGGTGCCCGGCTGCGGCTCGGGGTCGGGCAGGCGGGCGTGGTCGAGCTTGCCGGTCGGGGTGAGCGGCAGCGCGCCGAGCATGACCAGCGCGGCCGGAATCATGTGCAGCGGAAGCCGTTCGGCGGCGTGGCCGCGCACGGCGGCGAGGTCGATCTCGTGGCCCGGTTCCGGCACCAGGTATCCGATCAGCCGCGCCTGCGGTGTGCCGGGCTCCTTGACCACGACCGTGGTCTGGCGTACGTCCGGGTGCCCGGCCAGCACGTGCTCGATCTCGCCCAGCTCGACGCGCAGCCCGCGCAGCTTGACCTGCCGGTCGACGCGGCCGAGGAACTCGAGCTGGCCGTCGGCGCGCCAGCGTGCGAGGTCGCCCGTGGCGTACATCCGCTCGCCGGGCCCGGGTGCGTACGGGTCGGGCAGGAACTTGTCCGCGGTCAGGTCGGGCCGGCCGAGGTAGCCGTGGGCCAGCCCGGCGCCCGCCATGTGCAGCTCGCCGGCCACCCCGATCGGCACCGGCCGGAGCCGCTTGTCCAGCACGTAGGCGCGCTGGTTGGAAAGCGCCCGGCCGATCGGCGGCGGGCCGTCCAGCGGCTCGGGAGGGCAGCGGTAGTCCACGCAGGTCACCGTGACCTCGGTGGGGCCGTAGCCGTTGTGGAACTCCCGTCCGGGCCGGGCCCAGCGGTTCACCAGCTCCGCGCCGAACGGTTCCATGCCGATGAACAGCACGCGCAGGGCGCTCAGCGGCTCCGGATCGAGCATGCCCAGTACCGGCGGCGGAATGTCCACGATGCTCACCCGCTCCGCGGCGAGCAGGCGCTGCAACGCGTCCGGGTCGAGCAGTTCGGTGCGGGGGGCGCCGACGATGGTCGCCCCGGCGCTCAGCGTCGAGAAGATGTCCGAGACGCTCACGTCGAAGGCCGGGTTGGAGAACTGCAGGATACGGTCGGCCGGCGTGACCGCGAACAGCTCGCCGAAGGCGGTGCAGAAGTTGACGATGGCGCGGTGCGGCACCATCACGCCCTTGGGCCGGCCGGTGGAGCCGGATGTGTAGATCACATAGGCGGTGTCCTCCGGCTCGACGTCGACCGCCGGAGGTGTGTCCGGCCTGCCGTCCAGGGCATCGGCGTCCAGCAGCACCCGGGGTGTGCCGGCGGGCAGCCGATCGGCCAGGTCCGAGGTGGTCACCACCACGGCGGCAGCCGCGTCGCTGAGCTGGTACGCCAGCCGCTCGGCGGGATACTGCGGGTCCAGCGCCAGCCAGGCTCCGCCGGCCTTCAGCACGCCGAGCTCCGCGACCGGCAGGCCGAATCCGCGCTCCAGCAGCACCGCCACCACGCGGCCGCGGACCTTGAAGTCGTCGGTGAGCAGGTGCGCCAGCCGGTTCGAGCGCCGGTTCAGCTCGTCATAGCTCAGGTCGCGGCCGTCGAAGCGCATCGCGACCCGGTCGGGCGCTTCGGCGACGCGCGCCGTGACGAGGTCGTGCAGCAGGCGGGCGTCAGCGCTTGCGGGCGGTGGGTTCCAGCCGGTCAGGACGCGTGCGCGCTCCGCGCCGGACAGCACGTCCAGCGCGTCGACGGGGCTGTCCGGCGCGGCCAGGGCCCCGGTGAGCAGGGTGGTGAAGTGCTCCACCAGCCGCTCGATCCGGTCGGCGTCGAAGACCTCGGTCGAGTACTCGATCCACACGTCCAGGTGACCCTGCGGCGAGTCGGTGATCTGTACCGAAAGCTCGAACCGGCTCGTGCCGGGCCAGCGGGTCATCGGCTCCGCCAGCAGCCCCGCGAACCGTGGCTGCGCCACCATCGGCGTGGGCAGCAGCGTGAACACGTGCTGGAAGAGCGGATTACGACCCGGCAGGCGCTCGGGCTTGAGCTGCTCGACCAGGGTGCCGAAGGGCAAGTCCTGATTGGCGATGGCGTCGAGCAGGGTCTCGTGGCATCGGCGGGCCAGCCGGCGGAACGTGGGGTCGTCGGTGAGGTTTCCGCGCACCACCACGGTGTTGGCGAACATGCCGACCATCGGCTCGACCTCAGGCCGGGTCCGCCCCGACATCACCGCGCCCAGCGCGATGTCCCGCTGCCCGGTGTATCGGCCCAGCGTCACCTGGTACCCGGCCGTCAGCACGGCGAGGAGGGAGACGCCCTCGGCCCGGGCCAGCTCGCGAAGGCCGTCGCCGAGCTCACGCGGCAGCCGGGCCTGGAAGACCGCGCCGGCCCCGGTCGGCTGGACCGGGTGCGGCCGGTCCGTCGGAACGTCCAGCGGCTCCAGCCCGGCGAGCGTGTCGCGCCAATAGCCGAACTGCCGGTCCGCCTCGCCACCGGCCAGCCATCGGCGCTGCCACGCCGCGTGGTCGGCCGGCTGCACGGCGAGCTCCGGCAACGCCACGTCGGCTCCGGTCCGGATCGCCGTGTAGCGGGCTGTGATCTCGTCGATGAGCACCTTCACCGACCAGCCGTCGGCGACGATGTGGTGCCACACGAGGAGCAGCACATGCTCGTCCGGGGCGATGCGCAGCAGCGAGGAGCGGAACAACGGCCCGTGCCGCAGATCGAACGGGGCCCGCACGCCCGCGTCGATCCAGTCGCCGACGGACGACTCGGAGCCCTCCTGCACCGGCAGCGGCCACGCGTCGGGCGGGGGATCGATCACCTGGTACGGAACGCCGTGCTCGTCGCCGAAGCGGCTGCGCTGGCTCTCGTGGCGGGCCACCGCGGCGCGCAACGCCTCACGCAGCGCGGGGATGTCGAGTTCGCCGCGCAGCCGCCAGGCGGACGGCTCGTTGTACATCGGCGTGCCGGGCGCGAGCTGATGCAGGAACCACAGGAACCGCTGCTGCGCGGAGACGGCCAGCCGCTGGTCCCGGGGCACCGGGGCGATGCGTTCCCGTTCGGTCTGCTCCGCCAGGCTCCGCCGGGTCTTGATGTCGAGCAACGCGCGCCTGATGTCGTTGAGGTCCACGGTGTCGGTCAACGCTGATCTCCTGCTGCTGTGGCCGCCCGCGCTTCGGCGGTCGCGGACTCGGGTTCCAGCTCGGTGAGGTCGCGCAACTGCGGGATGGGGGAGCGCACGACGAACCAGATCGCGGCGAGCGTGCCGAGCCCGCCGATGAGCATCGTCGGGCGCAGGCCGATCCAGCCGCCCAGCGCGCCGCCCGCGAGGGCGCCGATCGCCGCGGCGCCGGTGACCGCGAAGCGGTATCCGGCGTTGGTGCGGCCCAGCACGTCGGAGGTGACGGCGGCCTGCCGGACGCTGATCGCCTGGATGGCGTAGATGGACAGCCCGGCCCCGTTGACGAACAGGGCCAGGCCCACGATGACGGCCGCCGTCACGGGGCTGCCGCCCGCGGCCGGGATCAGCAGCGGCGCGAGGTTGGCCACGACGATGGAGGCGATCAGCGTGCGGCCCAGGCCGTGGCGGCGGCTGAGCCGGGCCGCGACGGTGCTGCCCAGCAGCGCGCCGACCCCCTCGGCGCTGAGCGCGATGCCGATGGTGAGGGCGGACAGGTGCAGGCTGCGGGACAGGAACAGGATGAGCACCGCCCACAGCATCTGGTTGAACAGGTTGTAGGTGGCGGCCTCGGCGCCCAGCGCCCGCAGGTAGGTGTTCGACACCGCCAGCCGCACCCCGCGGCCGATCTGGGTGAGCAGCGACGTCTGCGGGCCGGGCTCCGGCTCGGGCGTGGGCTCCTTGCGCCGTACGGTCAGCAGCGTCGTGGCCGAGATCAGGTACGTGGCCGCGTCGACGACGATCGCGATCGGCGCGGTGAGCACCCCGACCAGCAGGCCGCCGAGCCCGGGCCCGGCCGCCTGGGCGAAGGAGCGGCTGCCCTCGAGCCGGCCGTTGGCGTCGATGAGGTGGTGGTTGCCGACGAGCGAGGGGAGGTAGGACTGGTACGCGAGGTCGAACACGACGGTCAGCGTCGCGCCCACGAAGACCAGCACGCCGAGCAGCCCGATGTTCATGAGGTCGAGCACGATCGCCAGCGGGATGACGCCGTAGACCACTGCCCGGCCGAAGTTCGCGGCGCGCAGCAGCGGCAGCCGCCGGACCCGGTCGACCCAGACCCCGGCCAGCAGTGTGAACAGCAGGAACGGGGCCGTCTGGGCGGCGGTGACGACGCCCATCTCGAACGGCGTGGCGGACAGGGTGGTGACCGCCAGCAGCGGGATCGCGACGAGCGATATCTGCGCGCCCAGCAGCGACAGCGTCTCCGCGGACCAGAACTTCACGAAGTCCGCGTCGCGCCAGAGCGATCCGGCCGCGGGGACCGGCGCGGGCTCGGCCATGCTGACTCCTTAGCGCTCGGTGAGCAGGGTGTCGAGGATGCGGGCCACGGCGCTCGCCTGCGGCGGGCGCAGCACCGTGTAGTGGTCGCCGCCGACCGTGTGATGCTCGAACGCCGCGGGGGCCACGGCGCGCCAGCGTTCGGCGTCGTCGTCGCGTTCGGCGGCGCTGACGTGGACCAGGCGTCCGTCGTAGGGCTCCGGCCGGTGCGCCAGGAACGCCCGGGTGTTGGCCGCGAACGCCGCGAAGCGGGCCTCCAGCTCGTCGGGCGGCATCGCGGTGCCCAGGCCGGCGCCGGCCACGTCCTCGGCGAACCAGCCGCGCAGCTCCGCCTCGCCGGGCGGTTCGGCCGCGGGGGCGCCGGTGGGCAGGCCGGTGTCGAGCAGCGCGACGAACGCCACGGGCTCGCCGGCCGCGAGCAGCTGCCGGCCGATCTCCACGGCGACGGTCCCGCCGAAGGACCAGCCGGCGAGGTGGTACGGCCCATGCGGCTGCACGGTGCGGATCGCCTCGGCGTAGGCCGCGGCGAGGCCGGGCACCCCCGCGTCGCCCGCGCTGCCCTGCAGCCCGTAGCAGGGCCGGTCGGCGGCCAACAGCCCGGCGAGGGGCAGGTACGGCCCGACGGTGCCGCCGACGGCGTGCACGAGGAACAGCGGCGGTCGTTCGCCGCCGGGCCGCAGCGGCACGAGCGGCGAGCCGGGGTCGTGCCTCGCGTCGCCGGTGGGGCCGCCGTCGACGAGGACCGCGAGCCGCTGCAGGGTGTGGTTGGCGAACAGCTCCCGTGGGTGCAGTGCCGCTCCGGTCGCCTGCCGGATGCGGCTGATCAGCTGCGCGGTCTGCAGCGAGTTGCCGCCGAGGTCGAAGAACGTGTCGTTCGCGCCGATCCGCTCGGCGGGCACGGCGAGCAGCGCGGCCCAGATCTCGGCGAGGCGCAGCTGGGTGGCCCCGCTGGCCGGGACGTGCCCGGCGCCGGTGGCGTCGCCCGGGTCGGGCAGCCGCCGCAGGTCGATCTTGCCGTTGCCGTCGCGCGGCAGCTCCGGCAGGAGCACCAGCTGCCGCGGGACCATGTGCGGCGGCAGCTGCTCGGCGAGCGCGTCGCGCAACGCCGCCGGGTCGGGCGCCTCCCCGGACTCCGGCACGGCGTAGGCGACCAGCCGCGCGTGAGCGGTGTCCGCGTCCTTGACCACCACGACCGCCTGCCGGATGTCGGGCCGGTCGGCGAGGGCGTGCTCGATCTCGCCCGGCTCGATCCGCATGCCGCGGATCTGTACCTGCCGGTCGGCTCGGCCGAGGAAGTCGAGGTTGCCGTCGGCGCGCCAGCGGACGAGGTCGCCGGTGGCGTACATGCGGGCGCCCGGCTCGGCGACGAACGGGTCGGGCACGAACCTGTCCGCGGTGAGGTCGGGCCGGCCGGCGTAGCCGAGGGCCAGGCCGGCGCCGCCGATGTACAGCTGGCCGGCCACGCCGATGGGGACCGGGCGCAGGCCGGCGTCGAGCACGTACACCAGCTGGTTGTCCATCGGCCGGCCGATCGGCGGCCGCAGCTCGTACCGCCCGGGCGGGCAGGGGTGGTCGGTGCTGATGACGGTGGTCTCGGTCGGGCCGTAGCCGTTGCGGAACTCGCGGTGCGGTGCCGCCCAGCGCTCGGGCAGCTCCGCCGGGCAGGTCTCGCCGGCGACCATGACCAGCCGAAGGTCCCGCGGCACCCGCGGGTCCATGAGGCCCAGCAGCGCGGGCGGCACGTAGGTCACGGTGACCCGTTCGTCGCGCAGCACGGCGCCGAGGGCGTCCGGGTCGGTCAGGCTGTCACGGGGAACGCCGACCACGGTGGCTCCGGCGGCGAACGCCGCGTAGAAGTCGAAGATCGACACGTCGAACGCCGTGTTGGCGACCTGCGCGAGGCGGTCCCGGTCGGTGATCGCGTAGCGCACGGCCGTGCTCTGGGCGAACTGCACGGCCGCCCGGTGCGGGATCATCACGCCCTTCGGCGTCCCGGTGGAGCCGGAGGTGTACATGATGTAGGCCAGGTCGTCCGGGCGCACGTCGGCGGCCGGCGCGGTGACCGCAGCCGCCGCCAGCCGCGCCGCCGTGGCCGGGTCGTCCAGGCACAGCCGCGGCATCTGCGGCGGCAGCAGCCCGGCCAGGCCGGTGGTGGTGAGCACGACCGGCGCGGCGCCGTCGGCGAGCTGGAAGGCGATGCGCTGCGCCGGGTTGCGCGGGTCGATCGGCAGCCACGCCGCTCCGGTCTTGAGCACCGCCGCCTGGGCCACCGGCTGGTCGAGGCCGCGGTCGAGCAGCACGCCGACGCGGTGGCCGGTGCCGATGCCGTGGTCCTGCGCCAAGACCTGGGCGAGCCGGTTCGCACGCTCCTCCAGCCGGCCGTAGGTCAGTTCGTCGCCGCCGTGGCGCATGGCGACCTGCCCGGGCCGGGCGGTCGCGTGCCCGGCGGCCAGGTCGTGCAGCAGACCGCCGGGCCGGGCGACCGGGGCCGGGTTCCAGTCCCGCACGACGGTGCGCAGCTCGTCGGGGCCGAGCAGCGGCAGCGCGTCGATCGGGGTGTCCGGCGCTGCGGTCGCCGCGCGCAGCACGGTGGTGAGGTGCTCGGTGAGCCGCTCGATCCGGTCGGCGTCGAAGAGCTCGGTGGAGTACTCGATCGCCAGGTCGAGCTCGCCCGCGGGGCCGTCGGTCAGCGCGATGGTCAGGTCGAAGCGGGCCCCGTCGGTGCCGGCGGCGACCGGCTCGACCACGGCATCGCCGAGGCGGATCTCGGCGGCGGCGACCTCGGCGGTCTGCAGGCTGAAGCTGACCTGGAACAGCGGGTTGCGGCCGGGCACCCGGTCCGGCCGCAGCAGGTCGACGACGAGGCCGAACGGCACGTCCTGGTGGGCGGTCGCGTCGAGCACGGTGTCGTGGCAACGGCGGACCAGTTCGGCGAAGGTGGGGCGGCCGGCGGTGTCCGTCCGCAGCACCACGACGTTGGCGAAGTACCCGACGAGCGGCTCCAGCTCGAAGCGGGTGCGCCCGGAGAAGACCGAGCCGATGGCGAGGTCGTCCTGGCCGGTGTAGCGCCGCAGCACCACGCCGAAGCCGGCCAGCGCGACGGCCAGGAAGGTCGCCTGCTCGCGCCGGGCGACACCGCGCACGGCGTCGCCGAGGCCGTGCGGCAGCCGCCGGCTCAGCTGGGCTCCGGCGCCGGCCGGGCGGGCCGGGCGGGGCCGATCGGCCGGGAACTCCAGCTCGGGCAGGCCGTCGAGGGCGCGCCGCCAGTAGGCCAGGTGCTCCGCGAGCCGCTCGTCGCGGTCCGCGCCGGGGCCGCCGCCGCGCTGCCAGGCGGCGTGGTCGGCGGGCTGCAGGTCCAGTGGGGCGAGCGTCTGCCCGGCGTACAGCCGGGACAGCTCGTCGGTGAGCAGGGCGATGGACCAGCCGTCGGCGATGATGTGGTGCACGACGATGAGCAGCCGGTGCTCGTCCGGGCCGACGCGGGCGAGGCTGGTGCGCAACAGCGGCCCGGTGCGCAGGTCGAACGGGGCGTGGGTGCCGTCGTGCAGCCACCGGGCGGCGTCGGTGACGTCCTGCACCGGTAGCGGCCACGTGGCCGGCGGCGGGTCGATGACCTGCACCGGGACGCCGTTGTGCTCCTCGAACCGGGTGCGCAGGCTCTCGTGGCGGGCGACCAGGGCGGCGAACGCGCGGCCGAGCGCCTGCGGGTCGAGCGCGCCGCGGATGCGCAGGGCGAGCGGCAGGTGGTAGGTCGTGGCGGCCGGGTCGAGCTGGTGCAGCAGCCACAGCCCCTCCTGCTGGTGCGAGCAGGGCAGCGGGGCGCCGCGCGGGGCGGCGGGGATGCGGTCCGCGCCGGGGCTGGCTCGCTGGGCGTCGCGCGCGGCCCGCTTGCGGGCGAGCAGGGCCTCCAGCGCGGCGATCTCCTCGTCCTCGTCCGCCTGCACGGTCTCGGCCGAAGGGCCGGGTGCGGCCAGGGTGTCGACGAGGGCGGCGAGCTGGTCGAGGCGTGCGGCGCTGAAGATCTGGCGCGGCTCGAGGCCGACCCCGAACGCGTCGCGGATGCGGGCGATGAGCTGGATCGACTGCATCGAGTTGCCGCCGAGGCCGAAGAACGTGTCGTCGGCACCGATCTGGTCCTCGCCGGCGCCGAGCAGCCCGGCCCACAGCCCGGCGAGGTGGCGCTCAGTGGCGGTCCGCGGCGCCTGGTGCGGCTGCTGCTCGTCCGGCTCCGCGGGTGCGGGCAGCCGGGCCTCGTCGACCTTGCCCGACGGGGTCAGCGGGAGCGCGTCGAGGTGGTGCAGGGCGGCGGGGACCATGTGCAGCGGCAGCCGCTCGGTGAGATGCTCACGCAACGCGGCCAGGTCGACGACCCGGTCCGGCTCCGGCACGACGTAGGCGGCGAGGTGGGCCTGGGCGGTGCCGCCCTGCCGCAGCGTCACCGCGCTCTGCCGGACGCCGGGGAAGCTGTTCACGGTGTGCTCGACCTCGCCGAGTTCGACGCGCAGCCCGCGGAGCTTGACCTGCCGGTCGGTCCGGCCGAGGAACTCGAGCTGGCCGTCGGCACGCCAGCGGACCAGGTCGCCGGTGGCGTACATGCGCTCGCCCGGGCCGAGACCGAACTCGGTGGCGAACGGGTCGGGGAGGAACTTGTCCGCGGTCAGATCGGGCCGGCCGAGGTAGCCGTGCGCGAGGCCGGCACCGGCCATGAACAGCTCGCCGGGCACGCCGACCGGCACCGGGCGCAGCCCCGGGTCGAGCACGTAGGCGCGGTGGTTGGCCATCGCCCGGCCGATCGGCGGGGCGGCGGTGAGCGGCTCGTCCGGGCAGCGGTAGTCGGTGCAGGTGATGGTGACCTCGGTCGGGCCGTAGCCGTTGTGGAACTGCCGGCCGGGCCGGGCCCAGCGGTTGACCAGCTCGGCGCCGAACGGTTCCATGCCGATGAACAGCACACGCAGGTCGCTGAGCGGTTCGGGGTCGAGCAGCCGCAGCACCGCAGGCGGGATGTCGCCGTAGGTGATCCGCTCGTCGCGCATCAGGGCCTGCAGCGCGTCGGGGTCGAACAGGGTGGTGCGGGGCGCGCCGACGACGGTGGCGCCGGCGCTGAAGGTGGCGAAGAAGTCCGACACGCTCACGTCGAAGGTCGGGTTGGCCAGCTGCAGCACGCGGTCGCCGGGCCCGAGGTCGAACAGCTCGACGAGGTTGCGGCAGAAGTGCACGGCGGCCCGGTGCGGCACCAGCACGCCCTTGGGCCGCCCGGTCGACCCCGAGGTGTAGATGACGTAGGCGGTGTCCTCGGGGTCGACGTCCACGTAGGGCGCGGTGGCGGGCTGCTCGTCGCCGTCGCGGGCGTCCAGCAGGACGGTGGCGATGCCGTCCTGGAGCCGGTCGGCGAGGTCGGCGGTGGTGAGCACCAGTGCGACCCCGGCGTCGGCGAGCTGGTACGCGAGGCGGTCACGCGGGTACTGCGGGTCCAGTGGCACCCAGGCGCCGCCGCTCTTGAGCACCGCGAGCTGCGCGACCGGGAGATCGAAGCCGCGCTCCAGCAGCACGCCGACGTGGCTGCGGGGCTTCACCCCGGCGGTGATGAGCTGGTGCGCGAGCCGGTTGGCCCGCTGGTCGAGTTCGCCGTAGGTGAGGTCGGCGCCGGCGAAGCGCATGGCCGTCCGGGCGGGCGCCTCGGCGGCGCGCTCGGCGAAGACGGTGTGCAGCAGGGTCGCGCCGGGGCGCGGTACCGGTGCCGGATTCCACGCGCGGACGACCTGGGTGCGTTCGGCCGCGGTGAGCACCTCGACGGCGCTGATGGGCACGTCGGGGTCGTCGGCCACCTGGGCGAGCACCGTCGCCAGGTGCCCGACCAGCCGCTCGACGCGGCCGGCGTCGAACAGCTCGGTGGAGTACTCCACGGTCACGTCGAGCCCGTCGTCCGGGCGTTCCTCGGCGGCGACGGCGAGGTCGAAGCGGGCGCTGGTCGCGCCTCGCGGCAGCGCGCGGACGCGCACGCCGGGCAGCGTGAGCGCGGCCTCGGTGACCGCCTTGGCCTGCAGCGTGAAGCTGATCTGGAACAGCGGGTTGCGGCCGGGCACCCGATCGGGGCGCAGCGCGTCGACGACGAGGCCGAATGGCACCTCCTGGTGTGCGGACGCGCCGAGGACGGTGTCGTGGCAGCGGCGCACGAGCTCGCGGAAGGCCGGGTCGCCGGCGAGGCTGGTGCGCAGCACGAGCGTGTTGACGAAGAAACCCACCAGGGGCTCGATCTCCGAGCGGGTGCGGCCCGAGAAGATCGACCCGACGGCGAGGTCGTCCTGGCCGGTGTAGCGGTGCAGCACCGTGAGGAACCCGGCCAGCAGTACGGCCAGGAACGACACGCGCTCGGCGGCGGCCAGGGCCCGCAGCCGCTGGGCGAGCCCGTCGGGCAGCGGCCGGGCGAGCAGAGCCCCGGCGCCGGTCGGCTGGGCGGGCCGAGGCCGGTCGGCCGGGAACTCCAGCGTCCCGATGCCGTCCAGGGTGCGGCGCCAGAAGTTCAGCTGCTCGTCGAGGGCGGCGCCGGACAACCGGCGGCGCTGCCAGGCGGCGTGGTCGGCCGGCTGGATGCTCAGCGGCGGCAGCGGGTCCGTGCCGGTCGGCGCGGACAGCAGCGCGGACAGTTCGGTGCACAGGATGCCCAGCGACCAGCCGTCGGCGATGACGTGGTGCAGCACCAGCAGCAGCACGTGGTCGTCGGGGCCGACCCCGGCCAGCTCGGTGCGCAGCAGCGGCGCCTTGGCCAGGTCGAACGGCCGGTCCGTGGCGGCGCGGATCCAGTCATCGAGGCCGCTCTCGGCCACCGGGGTCACCGGCAGCGGCCAGTCGGGCGGTGGCGGGTCGGCGAGCTGCTGACCGTCCGCGTCGAACCGGGTCCGCAGGCTCTCGTGGCGGGCCACCAGCCGGCGCAGGGCGTCGCGCAGGGCCGCGATGTCGAGCGGGCCACGCAGCCGCAGCGCGAGCGGGATGTGGTACACGGCCGAGGCAGGGTCGAGCTGGTGCAGGTACCACAGCCCCTCCTGCTGGTACGACCCGGGCAGGGCCCCGTCCCGCGGCACCGGCGTGACCCGCTCCTGCTCCTCGCGGCGTTGCCGCAGCCGTAGCTCGAGCAGCGCCCGCCGCTTCTCCTCGAGGGTCATGCCCGCGGGGCGGGTCATCGGCGCACGCTCAGCGGCCGCAGGTCGGTCCACACCTGGGCGATGTGGGCGAGGCACTCGGCCCGGGTGCCGTGCACGCCGATCTCGCGCCACCCGGCGGGCACCTCGCGACCGGCGGGCCACACCGAGTGCTGCTCCTCGTGGTTGACCACCACCGTGAAGACGGGCTCGTCGGGGCGGTGCTCTGCTGTCTCGGTCATGGTTGTGCTCCCGTTGTCGATGAATTGCGGTGCCGCGCACTCAGACCACCAGCCGGACCGCGAGCGCGATGAAGACCGTGCCGGCGATGCGGTTGAGGATCGTGTCGGCCCTCCGGCGCCGCTGCAGCCATCGGCCGAGCCGGCCGGCGCTGATCCCGATGAGCGAGTCGACCAGCAGGCCCACGACGACGAAGGTCAGCCCGAGGATGAGCAGCTGCAGCGTCGGATGGCCGCGGCCGGCGTCGACGAACTGCGGCAGGAACGCCAGGTAGAACAGGATGATCTTCGGGTTGAGGATGTTGGTGACCATGGCCCGCCACAGCACGCGCCAGGTGGCGACCCGGTCCTGCACCGCCGGTGTCCGCCCCAGCTCCGATCGGGTACGCCAGGCCTGGACGCCCATGTACACCAGGTATGCCGCGCCGCCGTACTTGATCACCTCGTAGGCCACCGGCGAGGCGGCCAGCACGGCGGCGAGTCCCAGCGTCACCGCGAGGGTGTGCACCAGCATCCCGATCGCCATGCCGGCCGACGCCACGACCCCGGCCAGCGGGCCCTGGCTCAGTGAGGTCGCCACGAGATACAGCATGTCGGGGCCCGGCGTCACGCAGATGAGCAGGATCGCGACGAGGAACACGAGGAAGAGCGCGAGGTTCAGCGGCATCCCCGCATCCTCGCACCGGCGCGTGGCCGGCGTCGGCGGTCCTCCTGAGGCCCTCGCTCATCGCCGCGCGCCCAGGCCGGCGCCGACGTCGGAGGGCGCCAGGCCGTCCAGGAACGGGGTCAGGTCGTCCAGCGCGGTGCGGGTGACCAGCGCCGCCATGCTCGGTGCGTGGCTGGTGAACTCGGCGACGGCGAAGTGACGCGAACTGTCGGTGAACATCGCCTCCAGGGCAGCCGGCGCGGCCGGGCCGTCGTCGTGCGGGGCGGGCAGCAGCATCGCCGCCCGGACCAGCAGCTCGTCGGCGCCGTCGCGCTCGACGAGCTCGTGCAGCCGGGCCCAGAACCGCGGGAAGCCGCCGGGCTCGGCGATGCCACGGTCCACCAGAGCGTCGAAGACCTCGGCGAAGCGCAGCGAGGTCGGGCGCAGCAGGTGCACCCGGTCGCCGGTCGGGCGCCGGCCGGTGACCGCGGTGGCGACGTATCCGGCCACGAGGTCGACGGGCAGGTGATCCGTGGCGGCGGTGGTCGGGAAGACGATGCCGGTGCGCGCGCACGCGGCGATCAGGCCGTGCGCGATGGAGGCGGCGTTGGGCACCCCGGTGCGGCTGTGCGGCCAGATCTCGCCGAGCCGGTAGACGACGGAGTCCAGCCCGTAGCGGCGGGAGTCCTCCAGCACGTGCTCGACGACGTGCTTGGAGCGGCTGTAGCCGTCGGCGGGCGGCCGGGCCGGGTCGGGCAGGCGGTCCTCGCCGATCGGTGCCCCGCCGTGTCCGGCGAGCTCGTCGGCGCCGAACGCGCTGAAGCTGGACAGCACGTGCAGCCGGCAGCCGTCGCCGGTCAGGGCCAGGCGCAGCAGCTCCCGCGTGCCGAGGACGTTGTCGGCGCGCAGGCCGGCGTAGTCGGACAGGAAGTTCACCCGCGCGCCGGCGTGCAGCACGGCGTCGACCTCGTGTGCGAGGCGGGTGAAGGCGCCGTGGGGCAGCCCGAGCTCCGGCGCCGCGAGGTCGCCGGCGATGATGCGCAGCTGGCCGTATCCCAGCGCGTAGTCGAGGCGGGTGAGTGCCTCGGCGAGCCGGTAGTGCCGTAGCGCGGCTCGCAGGCGCTCCCGTGCGGCCGGTACGTCGGCGGCGCGCACGAGGCAGATGATGTGCACCGTCGGCCGGGACAGCAACTCAGCCAGCAGATGCGCGCCGATGAACCCGGTGCTGCCCGTGACGAGAACCCGGTGCGAGCGCTGAGGGGCGGGCCGGGCCCGCACGGCGCCGAGCTCTGCCACCCGCCGGTCGGCCTCCAGCTGGGTGATGCCACCGTCCGCGCGGGCGGGCCGGCCACCGCCGAGCAGCAGCGCGGCCTGCTCGCGCACGGTGTCGGCGCGAAGCAGCGCGCCGACGTCGACCGGCCGGCCGGCACGGCTGCCCAGCAGCGTGCCGATGCGGTGGGCCAGTAGCGAGGTGCCGCCGTACTCAGTGAAGGCGACGTCGACCGAGACGGTCTCCACCTGCAGCACCTCACGCCACACCCCGGCGACGAGTTCCTCGGTGCCGGAGGCCGGCGCGACGACGGCGGTAGGCTCGGCGGCCTCGGCGATCCGCTCGGCGGCGAGCTGTTCCAGCCGGCGCCGGTCGAGCTTGCCGTTGGGTGTCAGGGGCAGCTCCGCGAGACGGACCAGGCGGCGCGGCACCACCTCGGCGGGCAGCTGCCGGCGCAGGTGCGCCACGACGGCGTCGGTCTCCGGCTCGCCCGGCGACCCGGCGGTGAGGAACGCGACCAGGGAACGGCCCGCGCCCTCGCCGCTGGCCACTACGGCGGCGTCGCGCACCCCGGCCACCTCCAGCAGCGCGCGCTCGATCTCGGCGAGCTCGATGCGCACGCCGCCGACCTTGACCTGGTCGTCGCGGCGGCCGTCGAAGCGCAGCAGGCCGTCCGGTCCGACGTGGCCGAGGTCGCCGGTGCGGTACAGCGTGGGCCCGGGCACGGCGGTGAACGGGTTGTCCACGAACGCCTGGGCGGTGCGCTCGGCGTCGTGCAGGTATCCGGCGCCGACGCACTCGCCGCCGATGAAGATCTCACCGATCTTGCCCGGCGGCAGGGGGCGCAGGTCGTCGTCGAGGACGAGCGCCGCGGTGTTCGGGATGGGCCCGCCCAGCGGAATGCTGCCGTCCTGTCCGGAAACCGCGACCGGGTCGGCGTCGAGGTCGATGTCGTGGAAGACCGAGCCGATCGAGCACTCGGTGGGGCCGTAGGTGTTGGTCACCCGCAGTCCGGGCAGCAGTGTGTGCAGCCGCTGCAGGACGTGGCGGTTGGCGGCCTCGCCGCCGATCAGCATGCGACGTAGGCCGGACAGGTCGGCGACCAGGTCCGGGCGCAGCTCCAGCAGGGCGACCAGCGCGCTGAGCACCGATGGCACGAAGTCGGTGATGGTGATGCCGTGCCGGCCGATGATCCGACAGGTCTCCTCGAGGTCGAGGATGCCGCGACGGTCGGGGATGACGACACGCCCGCCGGTGGTGAGCGGCCACAGCACCTGCCACATCGACGAGTCGAAGGTCGGGCGGCTGTTCTGCAGCACGATCTGCCCGGCGCCGTCGCCGAAGTGCCCCGACATCGCGGTGAGCCGGTTGACCAGGCCGCGGTGGCGGTTGAGGGTGCACTTCGGGGTCCCGGTCGAGCCGGAGGTGAAGTAGCCGTAGATGAGGTCCTCGGGCCCCGGCCGCGCGCCGTCCGCGGGGGCGGCGGCCGGTGCCGGCGGGAGGTCGTCGACGGCCAGCACGACCGTTTTGGGCCCGTCCGACGCGGGCACGGCGGCCCCGGTCGCACGGACGGCGAGGATGACGGCGGGGGCGAGCTGACGCAGCGCGCCCTGGATGCGGGTTGCCGGCCAGTCCGGGTCGACCGGCACGTAGACGGCGCCGGCCTTCATCGCGCCGAGGACGGCGACGGGGAAGTGCAGGCTGTTGCCGATCAGGAGGGGCACGAGGTCGCCCGGGCCGACGCCGTGCTCGCGCAGGGCGGCGGCGACCGTCGTGGCGGCGGCGTCGAGCTCGGCGAAGGTCAGGCCGGCCGGGCCGTGGCTCACGGCGGGGCGGTCGGGCGTGCCGCGCGCGACGACCTCGAAGAGGTCGAGCACCGAGCAGGTGCGAGGAAACTCCCGGGCCTCGCCGATGCCGTGCGGCACGGCGTCGTGTCCGGCTCGATGGTGGTGGTCGGTCGTGGGGTTGCTCGTCATGACACGGCTCCGGGCGCGCTGGATCGCCGCCGGTAGGGTCGTGCCGGCGGCGGGACAGAATGTGGCTTGTGACCTGGGTCTATGACCGAATGATGAACGGAGAGGTATGAAGTATCCGTAGATCATTCATAGAGGTCAATCAGCTGGTGCTTCTCGGTCCGTTAACAATGACTGGGCTGCGACGTCGATGAGTGTTAACATCGGGCCGTTGGCGAGAGAGGACGGCGAATGACGTTACCCCGCGTCGTTGGGCCCGAACAAGTGCTGATCGGTTTTCTGTCGGGTCGCGGATCTCCGTCACAACCCGTCGCTCCGACGGGATTTCCGACAGTTCACGAAGGGCCTTGCCAATTTTTCATGATCAGCCTTTATCATATCGATCATGTATGTTGGGTCACTCGCTGAACGCTCGGTCGGCGTGCTGCAGGGAGGCGGACTGTCCAGCACCGCCCTGGGCATCTGGCTGGCCGAGCGGGGCGTCGACGCGCACCACCTGATCGCCGACATCGGGCAGGCGCCGCGCGCCGAGTTGGAGGCCGTCGTCGCCGCCTGGCGGGCCCAGGGGGCGCCGGCCACGCTCGTCGACCTGCGCGCCCCGATGGCCGCGCTCGCCCTCGACCTCGTGCGCTACCAGGCCCGCCACGACGGCGGCTACTGGAACACCACCGGCGCAGCCCGGCTCGTGCTCGTCGAGCAACTCGCGCCGCGGCTGGTCGCCGAGGGGCACAGCGTGCTCGCCCACGGCTGCGTCGGCGGCGGCAACGACCAGCGCCGATTCGCCCGTTACACCGCCCGGTTCGCACCGGGCCTGGATGTGTACGCGCCATGGATCGACCCGTCCGCGCTGCGCCGATTCCCGGGCCGCGAGGCGATGCTCGACGCGGTGCAGGCGGCCGGCCTGCCGCTGGATGAGGGCAGCGGCGCCGACTGGTCGACCGACGCCTCGCTCGCCGGGGCCTCGCACGAGTCCGCGGCCCTCGAGGACCTCCGGGTGCCCGTCGACGCGCGCACGCTGCGGCCCCGCTGGAGTCGCTGGCCCGCCGACGCCCCCGACGACCCGCGCACCGTCACCGTGACGGTCGCCGAGGGCCGCATCACCGACATCGACGGCAGTGGACCGGACCCGATCGCCATCCTGCTGCGTGCCGGCGAGCTCGGCGCCCACCACGGTGTGTGGCTGCGCGACGTGGTCGAGCGGCGCATCATCGGCACCGTCTGCCGCGGCGTCTACGAGGCGCCGGCGTTGGAGGTGCTGGGCGCCGCCTGGCAGCGCGTGCTGCAGACCAGCCTCGACCAGCCGTCGCGCGCGCTCTACGAGCAACTCAGCGGCACTCTTGGCGCCGCCGTCTACGAGGCCTGGTATGCCGACCCGGCCGCCGTGTCCGCCCGGGCCGCGCTCGACGCGCTGCTCGAGCGGGCCTCGGCCACCGTCACACTCACGTTGCACCGCGGCACAGCCCGCCCCACCGCCGTGGACGTCACCGCGTCCGGCGCCCTGCAGCAGACCCGGTTCGGCACCGGCGGCAACCGGTGGCGCGAACCACTCACCGCCGCCGTGTGAGCGGCCGAGAAGACAAGGAGGACGATCGATGCGGTACCGCACCTTCGGCCGGCTCGGCTGGCCGGTCAGCGAAATCGGCTACGGCATGTGGGGCATCGGCGGCGGCGAAGGCGGCTGGACCGGCGCCGACGACACCACCGGCAAGGAGGCCCTGCTGGAGGCCGTCCGGCTCGGCTGCAACTTCTTCGACACCGCCTGGATCTACGGCCGCGGCCACAGCGAGCGGCTGCTCGGCGGCCTGCGCACCAGCGTCGGTGAGGCTCCGGCGGCGGGCGGGCTGAAGCTGGCCACGAAGATCCCGCCGAAGGACCGCCGGTGGCCCTCCACCCGCGACTCGGCGATCGCTGACGTCTTCCCCGAGGAGCACATCCGCGAATACGTCGACCGCAGCCTGGATAACCTCGGCGTCGAGCGCATCGACCTGCTGCAGTTCCACGTCTGGGAGGACACCTGGGCCCGCGAGCCGGAATGGCAGCGGGTCGTGGCCGACCTGCGCGACCAGGGCCTCGTCGACGGGATCGGGATCAGCATCAACCGCTGGGAGCCGTGGAACGTCCTCGACACCCTCCAGACCGGTCTCATCGACGCCGTGCAGGTCATCTACAACGTCCTCGACCAGGCCCCCGAGGACAAGCTCTTCGGCGTCTGCGCCGAGCTGGACATCGCCGTCATCGCCCGGGTCCCCTTCGACGAGGGCACCCTCACCGGGACCCTGACCCGCGAGAGCACCTGGCCCGAGGGTGACTGGCGCAACAGCTACTTCGTGCCGGCAAACCTCGAAGCCAGCGTCTCGCGGGCCGAGGCCCTCACGGCCGTCCTGCCCGACGGGGTCAGCCTGCCCGAGCTGGCGCTGCGCTTCATCCTCGCCAACCCCCAGGTCAGCACGGTCATCCCGGGGATGCGCACGCTCCCGCACGTGCGCGCCAACATCGCCACCAGCGACGCCCCGCCGCTCGACCCGGCCCTGCTGGACGAGCTGCGCCGGCACCGCTGGGACCGGGAGCCGACGGAGTGGTCGCAGTGAGCATCCCTCCCGTCATCGTCATGTGGGCGGTACCACGCTCGCGCTCCACCGCCTTCCTCCGCATGATCATCGAGCGCGGCGACCTCGACGTCGTGCACGAACCCTTCTCCAACCTCGCCGCCACCGGCCGGTTCGACCTGGGCGAAGCCACCGCCACGTCCATCGAGGAGCTCTTCGAGCTCCTGCTGGACCGGGCCCGCGCGAGTGAGCGGCGGCTGTTCGTCAAGGAGACCGCCGACTACCGCTACGGCGCCCTGCTCGCCGACCCGCGGCTGCACACCGACCTCACCAACACGTTCATGATCCGCGACCCCGCCGCCGTCGTCGGCTCGCACTACGCCATGAACCGCACCGTCGAACGCGACGAGATCGGCTTCGAGCGGGTGTACGAGATCTTCAACGTCGTCCGGGCGGCCGGCGCCCCCACCGTCGTGATCGACGGTGACGACCTCGTCGCCGACCCGCCCGCCGTCGTCGCCCGCTACTGCGAGCTGACCGGCCTGCCGTTCCTGCCCGACGCGCTGACCTGGGACCAGGGCGCCCGCCCCGAGTGGGCCCGGACCGAGGCGTGGCACCGTGACGTGTCCCGCAGCAGCGGCTTCACCGCCGCCGCCAACGAGCACCCGATCGACCCGGCCGACGCCGAGCGGGTGGACGCGCTCATCGCCTACCACCGCCCCTTCTACGAGCGGCTGCGGGAGCACCGCATCGCGGGGGCGGCGGTCCGATGAGCCGGCCTCCCTATCGGGTCTCCCATCTGGACGCGCTTGAGGCCGAGAGCCTGTTCGTCATGCGTGAGGTGCTCGCGGAGTTTGAGCGGCCGGTGCTGCTGTTCTCCGGCGGCAAGGATTCGATCGTGATGCTGCGGCTCGCCGAGAAGGCGTTCGCGCCCGCCCGGATCCCGTTCCC